>CALCDT010000079.1 GCA_937900425.1 uncultured Alphaproteobacteria bacterium | reverse complement strand
TATCGCCGTCGATGTTGCCGAAGTTGCCCTGGCCGTCGACCAGCGGATAGCGCTGGGCGAAATCCTGGGCGAGGCGCACCAGCGCGTCGTAGACCGACTGGTCGCCGTGCGGGTGATACTTGCCGATGACGTCGCCGACGACGCGGGCGCATTTCTTGAAGGCCTGGCCGGGATCGAGCCGCAAGAGCCGCATGGCGTAGAGCACGCGGCGATGCACCGGCTTCAGGCCGTCGCGCACGTCGGGCAATGCCCGGTGCATGATGGTCGAAAGCGCATAGGCGAGATAGCGCTCTTCCAGCGCCTCGCGCAGGTTCACCGGCTCGACGCCGTCGCTCGGTCTCGTTTCGTTTCCCATGGATTCCGATTAGGCGACCGGGCCGCAAAGAGCAACGCCGAAGGCGGCGGCCCGCGATCTTTTCCGCAGAATTCCCGGCTTTTCCCGCCGCCAGGGCACGGTCTCCGCGACGCCGCCCGGACGAGCCCGCGACGAACCTTCGCCGCCCCGATTGACTTCGCCTCCCCTCCTCCTCACATCGGGCCGATCGTGGACAGTCGAGAGGACGAGCAGGATGGGCAAGCGGATCGCGTTCACCGGGGGATCGGGCAAGGCCGGGCGCCACGTGGTGCCGTGGCTGAAGGCGAAGGGCCACGACATCCTCAACCTCGACCTCGTGCCCCTCGACTGCGACGGCGTCGAGACGCTGATCACCGATCTTTCCGACAGCGGCCAGGTCTTCAACGCCCTCACCAGCCACTTCGGCTTCGCCGGCTTCGACGAGGGACACGTGCCGGCCCGGCTCGACGCCGTCGTCCACTTCGCCGCGGTGCCGCGGGTGCTGATCCGCCCGGACAACGAGACCTTCCGCATCAACGTGACGAGCACCTACAACGTGATCGAAGCGGCGATGAAGCTCGGCATCCCGAAGGTGATCGTCGCCTCCAGCGAGACCACCTACGGCGTCTGCTTCGCCGAGGGCGACAAGGACTATCACCGCTTCCCGCTGGAGGAGGATTACGACGTCGACCCGATGGACAGCTACGGCCTCTCCAAGGTCTGCAACGAGAAGACCGCCCGCGCCTTCGCGATGAGATTCGGCGCCGACGTCTACGCCCTGCGCATCGGCAACGTCATCGAACCGCACGAATACGACCGCTTCCCGGGCTTCGTCGCCGACCCGCCCTCGCGCAAGCGCAACGCCTGGAGCTACATCGACGCCCGCGACCTCGGCCAGATCGTCCACCTCTGCCTCGAGACGGACGGCCTCGGCTTCCAGGTCTTCAACGCCGTCAACGACACCATCACGGCGGACGAGCCGACCGAGGCCTTCCTGAAGAAGTGGGCACCGGACACGCCGCTGACCCGCCCGCTCGAAGGCTTCGAGGCGCCTCTGTCGAATCGCAAGATCCGCGAGGTGCTGGGTTTTCGCGAGGAGCACGACTGGCGCAAATACGTGTGAGGTGGTGAACGGGCCGCGGGCGCGCGTGGCGTTGTCCTCGGTCTCGCGGCGCACACCATCTTCTCCCCTGCGGGGAGAAGTGCCTCGCACAGCGAAGCGATGAGGGGGCGCGGCACGGCAGGGCTCGATTCGTATGCGCCCCGCCCGCAGCGAGGTCGCCCCCCCTCATCCGGCCTTTCGGGCCACCTTCTCCCCGGCGGGGAGAAGATTGGCGGGTGCCGGGAGGCTTCGGGAAGCCGGGCGGCGCTAGGCTGGCGGCGTCCCACGACTGAGCGACCGTCTGCCGCGATCGAAAGCAAAAAAGCCTCGCGATCGGAGCATCGCAAGGCTTCACTCTCGTACTTCTTCGGAAATTCCCGGCTCTTCAGAAGAGCCGAAGTGGTGCGGTCGAGAAGACTCGAACTTCCACGGGTTGCCCCACAGCGACCTCAACGCTGCGCGTCTACCAATTCCGCCACGACCGCATGTCACTTCGCCGCCGGCTCTCCGGCGACGCGGGGGATGTAACAAAAGGCGGGGGGGCGCACAAGAGGATAAATGACGCCCGTGACCGACTTAATTCGTTTCCCGGTTCACACCTTTTTCACGCTCGGCGTCGCCCGGGTCAGCGGGCTGCGCTTCAGCACCTCGGTGATCTCGATGGTGACGCGCTCGCCCTTCAGCACCACCTGTCCGCGGGCGATCTTGATGTCGTTGGCGTAGATGTCGACGTCGCTGTCGGCGCCGTTGTCGAGCTCGATCACCGCGCCGCGGCCCATGCGCAGCAACTGGTGCACCGGCATCACCGAAGAGCCGAGCACCACAGAGAGCTCCACCGAAATCCTGTCGAGCGTTGACATGCGCCGCGCCGTCTCCTTGAAGTCCTTCCAGTCCGCGCGGCCGGCCGCGCGGGCGAAGTGGTGAAGAGAGTGTTACCGATAGGTTTCCGAATGGTTAACGCCCGCGACGAACTCGACGTCACCTTCCGCGCGGACGCGGGATCGCCGCCGGTCGAATGGGTCGTGCGCGAGGCACCCCTGCCCTATCCCGAGGCCGTCGCCGCCATGGAGGCCCGGGTCGAGGCGATCGCCCGCGGCGAGGCGGCCGAGCGGGTCTGGCTGGTCGAGCACCCGCCGCTCTACACCGCCGGCACCAGCGCGCGGGAGGCGGACCTCGTCGATGCCGGACGATTCCCGGTGTTCGCAACCGGCCGCGGCGGCCAGTACACCTACCACGGCCCCGGCCAGCGCGTCGCCTACGTGATGCTGGACATGAAGCGCCGCCGGCAGGACGTGCGCGCCTACGTCGCCGCGCTGGAGGAATGGATCATCGCCACGCTCTGGCACTTCCATGTCCGCGGCGAGCGGCGCGAGGACCGCGTCGGCGTCTGGGTCCGCCGGCCGGACCGCGGCGCCGACACCGAGGACAAGATCGCGGCGATCGGCATCCGCGTGCGCCGCTGGGTCTCGTTCCACGGCATCGCCCTCAACGTCGAGCCGGACCTGTCGCATTTCTCCGGCATCGTGCCCTGCGGCGTCGCCGACCACGGCGTCACCAGCCTCGTCGACCTCGGCCTGCCGGTGACGATGGAAGACGTCGACGTCGCGCTCAGGGCCGAATTCGAGGCGATCTTCGGACCGACGGTCGCCGGAGACTGAGCCGCCCCGGCCTCACTTCGTCTGCGCGTGCCAGCGAAGGTCGACCATCAGGCCGGCGGACAGCGTGTCGAGCAGCGGCCAGACGGTGACGCCGGCGGCGTTGAGCATCCGCCCGACCCAGTGGTTGCAGTCCGACAGCAGGCTGTAGCCGCCCGTGGCGCCGTAGAAGGCGCTTTGGGCGTAGAGACCCTCACCGAGGTCGACGGCGGTGCCGTCCTTGCGGGCGAAGCTCTCCTCCAGCCGGGCCGCCAGCACGCGGAAGCCGGGTTCGGACAGGGCGATCTCGGCGACGTCGCTCTTGTAGAAGGCGAGCTTGGGCGCCGCGTCGACGCCGGCGACGTGGAGCACGGTCTTGCGCTCGCCGGCGAACAGCGCCGAGGCGGCCATCGAGGCGTTGACCGCGCCGAGCGTCGGGGCGAAGCGGTAGAACACCTCGTCGCCCCAACCGATCTCCAGCCAGCGGTGCTGCAGGAAGCGCTCCGTCACCTCGATGAGCGCCTGGTGGCCGTCGGTGTAGGCATACTGGCGCAGCCGGTCGGTCGGCAGGATCAGGCCCGCGTGCAGTCCGTGGTCGGCGACCGCGACGGTGATCGTCTCGGCCCCGGACCGCGGCGGATAGAACAGCGGATTGCCCGGCCGCGAGGTGATCCAGCCGGCGATGGCGAGAATCAGCACGACGACGCCGGCGAAGACGACGATCCGCAGCGGCCACCTCAGGATACCGCGGGCGCGCCCGCCGATGGCGGCGAGGCGCCCCGGCGCAGATGCCGTGCTCTTGCGTTTGCCCGAAGCCTTCTCCCGCGGCTTGGCCGCGGCCTTCGCCCGCGGCTTGCCCGGCGTCTTCGCGGTCCGCTTCGTCGTCTTCGTGGCCATCGCCGCCTCGCTGTGGTGAGCGGTCGAATCGAACCATGATTCGGTGAAGATTTGCGAAGGGTCGCGCGGGCGCGAAATCGCGGTGCACTGCGAGAAGGAGAGGCCGCGCCCCCTCATCCGCCCTTCGGGCACCTTCTCCCGCAAGGGGAGAAGGGATTCGCTCACGCTGCGGCTTCCTCACGATAGCCGCATCGCCTCGGCACTCTTCGCAACGTCGCCACGAACCCGGCGATCGTTCTGCGCCCGATACACTCCAACACCCACCGGACCCCCTTCTCCCCTCGCGGGAGAAGGTGCCCGAAGGGCGGATGAGGGGGGCGCCGGCACCACTCGCGCCGACGTTGGACGCCGGCTCGAACGTAACCCCCTCACTCCCCCGAAAGCCGCGCCAGCGCCTCCGCGACCTTGATCCGGCGCTCCGCGTAGCCCTCGCGCTTCTCGCGCTCGGCTTCCACCACTTCCTCCGGAGCGCGGGCGACGAAGGCTTCGTTGCCGAGCTTCTTGTCGATGCGGCCGATCTCGTCGTCGAGCTTGGCGAGTTCCTTGGAAAGCCGCGCCCCCTCGGCGGCGAGGTCGACGACGCCGGCGAGCGGCAGGCAGGCGGTGGCCTCGTCGAGGACGATCTGGGCCGACTGCGCCGGGGCCGTCGCCGCGGTCGAGACGTCCGATACGCGGGCGAGCCGCCGGATCGCGGCCTCGTGGGTGGCGAGCCAGCCGGCCGTCGCGTCGGACGCGCCGACGAGGACGAGCGGCACCTGCGTCGCCGGGGCGACGCCCATCTCGGCCCGCACGGAGCGGATCTCGGTGATGAGGCGGATCAGCCAGTTGATCTCGTCGGCGGCCGGCGAGGCGGTCACCTCCGCCTGAGGCCAGCGGGCGAGCACCAGGAGGCTCTCGCGCGACGGACCGGTCTTGCCGGTCTCCGCCCACAGCTCCTCGGTGATGAAGGGCATGAAGGGGTGGAGGATCTTCAGGATCTCGTCGATGACGTGGGCGCAGGTCGCCCGCGTCTCGTCCTTGGCGGGGCCGTCCTCGGCGGTGAGGATCGGCTTGGCGAGTTCCAGATACCAGTCGCAGAAGCCGTTCCAGACGAAGGCGTAGGCCGCGCCTGCCGCGTCGTTGAAGCGATAGGCGTCGAGCGCCGCCGTGACGTCGCGGGCGCATTTCGCCACTTCCGCGATCACCCAGCGGTTGATCGTCTCGGTCACCGCCGACGGGTCGAAGCCGGCGACGCGGGCGCAGCCGTTCATCTGCGAGAAGCGAACCGCGTTCCACAGCTTGGTGCCGAAGTTGCGGTATCCGGCGACGCGGGCGGGGGCGAGCTTGATGTCGCGGCCCTGCGCCGCCATCGCGGCGAGGGTGAAGCGCAGGGCGTCGGCACCGTATTCGTCGATCAGCTGCAACGGGTCGATGACGTTGCCCTTCGACTTCGACATCTTGGCGCCCTTCTCGTCGCGGACGAGGGCGTGGATGTAGATCGTGTGGAAGGGCTCCACCGCGACGCCGTCGTCGTCCTTCATGAAATGAAGGCCCATCATCATCATCCGGGCGACCCAGAAGAAGATGATGTCGAAGCCGGTGATCAGCACGTCGGTCTGGTAGTAGCGGGAAAGTTCCGGCGTCTCTTCCGGCCAGCCGAGGGTCGAGAACGGCCAGAGCGCCGAGGAGAACCAGGTGTCGAGCACGTCCTCGTCGCGGGTCAGGAAGATCGAGCGGCGGTCGGCGTCCTCGGCCAGCGCCCGCGCCTCCTCGTCGGAGAACATGCCGGTGGTGACATAGTGCGCCAGCGCCTCGCCGACGGCCTCCTCCTCGGTCTCGGCGACGAAGACCTTGCCATCCGGCCCGTACCAGGCCGGGATCTGGTGGCCCCACCACAGCTGGCGGGAGATGCACCAGGGCTGGATGTTCTCCATCCACTCGAAATAGGTCTTCTCCCACGCCTTCGGCACGAAGGAGGTCCGCCCCTCGCGCACCGCGGCCATCGCCGGGCCGGCCAGCGTCGCGGCGTCGACGTACCACTGGTCGGTCAGGAACGGCTCGATCGGCACGCCGCCGCGGTCGCCGTGCGGCACCATGTGGACGTGGGGCTCGATGGTCTCGAGAAGCCCCTTCTCCTCCATCATCGCCACGATCTTCCTGCGGGCGGCGAAGCGCTCGACGCCGTGCAGCGCCGCCGTGGTCGCGGCGAGATCGTCGCTCGCCGGCACGCCGTCGAGGAAAGCCTCGTTGCCGTCGAGAACGATGGTGGCCTCGACGTCCATGACGCTGATCATCGGCAGGTCGTGGCGCTTGCCGACCTCGAAGTCGTTGAAATCGTGGGCGGGCGTGATCTTGACGGCGCCGGTGCCCTTCTCCGGGTCCGAATAGGTGTCGGCGACGATCGGAATCAGCCGGCCGACCAGCGGTAGCCGCACCTTCGCGCCGGCGGCGACGAGCGCCTTGTAGCGCTCGTCGTCCGGATGAACGGCGACGGCGGTGTCGCCGAGCATCGTCTCGGGCCGCGTCGTGGCGACGACGATGTAGTCGCGGGTCTCATATTCGGTCGCGTTGCCCTCGTCGTCGAAGGCGACCGGCATCTGGAAGGTCGCGCCGTCCGCCAGCGGATAGCGGAAGTGCCAGAGGTTGCCCTTGACCTCGGTCGGAACGACCTCGAGGTCCGAGATGGCGGTGAGGAGCTTCGGGTCCCAGTTGACGAGGCGCTTGTCTTTGTAGATCAGCCCCTCGCGGTAGAGCTGGACGAAGACCTTGAGCACGGCCTTCGACAGGCCCTCGTCCATGGTGAAGCGCTCACGCGACCAGTCGCAGGAGGCGCCGAGGCGCTTCAGCTGGTTGACGATGGTGCCGCCGGATTCGCCCTTCCACCGCCAGACCCGCTCGACGAAGGCCTCGCGGCCCATGTCGCGCCGGCCGGGCTCCTTGCGCTCGGCGAGTTGCCGCTCGACGACCATCTGCGTGGCGATGCCGGCGTGATCGAGCCCCGGCTGCCACAGCACGTCCCGCCCGCGCATCCGCATCAGCCGCACGAGGATGTCCTGCAGCGTGTTGTTGAGCGCGTGGCCCATGTGCAGGGAGCCGGTGACGTTCGGCGGCGGAATGACGATGGTGAAGGGCTCGGCGCCGGGTTCGGCACCCGCCCCCGCCTTGAAGGCGCCGGCCGCCTCCCAGGCCGCATCGATGCGGGGTTCGACGGTGGCGGCTTCGAATTTGGTGTCGAGCATGACGGAGGACTTCGCTTCGCGGGTCTGGGATCGGACGCCTAGAAAGCCGAGGCACCCGGCGAAGTCAACTTAAGAGGCCGGCGCGTTCAGCGCGACCCGCTCACCGCGGCGTCAGCGCCCGCTCGCCCTCCGCGCCCGCCGCGGAAACCGGGATCGGGGCCAGCGCGTAGAGGCCGACGTCGATCATGCCGGTGCGAAAGCCCGCCTCGCAGTAGCCGAGGTAATATTCCCAGAGCCGGCGGAACGACGGGCCGAAGCCGAGGCTTTCGACCCGCGGCCAGGCGGCGAGGAAGCGCCGGCGCCATTCGGCCAGCGTCAGGCGATAGCTGTCGCCGAAGGTGTGGGCACCGACGAGACCGAGGCCGACCGCGCCGACGTGATGGCGGATCGCCGCCGGCGTCGGCAGCATGCCGCCCGGAAAGACGTGGCGCTGGATGAAATCGGCGCCGCGGCGGTAGGCGTCGTAACGCTCCTCGCGGATGGTGATCACCTGCAGCACCGCCTTGCCGGCCGGGGCGAGGCAGGAGCGCAGCTTGGCGAAATAGGCCGGCCAGTATTCCTCGCCGACGGCCTCCAGCATCTCGATCGAGACGATGCGGTCGAAGGTGCCGGTGACGTCGCGGTAGTCCTGCAAACGCACCTCGACGCGGTCGGAAAGGCCGGCACGGGCCGCCGCCTCGACCACGTGGTCGTGCTGCTCGCGCGAAAGCGTCAGCGTCGTGACGTGGGCGCCGCGGCGGGCGAGTTCCATGGCGAGCGCGCCCCAGCCGCTGCCGATCTCGAGCACACGCTCGCCGCCGCGGATGTCGAGCTGGCGCAACACCTCGGCGATCTTGCGCGACTGCGCCGCCTCCAGCGACATCGCCGGATCGTCATAGAGCGCCGAGGAATAGGTCATGCTGTCGTCGAGCCACAGCCGGTAGAAGTCGTTGCCGAGATCGTAGTGGAAGGCGATGTTGCGCCGCGAGCCGGCCTTCGAGTTGCCGTTGCGCCGGTGACGCAGGCGCTCGATGAGACGCACCAGCGGATTGCCGGCGCAGATCCGCTCCAGCGCGTCGACGTTCTCGGCGCCGAGCGCGATCATCGCCGAAAGGTCCGGGCTCGACCAGTCGCCGTCGATGTAGGCCTCGGCGAAGCCGATGTCGCCGCCGATCGCCAGCCGCCGCATCGCCCGCCAGCGCCCGATCACCAGCGTCGCCTCGGTGCCCGGCTCCCCGCCCTCGCCGACGAGATGATCGCCCTCGGGCGTGACGACGACGAGCCGGCCCCGTTCCAGCCGGCCGAGGATGCGCCGAGCCAGCCAGCGGCCGAACAGGGCGTCGGGGCCGCCACGCAGCTTTCCGGCCCGCTTCTCTGCGGTCGCGCGGGAGGCCGGCGCCGGGGACGGGGACGTCGGGAGATGGCGATCGTGGCGGGACATCGCAGGGTCCTTCGTCAATTGACGGGGGTGGGAGCGGGCGAGCGGACCACCGTCGCCGGCCGCTCCGGCGGCGGCGGCTGGCGGTGGAACCTCAGGCCCTTGAACCAGAGGCGGGCCGCCTCGACGTGGATCGCGGCCATGGTCTTGAGGCCGGCGAAAGGCACACGCAGGCAGGCGGCGAGAAGCGTCGCGGCGGTGATCGGCCGGCGCCGGGTCGACAGAACCGCCGAGATCACGGTGCCGTCGCCGTCGGCGGCGCTGACGGCGAGCGAGAAGGTCTCCTCCGGCCGCGTCAGCAGGAAACGGTAGCGAAGGTCCATCGGCATGAAGGGCGAGACGTGCATCGCCTTGCCGCATCGCTGGCGGATCACCCGCGCCTGCGGATCGGCCACCGGGATCACGTAGGCGTGGCGCTCGCCGAAGGTGTTGTCGACCTGGTAGATGACCGCCTGCAGGACGTCGTCTCGGTCGAGGCAGAAGTAGACGCTGATCGGATTGAAGGCGTAGCCGAGGATCCGCGGCAGGGTGAAGAGCAACACCCTCCCCCCGCACACGTCGGCCCCGGCCGCACCCGCCAGCACCTCGGCCTGCTCGCGCAGCGGCCGGGAGCCGCCGTCGCCGTGGTCGCCGTCGTGGAAGCTCAGAAGGTCGAAGCGGTTGCGCGAGAAGAAGCGCGTCCGCGCCGCGATCTCGTCGAGCCGGTCGAGATCGAGCAGCAGCCAGAACGCCCTGTAGCGCAGGAAATGTCGCCGCGGCCGGACCCGGAGATGGCTGACGTCGCCTTCGTAGAGCGCGCTCTCGATCATGTTTCCGCCAGTTGCCTCGTCGTCGGCGCCGGGCCGACGTGAATGCGGCCCGACTCGTCCTCGACCCGCCACGGCCGGCGAATGCCCCCCAGCTGTTCCGCGACGGCGAGGCCCGATTGCAGGCCGTCCTCGTGGAAGCCGGCGCCGAACCAGGCGCCGCAGAACCACGTGTTCCGCCGTCCCTGCAGCGACCACAGCGATTTCTGCGCCGCCGCCGAGGCGACGTCGAAGGCCGGATGGTCGTAGCTGCCGGACCACAGCACGGTCTCCGGCCGCGGCTCGCGCGCCGGATTGAGGGTGACGAACAGCGGAGTGCGGTCGTCGAGGCCCTGCAGCCGGTTCATCCAGTACGTCACCTCGACCCGGCGGGTTTCGTCCCCGCTGCGCGCGACGTAGTTCCAGCTCGCCCACACCCGCCGCCGCTTCGGCATCACGGCGGAGTCGGAATGCAGCACCGCCCGGTTCGACGTATAGGGAAATGCCGACAGCAGCCGGCGTTCGTCGACGCTCGGATCGGCGAGCAGGCGCAGGCTCTCGTCCGCGTGGGTCGCGAGCACGACATGATCGAACCGGCGCGTCTCTCCGCCCCGGACGATCTCGACGCCCTCCGCCGTCCGCCGGACCCGGCGCACCGGCTGCCCGCTCTCCACGGTGACGGCGGCGTCGGCGAGAAGGCGCCGGACATAGTCCCGGCTGCCGCCGTCGACCGTGCGCCAGACCGGCCGGTCCTTGATCCGGAGCAGGCCGTGATTCTCGCAGAAGCGGATGAACGCGGCGGCGGAGTAGGATTTCATGTCCGCCGGGGCCGCCGACCAGATCGCCGCCGCCATCGGCAGCAGGTGGTCGTCGCGGAAGGCCGCACCGTAGCCGCCGGCGTCGAGATAGGCGCCGAGATCGAGCGCCCCGACCCGCGCCGCGTCCCGCGGCGCCTCGCGGTAGAAGCGCAGGAGGTCGCGCAGCATCGACCAGAACCGCGGCCGGACGAGATTGACCGGCTGGGCGAAGAGGCCGAAGAGGTCGGTCCCGGCATATTCGAGGCGGCCGCCGTCGAGCGAGACGGCGAAGGACATGTCGGACGCCTTCGTCGGCACCGAGAGATGGCGGAACAGCGCCGTCAGGTTCGGATAGCAGGGCTCGTTGTAGACAATGAAGCCGGTGTCGACGGCGGTGTCCGCCGCCGCGACGGTATTGGCGTGCCCGCCGATACGGGTCTCGGCCTCGATCAGGGTGACGGTGTGGCGCTTCGACAGCAGCCAGGCTGCGGAGAGACCCGAGATGCCGCCTCCGACGACCGCGACGTCGAGCGGCCGGTCGCTCCGTTCCTGATAGAGGTCCATGGCAGGGGGCCTTTTCGCCTTCGCTTCGTATAGTCTCGTCGGTCTATACGGGAATTCGATCGTCACGGATCAGGAATGATTTCCGTGATCCGGCCGCGCCGGCACCGCGTAAAGAGGGCATGAATGCCGCTGAAGAGCCCACGCCCGACGTCTCGCAGCCCCGCCTCCTTCGCAGGAGGCGAGCCCCGACCATGACGCGACCGGACGACGAAACGAAACTGGACGCGGACGGCCTCGGCCGTCTTCTGCAGGCGATCGCGGAACGCCGCGACCGCGACGCCTATGCACGCCTCTTCCGTCATTTCTCGCCGAGGCTGAAGGCTTTCCTGATGCGGGGCGGCCTCGCCGCCAATGTCGCCGAGGAACTGGTGCAGGACACGATGCTCTCGGTCTGGAGAAAAGCCGACTATTTCGACCCCGCCCGCGGCAGCGCCGTGACCTGGGTGTTCACGATCGCGCGCAACCTTCGCATCGACCATGCGAGAGCCAACCGCCACGGCACACCCGAGCCCGACCCGAGTGATCTTCCCGAACCGGCGGATCTTTCCGACGATCTGCTGATTTCGGGGGAACGCGACGCCCGGCTGCGGGAAGCGCTCCGCACGCTGTCGGAGGAGCAGGCCCAGGTGGTGCGGCTGTCGTTCTTCTCGGACAAGCCGCATTCCGAAATCGCCAGCGAGCTCGGGCTGCCGCTCGGCACCGTGAAATCCCGCATCCGTCTCGCTCTGATGCGCCTGCGCACCCTTCTGGACGACGCCGAATGACGATGCACAGCCACCCGAGCGACGAGACTCTCGCCCGCTATGCCGCCGGAACGCTGGCGGCGGGGCCGGCGCTCGTCGTCGCGACCCATCTGGAGGGCTGCGCGGCGTGCCGGCGCGCCGTCGCCGGCTTCACCGCCGCGGCCGCGGCGATGATGGAGCAGCTCGCACCCGTGCCGATGTCGGACGACGCCCTCGCCCTCGCCCTCGCCCGGATCGAGCGGCCGGAGCCGAGGCCGGTCCGGACCGGTCCGTCGCTGCCGAGCGAACTCGTCGCCGGCGACATCCGCATACCGCTTCCGGCCGCCCTCGCGACCCGCGCCATCGGCCGCTGGCGCTGGATCGGACCGGGCGTGCGCTTCAGCAAGGTCGAAGTGCCCGAAGACCCGACGAGCAACGTCATTCTGCTCTGGGTGAAGCCAGGGACGCGCCTGCCCGAACACGGCCACGGCGGCACCGAGTTCACGCAGATCCTGCACGGCTCCTATTTCGACGGCATCGCCCGCTACCGGGCCGGCGACATGCAGGAGGCCGGCGAGGATCTCGAGCATCAGCCGGTGGTCGATGCCGACGGCGAGTGCATCTGTCTCGCCGCGGTCGTCGGCGGCATGCGGCCGACCGGGATGATCGGAGCCCTGCTGCGCCCTTTCCTGCCGATGTGACCGGCCACCGCGACGAGCGGCGCCTGTGACGCCGTGCCGCTGCCGGGACGTCCCCGGACCTGTCGGCACGCCCGGACACCGGAGACCTCGACCATGATGTTCTGGATCGGCCTCTTCCTCGGCTGCGCCGCCGCGATGTCCCTCGGTTGGGCGATCGCCGTTCGCAGCGGCAACAACGGCTGGGTCGACGCGGTCTGGACCTTCACCGTCGGTCTCCTCGGCCTCGCCGCCCTCGCCCTCGACGCCGCCGCAACGGAGCTGACGGCGCGGATGACCCTCGTCGGCGCCATGGTCGGCCTATGGTCGCTCCGCCTCGGCTCCCACATCGTCGTGCGCACCGCGCGAGGCAAGGACGATCCCCGCTACGCCCGGCTCAAGGAAGAATGGGGCGCGGCCTGGCGCGGGCGGCTGTTCTGGTTCCTGCAGATCCAGACCGTCGTCGCGTTTCTGCTGGTCGTCGCCGTCGTCTTCGCCTCGCGCCGGCCCGGATCGCTCGACCTCGCCGACGCGGCCGGTATCGCCGTCTTCCTCGTCGCCCTGTTCGGCGAGGCGACCGCCGATCGCCAGCTCGCCGCCTTCCGGTCCCGGCCGCACGCCCGCGGCGCGGTCTGCGACCTCGGGCTCTGGGGCCGCAGCCGCCATCCGAACTATTTCTTCGAGTGGCTGATCTGGGTGGCCTATCTGCCCGTGGCGACCGGCTTTTCCCTCGGCCATCCCGCGGGTCTGGTCGCCCTCGTCGCCCCGGTGATGATGTACGTGCTGCTCGTCCACGTCTCGGGCATTCCGCCGCTCGAAGCGCACATGATGCGCTCGCGCGGCGAGGCCTTCGCCGCCTACGCCCGGCGGGTCAACGCCTTCTGGCCGGGACCGCGGCGCGCGCCGGGCTGATCCTCCCGGCATCGCGCCGCGTATCTCTCCCACCGACCGCTGCGGTCCGAACACGGGAGAGGCCCATGACGCTGATGACCACCGCCATCGAAGCCGCCGAACGTCTCGACCTGCCCGACCCGCTGACCCGACTCGGAATCCGCTTCCTGGTCGAACGAACCCGTCGCCGCCTCGCCGCGGCCCCGGCCGGGGCCGAAGACGCCTTCGCGCGGACGATGGGCGAGCATCCGATCGCCGAGCACCCGGACGAGGCCAACCGCCAGCACTACGAGGTGCCGGCCGATTTCTTCCGGCTCTGCCTCGGGCCGCATCTCAAGTATTCCTGCTGCCTGTTCGAGGACGGCGTCACCGACCTCGGCGATGCCGAGCGCGCCGCGCTGGCCTCCACCCTCGCCCACGCCGATCTCGCGGACGGTCAGGACATCCTCGAACTCGGCTGCGGCTGGGGCTCGCTCAGCCTCTACATGGCGGAGCGGCTTCCGGCCGCCCGCATCACGGCGGTGTCGAACTCGCACGGCCAGGCCACCCACATCCGCGGCGAATGCGCCCGGCGCGGGCTGAACAATCTCACGGTCGTCACCGCCGACATGAACGACTTCGTCCCCTCCGGCCGCTTCGACCGGGTGGTTTCGGTCGAGATGTTCGAGCACATGGCCAACTGGCGGGCGCTGCTCGGCCGCATCCGCGGTTGGCTGCGGCCGGACGGCCGGCTCTTCGTCCACGTCTTCACCCACCGCTCCCAGCCCTATCGCTTCGATCACCGCGACGAGGCCGACTGGATCGCGCAGCATTTCTTCACCGGCGGCGTCATGCCGAGCCACGGCCTGATCCATCGCTTCGGCGACGCTTTCACGGTCGAGGAGGAATGGCGCTGGAGCGGCGAGCACTACCGGCGCACCGCCGACGCCTGGCTCGCCGCCTTCGACGCCCGCCAGGACGAGATCGCGCCGATTCTCGAGGCGACCTACGGCGCCGAGGCGGAGGTGTGGCGGCGGCGCTGGCGGCTGTTCTTCCTGGCGACCTCCGGCCTGTTCGGCCACGCCGGCGGCGCCGAATGGGGCGTCAGCCACTACCGCCTGCATCCCGCGGCAGCGCTCTCGCCGGCGGACGGCGAAGCGTGAGCCTGACCGCCCGGCTGCGGTCCTACGCGGCGAGCGACGATCCCCGCGTCGCCGCCTGCAACACCATCGCCCTCGCCGTCGCCGCCAGCCAGCCGACCTATCCGCTCTACGTCCACCTGCTGGTCGGCGAGGGCGCGATGCTGTCGCTGTGGACCTTCCTGTCGACGCCTCTGTTCCTCGCCGTGCCGGCGGCGGCACGTGTCGACGCCCGGCTCGGCCGGGCGCTGCTGCCGCTCGCCGGCATCGCCAACACGGTGCTCTGCGCCAAGCTGTTCGGCGTCGGCTCGGGGGTGGAACTGTTCCTGATGGCCTGCGCGGCGATCGCTGCACTCGCTTTCCGACGATCCGAGCGCGCCGTCGCGCTGGCGCTCTGCGCCATCGCCGGCCTCGCCTACCTCGGCCTTCACGAGCACTACGGCGCACCGGTCGCCGGTCTCTCCGCCGAGGCCTATGCGGCGATGCTGCGGCTCAACGCGACCAGCGTCGGCGCACTCCTCGTCATCGTCGGCTTCGTCTTCGCATCGGCCTTCGAGGCGCGGTCCGATCGAAGTTGATCGATCGGCTCGTCGATCCTCGCGGCGCCGGCCTCAGAAGGTCTTCGCCATCCACCGGGCGAAGAAGAAGCCGCCGGTGGCGGCGCTGCCGGTGACGACGGTGCCCCACATCAGGTCGACGACGGTGAGCATCACCGGCCAGTCCTTGAGCGTCGCCTGATTGGTGAGGTCGTAGGTGCCGTAGGCGACGAGCCCGAAGAAGGCGCCGAGCAACAGCGCCGTCTGCCACCGGCCGGCGGCGAGCGCCGGGGCGACGGCGAAGACGACGATGCCGGCGACGTAGAGGAAATAGAAGGTCGCCGCCGCTCCGACGCTGAAGGTCGGCGCCAGCATCGGCCCGATCAGCGGCCGGTAGAGCCGGCTCGCCATCGTCGACAGCCAGACGCTGTCGAGGGCGAGAAAGACGAGGGCGGTTCCAATGTACGAATAGACGTGGATCAGCATCGACAAGCCCCTCGCCGGCGGCACCGGTGGCCGCGTCCAGCAGGACTACGGGAGACGGTGCGCCCCGGATCAGCCTCCGGCACCGGGAGCCGCCGCGCGTCCGATCCGGCGCACCGATGCAACCGATCGGCCCTTTCGTCCGTAGACCGGAGCACCGACGTCGACCCGGCTCATCCTCCCGCGCCGGACCGACCCGGCCCCGCCCGCACCGGCGGGGCAACCTCCACCAGGACGAGGTTCCGACATGCTCAGGATGATCTCCCTTCTCGCCGCCGGCCTCGTGGCATCGGCTCCGGCCGCCGCCTCCGGCAACCCCGACCCGTCCGGCGTCTGGATGCGCGGCGACGGCAACGCCCGCGTCGAGATCGCCCCCTGCGGCGACAAGATCTGCGCCACCAACCTCTGGATCGGCGAGGGCAGCAACGGCGAGGCGGTCGGCGACAAGCTGGTGATGACGCTCGCCCCGCAGTCGGACACGGCGCTGAAGGGCACGGCCTACGACCCGAAGCGCGATTCGACCTACGCCATCACCATCACCGTGGCGCCGGACAGCCTGTCGACGCGCGGCTGCGTCCTCGCGGTGCTGTGCAAGACGGTGTCATGGTCCAGGGTGAAGTGACCCTCAATGCCCGCCCTTCCGCCTGGCCTTCCACGCCCGCCAGCGGCGCAGCAGCCCGACTTCGCCGCGGCGGCGCAGCCGGCGGGCGAGCGGGGAATCGACCGAAAGCACGGCGAGACCGAGCGGCACCATCCAGAATCCGAGTACCGGCAGGAAGCCGAGCAGTCCGCCGACGACGAGGCCGCCGCCGATCGCCCGCCGCAGCAGCAGCGAGCGCGGCAGACCGACGCTGCGGTTGCCGAACCGGATCCTGTGCGCCCGCAATTGCGGGTCCGCATCGCGTTCGGTTCTCATTCTCGGCGGCTCCATGAACGTGTCGTTGCGGACGACCCGGCCGATGCCGACCGGGCTGCGCCGCGAAGATGGGGTCTGCATTGCGGCATTGCAGCGGCAGGCACCGCAGCCTCGTCAACGACGCATCCCCGCTCCCGTTCCCGACGCTCGTTCCCGGCGCTCGTTCAGCAGTCGCCGCCGAGGTCACGACCCGCCTCGCCACGGCCGTGCGCCGCCTTCGGCCCCGCCTCCCCGGTCGGTCGCCGTCCAGCGGCCGTCCGCGCCGCGGGTGAAATCGAAGGCCGCCGCGCGCGCGAGCCGGGCGGCGTCGATCACGACGTCGGCGACGGCGCAGCGCCGCGGCGCGACGAGGCCGGTGACGACGACGGCGCCAGGCCTGCATTCCTCGGCGAAGGCGGCCGCATGGCGGACCAGCACGACCGGCGGACTTTCAGCCGTCCCGGCCAGCAGGCAGGCGGCGTCGTCGCAGGAGACGCCGCGGAACAGCAGACGGTCGGCCGGCGAGAGCGGGCTGCCGACATGGCGCAGCCATACCGTGCGCTCGAACACCGAACCGCGGCCGAGCAGCCGCGGCCCGTCGGAGGTCATCACCAGCGCCCGCTCGCCGTCGGCCGACACCAGTATGCCCGGCGGGGCGGCGAACGGCAGCATCGCGAGCCCGAGGGCGAGCGGCGCGAGGCCGAGCAGCCGGGGACGCCGGGTCCAGAGCGCCAGCCACAGGCCGCCGGCCATCACCAGCAGAACGGCAGTGCCGGAAGGGTGTGGCACGATGCCGCCGGCGGGCGTCGCCGCCGCGACGGCGCCGGCGACGTCCAGCATGCGCTCGATGCCCCAGCCCATCACCAGAAGCGGCGCCGCCTCGAGACCGAAGGGCATCGCCAGCGCCGCGGCGACGCCCGCCGGCATCACGACGAAGCTGACGAGCGGCAGCGCCATCAGGTTGGCGAGAAGACCGAGCGGGGCGACGCGGTCGAAGTGGAAGGCGGCGACCGGCGCCGTCGCGAGGCCCGCGATCAGCGACGTCAGGGCGAGACCGGCGGCGAACCGGCCGACGCGGCCGGCGACCCCC
>CALCDT010000078.1 GCA_937900425.1 uncultured Alphaproteobacteria bacterium | reverse complement strand
GCACCAGACTACGAATCTGGGGGTCAGAGGTTCGAATCCTTTCGGGCGCGCCATATCTCTCAAGCATTTAGTAGGCTACCACGGTTGTTCGCCGGGGGTCTCGTGACGCTGACGTCACGGCGGGCGGTCAAATGGCGACGCGTCGCAAGCCTGGAGAGACGTGGCAGGTCCAGGTTCGTCGACAAGGCCACCCGGCTGTCTCGAAGTCCTTCGTCACCAGGCGCGACGGCAGGGCATGGGCGCGCGAGATGGAGAGGGCGATGGAGCGAGGCGGGACACTCGAACCGCGCCGCTCACGGATCGATATGCCCCTCGGCGATCTTCCGGGCAGGTATCTTCCGGGCGTGACGCCTCGCACGAGGAGCGCCGAGATCGAAGCCTGGCGGATCGGGATGATCAGGCGGCATCCCCTCGCAAGGCTTCGCGTCGCCGAACTTGCGGCAGCCGGGCATTCAAGGTTCTCGGCAGGTGGGCTTTTCCAGACAGTCGCGGCCAATCGGGTGGTCCGCGCGGAGATGGGTGGCACTGGAGGCCCGCCCCGTGGTTGAACTGCGATAGGCTATTCCGCTTCTGACCAGTGAGGATACGTGACATAGGCGGTCAGCGCGCCTTCCGAGTGGGAGCGAATGATCACGGCGTTTCCCTTCGGCATGTAGATGATCTCGCCCGGGCCTGCGGTCAGGATCTCGCCGTCGGCCTCGACCGAAACCTTTCCCTCCAGGACCACCATCACGTCGTCGACGGCGATGTCGGTCTCCAAGACCTGATCGGGGCCATACCTTCCGTACCCGACGGTGACCGGCCCCCCGTGTCGTTGGTCCGCCAGGTTCGCGGCAAAGATGTCGGCGTCCTGTCCGGGCGAGCGTTCGAACATGGCATCGGCTGGTTCAAATCGACGGACTTTCATCTCTTTCCTTTCCAAGCTCCGGAGCCGCCGCGGGGCGGCTCGCGCATGCGGCGTGCACCTCGCCGGTCACCTCGCCCGGGCGTTCGAAGGCCGTCCGCGCCAATTCCCCGACGGTATCCCCTCTGCCTCTCTTGATGCTCCCGATGTGCTCGAAGGCATCGATCTCCCGGTTTCGATCCTGCGATAACCTTCAAGAAGGCGGTCGATCCGTCCGCGCAAATGACCCTTTGCGACAGGCTGCTCGCTCGGCGTGCAGAATCGAGCCCGTCCCCGCCCTCCTCGGGGAGCATGTCTGGTGCGATGTGACGGAGTTTGCGGTGCCTTGCTTCGCGCAGAGGGCGCGCTCAGGTCGACGCCACAGGTCTCTGCATCGTCATGCGGGGAACCTACCGATCGTAATTTCGTTCCCGGTCGTGTTGCGATTTCAAGATGGCTCCGAAGACCGGAAGGAAGCGAGCGATGTCGGAACGAAATATCGAGCTTATTCGGCAGATGGCCGAATTCGAAACCGCACATGACGAGGATCGTCTTTTCGCCCTCTACACCGACGACGTCATCTTTCGCGACGTCGCGTTGGATGTTCTCGCGATCGGCAAAGCCGATGTGAGACGATTGCTGGAAAGCGTTTACGCGGCGATGGAAGGATATTCGATGATCTTGACCTCGGCTTACGCAGATGAGAACGGCGGCGGAGCGGAATGGATCATGTCGGGTAAGCATACCGGCGATTTCATGGACTTCCCGGCAACCGGCATCTCGTGGGAACTACGTGCTGCGTCGATCATGCGCTTTTCCAACGGCCTGGTGAGTCATCGCAGCGATTACTGGTCCGTTTCAAGCTTCACGAAGCAGGTCGGTCTCAGTTGAGATAATTTACGGAAGTACATTGCAGCGCCGCTGAGGTGATTTTTCTTCGAGGTAGAAAACGCGAAGGGTGTGAGCTTGCCCGCTGCGACGCCCTCGCTCATGAGAGGGGAAGCTTCGGCGAGGAGGCCCGGCGCGACGCCGATGGCTGCAGGGAGGCCGGCTTCGTCGGTGCGGAGACCCGTTCTGATCGACAGCCCTCGCGGGTGCGCCCGAGACGCCGTCTCGAAGTCTGCCCCCTCGCGCCCGCGGCGCAAGAGTGCGCCCGGATGAGGGTGCCGTTGATCATCTGGACCGTCTCTCGCCGACGTCATCGGCGCCGTTCAACGGCTCGAGTGGCAGCTCTAGGAGGCCGGAGGGTGTCCGTCGCCGGAAGTGGCGGCAGAGGGAGGGACCTCCGCCCGAGACCTCGGGCAGATCCGAGGCGGACAGGAACGGAACCTGATCATCGACGAGGGTACGATGGGGGCGCGGTCGATCGCGCTCGGCGTGGTCGTGGCACGCTCATTCCAGGCGCGATCCCCACGCGGCGGTTTCGTGTCCCTCGGCGAGCGGCCGGCGGTCCTCGCCATTTCATGTTCGGTCTCCGAACTAATTTAGTTCGACGGCTTGACAAACCTCGGATCGTCGTCATTAGTGAGATCGCACCGCAAGCACCGGTCAGGCCGGGTCATGTCACTCGCCGCCGATCACAAGCATCGCCGAGCATCGTTTTCGCTCGGGCCCGTGTCGTCGCGAGGAGATCAATCCTCGCCGCCTTCCCGGGAGCTTCACGGAAAACAAGATTTGCGATGCGGGAACAACGCGGACCATATCGTTCAATGAAATAGGGGAACTCGAAATGAAGCTGCGTCAAATCCATCTTCTCGGCATCGGCTGCGTCGCCGCCGCCACTGCATTCGCGGGACAGACCTCGGTCGCGGCCGCGCAGGACGTGCCGGTGTGGCACAGCTACACTTACGAAGCTCAGGCCGAAACCATGCGGGAGCTGATCGCCAGCTTCGTCGCCGAGCATTCGGGCGTCACCATCGACGAGACCGTGCGCAGCTTCGACGACCTTTCGCTGACCCTGCGCCTGGCGTTGCAGGCCGGCAACGGCCCGATGGTGACCCAGGTGAACCAGGGCGCCAAGGACATGGGCACCATGGCCCAGGCCGGGCTCCTGATCCCGCTCGACGACTATGCCGCGAAATTCGGCTGGGGCGCCGGCCAGTCGGCCGGCATCATCGACCGCGGCCGGTGGAGCGAATCCGGCCAGTTCGGCGAGGGGCCGAACTACGGCATTTCCAGCCTCGGCGAGATCGTCGGCCTGTACTACAATGAGAAGGTGCTCGAGGATGCGGGCGTCGCGCTTCCGATCGAGAATTTCCAGGGCTTCCTCGATGCGCTGGAGAAGGTCAAGGCGGCGGGCGTGACGCCGATCGCCATGGGGACGGCGAGCGGCAACCTGCCGCTTCACCTGTACAGCGCCCTCGCGCAGTCCCAGGTCGACGCCGCCGATCGCGGCGCGCTCGACGACCTGATCTACGGGCGTGGCGGCGACTTCAAGACCGAAGCCAACATGACGGCCGCGAAATTCCTGCAGGAGTGGTCGAAGAACGACTACCTGCTTTCGGGCTTCTCCGGCATCTCCGGCGACGACGCGGTGCAGCTGTTCACCGCGGGCCAGGCCGCGTTCCTAACCGGCGGCTCGTGGTATTTCGGCGACGTGCAGAACAACGCCGACATCCACTTCATGCCCTTCCCCGCTCCCGAGGGCGTGAGCCATCCGCTGTCCGTCGGCGGCGTCGACATGGGCTGGACCATCACCTCGCTGGCGAAGAGCCAGGCCGAGAAGGACCTCGGTGCGGAATTCATTCAGCACGTCGTCTCGCCCGCGGCGGCGGTGGTCTGGGCGCGGCACGGCTATCTGCCGGCGACGTCCCTGCCGAAGGAGTCCGATGTCGAGCTGTCCGGGCTGCTGAAGGAAGCCATCGTCATCTGGGACGACCTCAACGCCAACAACGCGCTCGGTCACTACATCGACTGGGCGAGCCCGACCATGCTGAAGACGGTGCAGGACAACATCGTGCTGCTGATGGCCGGCCGGCAGAGCCCGGAAGAATTCGTCGGAAAGCTCGACGCCGACTACCAGGCGTTCCTCGCGACCAAGTGACGGCATGAAGCCGCCGCGGCCGGACGCGATCCGCTCCGGCCGCGGCGCGGAGGATGCGCCATGACGAAATCGCCCCTCGACGGCAGGCCGCTCGCCAACCTGCTGTTCCTGCTGCCGAGCCTGATCATCTACGTGGCCTTCATCTTCGGGCCGATCGTGGTGGCGGTGGGCCTCAGCTTCACCGACTGGAACGGGCTGGGCCGGCCGGTCTTCGTCGGCATCGCCAACTATACGGCGCTGTTCCGCGACCCAGACTTCCTGACGGCGATGAAGAACAACGCCGTGCTGATGATCTTCTACTGCCTCGTGCCGCTGGCGCTCGGCATGGTGCTGGCCTCGGTGGTCAGCGCCGTCCCGCCCCGCGAACGGCTGGCCGTGCGCACGCTGCTGTTCCTGCCCTACATCATGCCCTCGGCCGTGATCGGCATCGTGTGGCGCTGGCTCTACAACCCGCTCTTCGGCCCGATCAACCAGGGCCTGAAGGCGGTCGGGCTGGGCGCGTTGGCGCTGCCGTGGCTCGGCGACTTCACCTGGGCGCTGCCGGCGGTGGGCTTCGTGGTCGTCTGGTACTACTTCGGCTTCTGCATGGTCATCTTCATGACCGGCCTGCAGCGGCTCGATCCCTCGCTCTACGAGGCCTCGCGGATCGACGGCGCCGGTCCGGTCTACACCTTCCGCCGCATCACCTTCCCGCTGCTGCTGCCCGAGGTGCGCATCGTGCTGCTGCTGACCATCATCGCTTCGATCAAGAGCTTCGACCTGATCTTCACCATGACGCGCGGCGGTCCGGCCAACGCCACCCTGGTCCCGAACATCTACATGTACGAGATGGGCTTTCAGCTGAGCCGCTTCGGTTACGCGGCGGCGGTGGCGGTCTTCGGCGCGGCGGCGATCTTCGCGGTGAACTACGCCGTCCACAGGGCCATCAATCCGAAAGATGGAGTCTGAGATGCCGTCTTCCGCCCCGACTGCGGCGAGGTCCGCCGGGTTCCGCATCGTGCTGTGGGCTTTCGCGCTGTTCGCCATCGCGCCCTTCGGGCTGCTGGTGATGACCTCGCTGAAAAGCCAGCCCGACCTGATGCGCGGCGCCTTCGCCCTGCCGTCCCGCCCCCATTTCGAGAACTTCGTCTCGGCCTGGGTGGACGGCCACTTCAGCACCTATTTCCGCAACTCCGTCCTCGTCGTGGTGCCGGTGGTGATCTTCGGCGTCATCCTCGGGCTGCTCTCGGGCTTCGCCTTCGCCTTCCTGTCCTTCCCGCTGAAGAAGATCGCCTTCGCGCTGCTGGCCCTCGGAATGATGGTTCCCTCGGAGGCCTACATCATCCCGCTCTACTACGAGATGCTGTACCTCGGTCTGATCAACAGCTATGCGGCGCTGATCCTGCCGCAGATCGCCATGTCGGTCCCTTTCGCCACCTTCTTCATGGCCTCCGCGATGCAGCAGCTGCCCACAGACATCCTCGAGGCGGCGCGGATCGACGGCGCCTCGCGCGGCCGCATCCTGATGAAGGTCATCCTGCCGCTGATGGGGCCGTCGATCTCGTCTCTCGCTCTGTTCCTGTTCATCTGGACCTGGAACGAGTTCCTCATTCCGCTGATCCTCGTCAACGACGACAGCCTCAGGACGCTGCCTCTCGGCATGCTGTTCTTTCAGGGGCGCCACACGGTCAACATTCCGGTCCTGACCGCCGGTGCCGTGCTGGTCATCCTGCCTGTCATCGTCGCCTACCTGTTCTTCCAGAGAAAATTCGTCGAAGGCCTCACCGCAGGAGCAAGCAAGTGAGCTGTGAAACGAACGAGACGTCGGTCTGCATCATCGGCCTCGGCCACCGGATCGCGTCGATCCTGCCGGACTTCGCCGCCGCCGCTCCGCACCTCGCCATCCGCGGGGTGATGGACCCGGGCACGCCGCGCGTCGACGTGCTGGAGAAGATCGGCGCCGCCCCCGCGATGTATGACGACCCCGCGAAGATGCTGGCCCGCGAACGGCCGCAGGTCATCATGATCGGATCACCCAACCACCTGCACCTCGACCATATCCGCCTCGCGCTGGAAAGCGGTGCGGAGTTCATCTTCTGCGAGAAGCCCGTCGTCGTCTCGATCGAGGAGACGATGGCGCTGGCGCGGCTGATCGCCCGCCACGACGGGCGGCGGCGGCTGATCGTCGGGCTGGTCCTGCGCTATTCGCATCTTTATCGCGCCCTGCGCCGCGCCCAGGCCGAGGGTCATCTCGGCGAGATCATGTCGATCGAGGCGGCCGAGCACATCGCGCCGTTCCACGGGTCGTTCTTCATGCGCGACTGGCGGCGCTCGACCGCGATGACGGGTGGCTTCATGCTCGAGAAATGCTGCCACGACATCGACCTCTACCAGGGCGTCGTCGGCCGGCGGCCGCGCCGCGTCGCCAGCTTCGGCGGCCGCAAGAAATACGTTCCGGCCCACCGTCCCGCGGGACGCCCGGCCTATCTCGACGAGAAGGCGCCACGCTGGAACGGCATCGACGACGCCTTCTCCGGCGAGGCGGACATCGTCGACTACCAGACGGCGATCGTGGAATACGAGGGCGGCGAGACGCTCGCCTTCCACACCAATCTCAACGTGCCCGACCAGTACCGCCGCTTCGCCGTGATCGGCACCGACGGCATGGCCGAGGGCGACTTCATCCGCAACCACTTCCGCGTCACCCTTTCGGAAACCGGTGCCCGCGTCGTGGACGCGGCCGCCGTCGGCTCGGGCACCGAGGACGGCCACTACGGCGCCGACGCCGCCATGGCCCGCGACATCGTCGACCATATCTACGGCCGGAAGCCCGACCTTCCGCTGTCGGTGATCGACGCGCTCGAATCGGGACTAACGGCGATGGCCATGGACAAGGCCCGCAACGAGGGCCGCGTCGTCGACATGCGCCCGATCTGGGAGCGATTCGACCGCGAACTGGCGGGGGCTCCGGCCGCGGCGGAGGCAAGCTGATGGGCGCGCTCGACCTTCTCAACGTCACCAAGTCCTACGGCACCACGACCGTCGTCCACGACGTCAGCCTGTCGATCGCCCGGGGCGAGTTCGTCGTCTTCGTCGGCCCCTCGGGCTGCGGCAAGTCGACCATGCTCAGGATGATCGCGGGGCTGTCGGACATCACCTCCGGCGAGATGCGGATCGGCGGGCGGGTGGTCAACGACCTGGCGCCGGCCGAGCGCGGCATCGCCATGGTGTTCCAGTCCTACGCGCTCTATCCGCACCTGTCGGTGTTCGAGAACATCGCCTTCCCCCTGCGCGTCGAACGCCTTTCCAAGACGGAGATCCACAAGCGGGTCGAGGAGGCCGCGGCCATCCTGAAACTGACCGACCGGCTGGAGCACCGCCCCGCGGCGCTTTCGGGCGGGCAACGCCAGCGGGTGGCGATCGGGCGGGCCATCGTGCGCGATCCGACGGTGTTCCTGTTCGACGAGCCGCTGTCGAACCTCGACGCCGCGCTGCGCACCGAGATGCGCGTGGAACTGAAGCAGCTGCATGCCAAGCTCGGCAAGACCATGGTCTACGTCACCCACGACCAGGTCGAGGCCATGACCATGGCCGACAAGATCGTCGTGCTGCGCGAGGGACGGATCGAGCAGGTGGGGTCGCCGCTGGAGCTGTTCCACCATCCGGCCAACCGCTTCGTGGCAGGTTTTCTCGGCAGTCCGAAGATGAATTTCCTGCCGGCCACCGTGGTCTCGTCCGGCGAATCGGGCGTCACCGTCTCGGTCGAGGACGGCGCGCCCGTGACACTCGCCGTCACCGGCGCCGCGCAACCCGGGGAGGCGGTCGAACTCGGCGTGCGTCCCGACGACCTGCGGCTGACCGGCAGCGGAGTGCGCGTCATCAGCGATGCGGTGGAGCATCTCGGCAACGAGACGGTCGTCTATGGCCGCACCGCGGCGGGGACGCCCGTCTGCGCCCTGGTGCGCGGCGGCTTCGGGCTGCGGGCGGGGCAGGCGTCTGAATACGGCTTCGATCCCGATGGCGTGCACCTGTTCCGCCGGGACGGAACCGCCTTCGGGCGTGCCGTCAAGACCGACGCATTCGCCTCATGACCCTCAGGATGGATCCCGCGACCCGGCCGGTGATCGCCGTCGATGGCGGCGGCACCCGGTGCCGGCTGTCCTACGACGGCCGGATCGAGATCGAGATCGGGCCGACGAACGTCGCCTCGGACCGCGCCGGCTCGATCCGCAGGCTGATCGCGGGCCTCGGTGACCTGATCGCCCGGGCGGGTGGGTGCACGGCTCCGGTCTATCTCGGCCTTGCCGGCTGCATCTCGGACGAGATCGCCCGCGAGGTGTCCGCTGCCTTGCCCTTTCCCGTCCTCGCGGTCGAGGATGATCGCAAGGCGGCCGTCCGCGGCGCCCTCGGGGATGCCGACGGCGCCGTGGTCCATTGCGGCACCGGATCCTTCCTCGGCCTTCGCCGCGGCGGCGCGACGCGGCTGGTCGGCGGCTGGGGCTCGGTTCTCGACGACACGGCCTCGGCCAACTGGGTCGCCCGCCGCGCCCTCAGCCTGGCGCTGGATTGCGAGGACGGGCTGATGGCGCACGGGGCGTTGACGCGCGCCCTGCTCGCCCGGCTCGGCGGCGCGCCCGGCGTCGTCGCCTTCGCGATGACGGCGGCCCCGACCGAGATGGCCGCCCTCGCGCCCGCGGTCACCGCGGCCGCCGCCGCCGGCGATCCGGCGGGCGAGGCGGTCATGCGGGCGGGAGCAGACCACATCCAGACGACGCTGGCGCGGATGAAATACTTCCCGCCGCAGGGCCTCTGCCTGACCGGCGGGATCGGGGCCCATTTCATCCCCTATCTCGCGCCCGAGGTTGCCGCCTGCCTCAGGCCGCGTGCCGGCCAGCCGATCGACGGCGCGCTCGCCATCGCCCGCGAGATCGCGCTCGCCCGCAAGGAGCATCCATGATCGCCGCCGCCGAAAGGTCTCCGCATGGATGACGACGCCAAGCCCGTCCCGATGCTGCGCCAGATCTCGACCCACACGCTGATGCGCCAGCTGGTGCAGGGACCGAAGTCGCGCGCGGACCTCGCCCGCGACACCGGCTTTTCCAAACAGACCACCTCCGAGGTCATCCGCACGCTGGACGCCGCCGGCTGGGTGCGGGAGATGGGGCTGCAGTCGACCGGCGTCGGCCGCTCGCCGCTGCTCTACTCCGTCAACCCGGACGCGGGGGTCGTTCTCGGCGTCGACATCGGGGCGACGCGGGTCGTCCTCGGCCTTTGCGACGCGGTTGGGTACCGCATCGCCTCGCACGAGGTGCGGATCGACGCGCTGTCGCCGGGGCCTCTGGCGCCGGCGCTCGTCAGCCTTTGCCGGCGCTATGTCGATGACGCGGCGGGCGGACGACAGCTGCGCTTCGCCTGCTTCTCCACCCCCGGCATCGTCGAACCGGGAACCGGCCGCCTCTCGAGCGTCCGCAATCTCCCCGACCTTGCAGGCATCGATCTGTCGGTGCTGTTCGCCGAGGCCCTGCAATGCAGCGTCGTGGTCGAGAACGACGTCAATTCCGCTCTCGTCGGCGAAAGCTGGTGCGGCGCGGCGAACCATCTCGACGATGTCGCCTATGTCGGCCTCGGCACCGGTGTCGGCCTCGGGCTGATGGTCCAGGGCCGGCTTCTGCGCGGTGCGACCGGCGCGGCCGGCGAAATCGCGAGCCTTCCGATCGGCGCCGACAGCCGCGACGCCGAGGCGCTGAGCCGCGGCACGCTGGAACGGGTGCTGGGCGTCCGCAGCATCCTCGCACCCCTCGGGGGCGCCGACGGGCCGCGCGAACGGGTGGCGGAGTTCACACGCCGGCTGCAGGCCGGCGACGACGGGGCCGAGGCCATCCTCAATCGCATCGGGTCGCTCTCGGCTCAGCTGGTGCTGTCGGTTCAGGCCATCGTCGACCCGCAGGCGGTGGTGATGGGCGGGATGCTCGGACTCGTGCCGGGGGTGGTGGACGCGACGCGGGACGAACTGGCGGTGCGCACCTCGCGCCCGGTGCCGATCCTGCAGGCCGGGCTCGGGCTGCGATCGGCGATCACGGGCGCCTGCTACATCGCGCTGACGGGCATGTACAACGCCGTCTTCTCGCCCCACCTCGAAACGCGGCTGCTCGACACACCCTGGCCCATCGCGCCGCCCGCGTCCGAGACGCCGGGGGAGCGCCTGTGACCACGGCCTCCGCATGCGTGACACCGGGGATGGGCGTCGATCTCCGGCAAGGTGCGCTCCTGATGCTGGCGGCGGTTTCGACCTTTGCCTTCCTCGACAGCTTCGCGAAGCTGTCCGGACGACACGTCGGTGTCTTCGACGTGGTCTGGATGCGCTTTCTCGTGCAGTTCGCGCTCGGCGCCGTGATCTTCAATCCCGTGGCGCATCCCGAAGCGTGGCGCGTCAATCGCAAGGGTCCGCAGATCCTGCGATCCCTGATCCAGATCGGAGCGACGGGGCTCAACTTCGCGGCGCTCGGCTATCTCCAGATCTCGCAGACTCTGTCGATCCAGTTCTCCACTCCGATCTTCGTCACTATCCTGTCGATCGTGATCCTCGGCGAACAGGTCGGCCGGCATCGCTGGACGGGCATCGTCATCGGCCTGTGCGGCGTTCTGATCGTGACCCGGCCGGGGCTGGGCGGGTTCCACTGGGCCTATCTTCTCTGCCTCGCCAGTGTCGTCATCGGATCGGGCTACAACATCCTGACGCGGATGCTGTCGACGACGGAATCCGCGTCCTCGATGCTGCTGATGATGGCGGGAATACCGGCGCTGCTGCTGGCCCCGCTCGCCCCCTTCCTGTGGCAGACGCCCCCCGACGCCGCCACCTGGGCCCTGCTGGTCTGCACCGGCTGCTTCGGCACGCTCGGCCACTATCTGACGATCCAGGCGCACCGCCTCGCACCCGCCTCGTTCCTCGCTCCCTTTCAGTACTTCCAGTTCCTCGTGGCTCTGGCGCTGGGCTACCTGATCTTCGGACACGTGCCCGACGTCTTCACCTATCTCGGCGCCCTCACCGTCATGGCCTCGGGGGCCTACATCTGGCGGCGCGAGAGGATCGTGGCCCGCCGCGCCGGCGCCGACCCGACCAACCCCATGGCAGGAGACACGCCTTGACCCAACGGCACATCCGTCCGGCCGCGCCGGGCGACCTCGACGACATCTACAGGATCTGCCTGCTGACGGCCGCCTCGGGTGGCGACGGCACGGATCTCTATTCCGATCCCCGGGGGCCCGGCTACATGCATGCCGCCCCTTACGCCGTGCTGCATCCCGAATGCGCCTTCGTGCTGGACGACGGCACGGGCAAGGCGATCGGCTACGTGGTCGGCACGCCCGACAGCGACGCCTTCGAGGAACGGCTGGACGCCGAGTGGTGGCCTTTCGTGCGGGCCGAGATCGCGGCCATGCCGCTCCTGCGGGCGAAGGACGCGGTGCTGTCCGAACGGGCCCGAGGCGGTCATCGCAAGGACCCGCGCATCACGGCGCGCTTCCCGGCCCATCTCCACATCAACATCCTGCCCGAGGGACAGGGCGGCGGATGGGGCCGGCGCCTGATCGAGACCGAGCTCGACACCATGCGCGTGAGGGGGGTGCCCGGCCTGCACCTCGGCATCGACCGCAGGAACACACGGGCCATCGCCTTCTACGACCATCTCGGCTTTCGCGACGCCAGCGTGGACGAGGAACTCGTCTACGGCATGCGCCTCTAGAGCGGTTTCCGATCTGACGGAATCGTCAGGTCGACAGGAAATCGCTCCAGAATCGAGAGTTCGAGCAGCCGTTTTTCGACGACATCGGTTCGATCTGGTCGGCGGGTGCTCCAGAGCCGCGGCCGGCCCGACAACGACGAACGACAGACCACAGGCACGTCATGAAGATCCTTATCCATCCGACGCCCGAAGCGGCGGTGCGGGCCGCGGCCCGTCAGATCGCCGCCCTGCTGGCCAGGCGGCCCGAGGCGGTCCTCGGCCTCGCCACCGGCGGCACGATGGAGCCGCTCTATGCCGAATTGATCCGACTGGTCCGGGCGGGACGCTGCGCAGGCGACCGCTTCACCAGCTTCAACCTCGACGAATACGTCGGCTTGCCGCCGGACCATCCGCAAAGCTATCACCGCTACATGCGTACCCATCTGTTCGATCCGATCGGCGTGCCCGAGGCCAACACCCACCTGCCCGCCGGCGATGCCGATGACCTCGAGGCGGCCGCCGCCGACTACGAGGCGCGGATCGTGGCCGCGGGGGGCATCGACCTGCAGCTTCTGGGCATCGGCGCCAACGGCCATATCGGCTTCAACGAGCCGAGTTCGTCGCTGGCCTCGCGCACGCGGGTCAAGACGCTGACCCGCCGCACGGTCGAAGACAATCGCCGCTTCTTCGCCGAGGGCGAGCCGGTTCCGGTCCACGCCCTGACCGTGGGCATCGGGACGGTGATGGACGCCCGTCACATCCTGCTGCTGGCGACGGGCGAGCGCAAGGCGCGGGCGGTGGCCGGCATGGCCGAGGGCCCGGTCAGCACCAGTTGCCCCGCCTCGATCCTGCAGATGCACCCCTCGGTGGTGCTGATCTGCGACCGGGCGGCCGCCTCGCGGCTGGAGATGACCGAGTATTACGAAACGGTCCACCCCGACGGGGCCGACGCTCGCATCTCCGCCTAGGCTGAACGCGGTGCAGGGAGCGGAGGCCCTCATGGAAGACGGAACGATCGCGGCGCGCCACCTCTGGTCCGGCGGGCAACTGCTCGAAAACCGCGAGATCCTGATCCGGGGCGGGCGCGTTCGCGCGGTGCGTCCGGGCGGCGGAGAGGGTGCGAGCATCCGCGCGCATCTGGCGAGCGTGCCGTTCACCGACCTTCAGGTCAACGGTGGCGGCGGCGTGATGCTGAACTCGGACCCGACGCCCGGGGCGGTGCGCCGCATCGCCGAAGCCCACCGAGTGCTGGGCACCGGCGACATCCTGCCGACCGTCATCACCGATCGACCCGAGGTGATCGAGGCCGCCGCGCTCGCCGTCGCGGACCTCGTGGCCGACACCGGCATCATCGGCCTTCACATCGAGGGACCGCACCTCTCCGCCGCCCGGCGCGGCACCCACCGCGCGGCCGACATCCGGCCGCTCGACCGCCGCACCGTCGACCTCGTCGCCGGGCTGCGCGCCCGCGGCATCCGCGTGATGATCACGCTCGCCCCCGAACAGGCCGACCCGGCGCTGCTGGACGAGCTGATCGGCTCGGGCGCGGTGGTGTCGGCCGGCCACAGCAGCGCCAGCGGCGCCGAGGCGCGCGCCGCCTTCGCCCGCGGCGTGCGCTGCGTCACCCACCTGTTCAACGCCATGGACCCGATGACCGCGCGGGAACCGGGGCTGCTCGGGGTGGCGATCGCCTCGGACGTCGCCTGCGGCCTGATCTGCGACGGCATCCACGTCGCCTGGGAGATGCTGCGCATCGCCATCGACGCCCATCCGCCGGGGGCGCCGCTGTTCGCCGTCAGCGATGCGATGGCGACCGTCGGCGGGCCGCCGCATTTCGAACTCTACGGTCGGATCATCGCGCTTCACGACGGACGGCTGGTCAATGCCGAAGGCGCACTCGCCGGTGCGCACGTCGACATGCGGCAGAGCCTCGCCAACCTCTGCAACCACGTCGGGCTGCCGCTGGCGCGGGCGCTGCCCATGGTGACGGACGCGCCCCGCGCGGTCATGGGACTGGCGCCGCGCGAACTGGGGGTCGGATCGAGCGCGGCCGACATCGTCCTTCTCGACGAGACGCTGGACCTCCTGCAGCCCGCCTGACAGGAGGCGGGCGCTGCTGCGCCGAGGCGTCATATCCGGCTCGCGAATTTGCGACTCGTCGGATTTTCATCCGGTTACGGCCTGACCGGCCGGCGTCCATTCGGGTGTGGTATCAGTCGCGCGGTCAGAAGCTCGGCGGGGTGCAGGCGCTGATCACCTCGCAGGGCACCGGACCGACGCAGCGGAAACGGTGGGGGCGGCGGCTTTCGAAGTAATAGGCGTCGCCGGGGCCGAGGATCTTGCGGGTGCCGTCGACGGTGATCTCGAGCCGGCCGGCGAGCACGATGCCGCCCTCCTCGCCGTCGTGGACGAGGGGCACCGTCCCGGTGTCGGCGCCCGGCTGGTAGCACTCCTTGAGGATCTGCAGGCTGCGCCCGTGGAGCCGGTCGCCGACCTGGCGGTAGGAGATGGCGCCCTTGCCGATCTCGGTCAGTTCCTCCGCCGCGTAGAAGGCCTTCCGCGGCCGTTCCGGCTCGAAGGCGAAGAACTCGGAAAGTCCGATCGGGATGCCGTCGAGGATGCGCTTCAGGGCGCCGACGGAGGGGTTGGTGGCGTTGGATTCGATCAGCGAGATCGTCGAATTGGTGACGCCGGCGCGCCGGGCCAGTTCGCGCTGGGAGAGTTCGGCGCGCAGCCGGAGCTGGCGCAGGCGGTTGCCGATGTCGACCGACATGGAAAGTCCCCGTTCTTCCGTTCGACAGGACGCAAAGCGGCCATGTCGCCGGAAGTGATATCAGCAGGTTGTGGCGGACGAGAAAAGGACTTGTTCGCTTTTGCGGATTGGCTGACTGCTTGGCGCTTCCCAACGGAGGCCGCCATGGACACCCCGACCCGCAGCAACACGCCGACGCTTCAGAATTTCTGGATGCCCTTCACCGCCAACCGGCAGTTCAAGGCGGCGCCGCGCCTGCTCGCCCGGGCCGAGGGCATGTGGTACACGGACGTCGACGGCAACAAGGTGCTCGACGGCACCGCCGGGCTCTGGTGCGTCAACGCCGGCCACGGCCGCCGCAAGATCGCCGAAGCCGTCGAGCGCCAGCTCGGCGAGCTCGACTTCGCCCCGACCTTCCAGATGGGCCATCCGGTCGCCTTCGACTTCGCCGCCCGCCTCGCCGAGATCGCGCCGGGCGGGCCGGAGGCCGGGCTCGACCGGGTGTTCTTCACCGGCTCGGGCTCGGAATCGGTCGACACCGCGCTCAAGATCGCCATCGCCTACCAGCGCGCCATCGGCCAGGGCACCCGCACCCGCATCATCGGCCGCGAGAAGGGCTATCACGGCGTCGGCTTCGGCGGCATCTCGGTCGGCGGCCTCGTCAACAACCGCCGGGTGTTCCCGCAGATCCCGGCCGACCACATGCGCCACACCCTCGACATCGGCAGGAACGCCTTCTCGCGCGGCCTGCCGGCCCACGGCATCGAGCTCGCCGAGGATCTGGAACGCCTCGTCGCCCTCCACGGCGCCGAGACCATCGCCGCGGTGATTGTCGAGCCGATGTCGGGCTCGGCCGGCGTCATCCTGCCGCCGAAGGGCTATCTGGAGCGGCTGCGCGCCATCGCCGACGCCCACGGCATCCTGCTGATCTTCGACGAGGTCATCACCGGCTTCGGCCGGCTCGGCACGCCTTTCGCCACCGACTATTTCGGCGTCGTGCCGGACCTCGTCACCACGGCGAAAGGCCTCACCAACGGCACCGTGCCGATGGGTGCGGTCTTCGCCGCGCGCAAGGTCCACGACGGCCTGATGAACGGGCCGGAGAACCAGATCGAGCTGTTCCACGGCTACACCTATTCCGGCCATCCTGTCGCCTGCGCCGCCGGCCTCGCCACCCTCGACATCTACGCCGAGGAAGGGCTGCTGACCCGGGCGGCGTCGGTCGCCGCCGACTTCGAGGCGGCGCTGCATTCGCTGAAAGACCTGCCGAACGTCGTCGACATCCGCAACCTCGGCCTCGTCGGCGCGATCGAACTCGCCCCGCGCCCCGGCGCACCGGGCGCCCGCGCCTACGACGTCTTCGTCGACTGCTTTCAGAAGGGCCTGCTGATCCGCGTCACCGGCGACGTCATCGCCCTGTCGCCGCCGCTGATCATCGAGCGCGGCGAAATCGACCTGCTGGTCGCGACCCTGGCCGACGCGCTGAAGCAGGTGGCCTGATTTCCGGAAGGCGATCGTTCGGCGCGCGCCGGGAGAGGGCGGACGTGAAAAGGCCCGCACGCGGCGGGCCTTTCCGGTTCATCCGGTTCTCGTGCGGCGAGGAGCCGATCGGTGCGGGACCGATCAGTTGGCCTGGCCGGCCGGCGGCGCCGGCTGGGTGGTGTCGGCGTCGGGCGTCACGGGGGCCGCCGGGGCGTCGGGCGCCGGCGGGGTGTCGGCGGCCGGAGCGTCGGGCGCAGGCGTCGCGGGCGCCGGGGTTTCCGGGGCGGTCGTCTCCGGCGTCGGGGTGCCGGTCGAGGCGGCCGGCGTGTCGGCCGGCGCGTCCGGGGTCATGACGGGAGCGTCCGTCGTCTCCGTGGTCGCCGCCGGGGTCTCGACGTCGGCCGTGGTGTCGTCGCCGGACGAGAAGACGCCGCCGAAGAAGGCGAGGCCGCCGATGAACAGCACGGCGAGGATGACGGCGATGGCGACGCCGCCCGTCGAGGACTTGCTCTTGACGATCGTCGTGCGATCGAGGGGATCGCGGTTGAGGGGATCGCGGTGGTCGGTCATGTCGTTTCGTCTCCCACGATGGCCGGTCGGCCACTTGTCTGTATAATGTGAACGATCCTGCGCTCCCCGGGTTCCATGGCGACGTTCCGCCGCCGCCCGGGGCCGGCGGCGGGGCGGGGCCGGAGGGGCACGGGCCGTCGCGGGACCGATCCGGTTTCCGCCGGATGCTCCTGTCTTTCAACGGACCGGGGACGATCGGACGAGACCGGCGCAAGACCGGCCGTCCTTCGACGAGGGGAGGAGAGATGACCGAGGAGATCGACCGCGGCACCGTCGCGCGGCTCGGGGAGATCGAGCGCCAGATCCTCTGGACCGCCTGCTGGACCATCCACGCCGCCAACCACTTGCGCGAGAAGGGCGAGGTCAAGGTCGGCGGCCATCAGGCCTCGTCGGCGTCGATGGTTTCGATCATGGCCGCGCTCTACTTCCACACGCTGCGGCCGCAGGACCGGGTCGCCGTCAAGCCGCACGCCTCGCCGGTCTTCCACGCCATCCAGTATCTGATGGGCAACCAGACCCGGGAGAAGCTGGAAGCCTTCCGCGGCTTCGGCGGGGCGCAGTCCTACCCGAGCCGGACCAAGGACGTCGACGACGTCGACTTCTCGACCGGCTCGGTCGGCCTCGGCGTCGCCGTCACCGCCTTCGCCTCGATCGTCCAGGACTACATCGCCGCCAAGGGCTGGCGGGGCGCCGCGCCGAAGGGCCGGATGATCGCCCTCGTCGGCGACGCCGAACTCGACGAGGGCAATATCTACGAGTGCCTGCAGGAGGGCTGGAAGCACGACCTGCGCAACACCTGGTGGATCATCGACTACAACCGCCAGAGCCTCGACGGCATCGTCCGCGAGGGGCTGTGGCAGCGGATCGAGGGCATCTTCGAGGCCTTCGGCTGGGACGTGAAGGTGATCCGCCACGGCGCCCTGCAGGAGGCCGCCTTCGCCGAACCGGGCGGCGAGGCGCTGCGCGACTGGATCGAGCGCTGCCCGAACCAGCTCTACTCGGCGCTGACCTTCCAGGGCGGGGCGGCCTGGCGCCGGCGGCTGCTCGACGACCTCGGCGACCAGGGCCCGGTCGGGGCGCTGATCGAGGCCCGCGACGACCGCGCCCTCGCCGACCTCATGAGCAATCTCGGCGGCCACTGCGTCGAGACGCTGGCGAAGACCTTCGCCGCGATCGACCACGACCGCCCGACCGTCTTCCTCGCCTATACGGTGAAGGGCTTCGGCACCCCGCTCGCCGGCCACAAGGACAACCACGCCGGGCTGATGACCCCGGCGCAGATGGACGAATTCCAGCGCAGGATCGGCGTCGCCGCCGGCACGGAGTGGGACCGCTTCGCCGCGGTGCCGGAGCCCGCCGCGCTCGAAGCCTTCCTGCGGAACGTGCCGTTCTTCGCGGCTGGGCCGCGACGCTACCGGGCGGCCCGCTTCGAGGCCCCGGGCGAGGTCTTCCTCGACGACCGCGAGCTTTCGACCCAGGCCGGCTTCGGCAAGATCCTCGACGCGCTCGCCAAGGGGGATTCGCCGCTCGCGGCGCGGATCGTGACGACGGCGCCGGACGTCACGGTCTCGACCAACCTCGGTCCGTGGGTCAACCGCCGCGGCCTGTTCGCCCGCGACGCGCTGGCCGACACCTTTCGCGAGCAGCAGATCGCCTCGACCCAGAAATGGCACTTCGGGCCGGAGGGCCAGCACGTCGAGCTCGGCATCGCAGAGATGAACCTGTTCCTGATGCTCGGCGCCGCCGGCCTTTCCCATTCCCTTTTCGGCGAGCGGCTGCTGCCGATCGGCACGGTCTACGACCCCTTCGTCGCCCGCGGCCTCGATGCGCTCAACTACGCCTGCTATCAGGATGCGCGCTTCATCATCGTCGGCACGCCCTCGGGCGTCACCCTCGCGCCCGAGGGCGGCGCCCACCAGTCGATCGGCTCGCAGTTGATCGGCATGAGCCAGGACGGGCTTGCGAGCTTCGAGCCGGCCTTCCTCGACGAGCTGTCGGTGATCATGAACTGGGCCTTCGCCTATCTGCAGCGCGACGGCGACGCGCCGCACGACGCCCGGACCTGGCTGCGCGACGCCACCGGCGGCTCGGTCTACCTTCGCCTCACCACCCGTCCGATCGAGCAGCTGGTGCGCCGGCGCGACGACGACTTCCGCCGCGGCGTCATCGACGGCGCCTACTGGCTGCGACCGCCGGGGCCGCGCACCCGGCTGATGATCGCCTACCAGGGCTGCGTCGCCCCGGAGGCGATCGGCGCCGCCGGCCAGCTCGCCGAGCGCCACCGCGACGTCGCGGTGCTGGCGGTGACCTCCGCCGACCGGCTCAACGCCGGCTGGACCGCCGCCCAGCGCGCCCGCCGCCACGGCCGGCGCGACGCGGAAAGCCACGTCGAGGCGCTGCTGCGGCAGCTGCCGCGCGAGGCCGACCTCGTCACCGTGACCGACGGCCATCCGGCGACGCTCGGCTGGTTCGGCAGCGTGCTCGGCCACTGCACCACCTGTCTCGGCGTCGAGCATTTCGGCCAGACCGGCACCGTCGCCGATCTCTACGCCCACTTCGGCATCGACACGCCCTCGATCATCGAGGCGGCCGAGACGCTGGTCGGCTGAGGCCGGGCGCCGCCGGTCCGGCATGAAAAACCCGGCGCAGGGCCGAGACGGCCGCTGCACCGGGCTGTTTCACGCCGGCCTCGCGAGGGCGAGGCGGCCAGCGCCTTCCGTCAGAGCGTGCCGGAGGCCATCTGTCCGGCGATGAAGTCGGCCTGGCGGATCGCGAGGCTGACGATGGTCAGCGTCGGGTTCTCGGCGCCGCCGGTGGTGAACTGGCTGCCGTCGGAGATGAAGAGGTTGGCGATGTCGTGGGTCTGGCCGTGCTTGTTGACGACGCCGTCCTCCGCCTTCGCGCTCATCCGGTTGGTGCCGAGATTGTGGGTCGAGGGGTAGGGCGGCGTCGGGAAGGTGCGGACCGCGCCGACGGCCTCGTAGAGGGCGCGGCCCTGGCCATAGGCGTGCGCGCGCATGGCGACGTCGTTGGGGTGATCGTCGAAGTGGACGCTGGCGACCGGCAGCCCGTACTGGTCCTTGGCGGCCGGATCGAGGGTGATGCGGTTGTCCTCGCGCGGCATGTCCTCGCCGACGAGCCACATGCCGGCCATGTTGACGTAGCCGTCGAGCGCCGAGGTGAAGCTGCGGCCCCAGGCGCCGGGGTCGAGGAAGGCGGCCATGAACGGCACGCCGAGCGCCAGCGTCTCCATCTCGTAGCCGCCGACGAAGCCGCGCGAGGGATCGTTGCGGGCCTCGTCGCGGACGATGCCGGCCATGGTGGTGCCGCGATACATGTGGACCGGCTTCTCGAACACGGCGTAGACCGACCCGGTCATGTGGCGCATGTAGTTGCGCCCGACCTGGCCGGAGGAGTTGGCGAGACCGTCGGGGAACATCGAGGACGCCGAGTTGAGCAGCAGCCGCGGGCTTTCGATCGAGTTGCCGGCGAGGGCGACGATGCGCGCCTTCTGGAGCTGCTGGTTGCCGTCCTTGTCGGCGTAGAGCACGCCGGAGACCTTGCCGCGGGCGTCGTGCTGGATCTGCAGCACCATCGAATTCGGCCGCACCTCCATGTGGCCGGTCGCCTCGCCCCGCGGGATCTCGGTGTAGAGCGTCGACCACTTCGCGCCCCATTTGCAGCCCTGGAAGCAGAAGCCGGTCTGCCGGCAGCTGTTGCGATCGTCGCGCTGGACCGAGTTGATCGCCATGTTGCCGGTGTTGCATTCCTTGTAGCCGAGCTTCCTGGCGCCGGCCTCGAGGATCTTGAAGTTGTTGTTGCCGGGAAGGCCGGGCAGGTCGCCGGTGCGGGTGACGCCCATCTTCGCCTCGGCCCTGGCATAGTAGGGCTCGAGGTCGGCGAGGGTGATCGGCCAGTCGAGCAGGTTGGCGCCGTCGATCTTGCCGTAGGTCGACAGCGTCGCGAACTCGTGTTCCTGGAAGCGCAGCGACGCGCCGGCCCAGTGGGTCGTCGAGCCGCCGACGGCCTTGACGATCCAGGCCGGCAGGTTGGGAAAGTCGCGGTGGACGCGCCAGCTTCCCGAGGTGGTGCGCATGTCCTTCCAGGCGAGCTGGCCGAAGCTCGCCCACTCGTCGTTGACGAAGTCGTCGTATTCGTGCCGGCCGCCGGCCTCGAGCACGACGACGTCGATGCCCTTCTGCGCCAGTTCGTTGCCGAGCGTGCCGCCGCCGGCACCCGAGCCGATGATGACGACGACGCCGTCGTCGTCGAACGCGTAGGGAGCTGCCATGGGTGTTCCTCCTCGAAGATCGTTGTCGCGGGACCCGTCACGGGCGGTCGTTGCCGCTCCGCGTGCGCGCCGTGGCGCAACGGGCCTCCGGATGGCCGTCGACGGGACTGTCGGCCCGCCGGTGGCGGCTGTCAGAGCCAGTCGATGTCGTCGAAGCCACGGTCGACGTAGCCGCCCTTCGAGTAGGATTCGCCCTCGTAGCCGAAGATCGGCCAGACCGCCTCCTGGTTGTAGAGGCCGACGACGAGGCCGCCGCGGACGGCCTGGAAGAAGGCGCCGTCCTCGATCGGGGCCAGCAGGCGGACCCGATCGCCTTCCCAACCGACCCCGACGTAGCCGCCGGGGCCGGCCGCCGCGTCGAGGCCGGCGACGCCGTCCTCGATCATCGCCTTGTAGCCGGCGTCGGCGGCCGCCTTCTCGTCGTGGCTCTTGACCGCGATCGCGTAGTAGCGGTCGGGAATGCGGTCGTGGGGATAGATGTCGCGGGCGAGCAGGATCAGGGTGCGCATGGTCTGCGGCGACAGTGCCGTCGTCTCCATGCCCCAGGCCTCGGCGCTGTTGATCAGCGTCGAGGCCGAGGCGACGGTGATGGCGAGGCCGATGGCCGTGCCGGGGCCGCGCCTCAGGATGTCGCGGCGGGACGGACCCGCGGTTGGCCGGCGGCCCGCGGCCGCGTCGTGGACGGTGCGTCGCATGGTGGATTTCCTCCCTCTCTGGGCGAGCCCGTCGCCTCGATCGGCGCGGGCTTTCGTTTCTTTCGCAGCCGGCCCCCTCAGGCCCGCCGGTCGCGCCCGGTCTTTCCGCACGGGTCGCTCACCGGTCCCGCGGGCCCTCGCGCCGGCCGCCAAGGGCCGGGTCGTCGGATGTCGCCAACGCCGGTCGGCGGAACGGCCGCGGTGCGGCGCCGGTGATCGGGTCCGCCGCCGCCGGTCACGGCGGGGGGTGGCGGGAGCTGGTGCAGCCGGACGGCCGTCCGTTCAGCGGAAGCGGCCGTGGCGCTGCAGCACCTCGATCTTGTAGCCGTCGGGGTCCTCGACGAAGAAGAAGCGGGCGAGGAGGGTGCCCTCGCGCATGAACTCCACGATCTTGCGCGGCGAGAAACCGAGGTCGGTGAAGCGGGCGTGTTCCGCGTCGAGATCGTCGACGACGAAGGCGATGTGGCCGTAGCCGTCGCCGAGGACGTAGGGCTCGGTGCGGCCCTTGTTGATCGTCAGTTCGACCTCGAAGTCGGCTTCGTCGTTCTTCATGTAGACGAGCGTGAAATCATCGAAGTCGAGCCGGTCCGACACCGTGAGGTCGAAGGCCCGCGCATAGAAATCGACCGACCGGTTCTCGTCGAGAACGCGGACCATCGAGTGAATCGCCTTTGCCATCCCCGCCACGGCCTCCCGTCACCTGATTTCAATCGCTTGGATCAGGCTAGCAGAGGGTGCGGGGTCATGTGCATTAGCAGAATAACACGCGGCGCCGGGCCGCGGGGTGGAGCGGGCGACGCCCGTCCGGCCTGCGCCCGGCCCGATGCCGCTTCTGCCCCGGTGATCCGCCGCGATCATCGCCCGCGACGCATCCTCGCCGGACACCCGGTCAGGAAGGACGTTTCACGCCGGCGCCGGCGAGCGTGCCGCGGCGGTCAGCTCGTCGCGGACCGGCGGGGCGGCATGGCCGCGCTCGAGGAAGACGACGCAGATGCAGCGCAGGTGCGAGGTGAAGTTCGGCGCGTCGTCGCGCAGCTCGAGGATCTCCGAATGGAGGGTCGAGATGAAGCGAGGCACGGTCATCGCCTGGTCGGCCGCGATCTTCTCGAGGATCTCCCAGAAGATTTTTTCGAGGCGGATGCTGGTTCCCTGGCCGTTGAGGCGCATCGACCGGGTCTCGAAAGCGTAGCTCTCCGGCGACTGATGCGAGAAGATCTGGCACATCGACATTTCCTCCTCCGGCGAGGACCGGGTCCGGACCTTCCGCGGGCCGGTTGCCGTTCTCGCGCGTGTGACGTGACCGCGCCCGTCCGGCGCCTTTTTCCGGCCTGTCCGCGGGCGATCGGCCGGCGGGGCTTTTCCGGTTGCCGCCGCGACGGACCGGCGCCTCGTCGGGGCCGCCGGGCCGCGAGACGTTTCGTCTGCGAGACGGGTTGCCCGCGCGGCGACGACCCCTCGCGGGGACCCTTGGCCGGGGACGTCCGGCGGCAGGATACCGGTCCGCGTCCGCAAAGGCCAACATCAGAATCGGTCGAATGTGGTCGCAGGCGACGTCGCAGGCCCGCAAGCGGGTTCGGAGAGCGGGAGCGGGGAGGACATGGCGCGACGACGGGGCGCCGGCAGACGCGGCCGATCGCGGCGAATGTCGCAAAGGGATAATACCTCCGTCGTGGAAATACGCATAAAATCGATTTAGTCTGCTGTCGCCGTGACAGGCGCCCCGTGACAGGCGCCCAGGCTGGCGCGGGCCGGTGGCGGCCGCAGCCGCGAGGCGCGGGCGGCGAGACGATCGCCGACCCGGGGATCGATGGCGGGAAGCGGACCGAGGTGGCCGACCCGGGAGTGGGCCGGGGACGGTGGCCACGGACGCCGGGCGTGCGTGCTCCGTGCGAATGGCCGGGGCGGTCGCTGCGAAGGCCGGGGCGGCCACCGGCGCATGGTGCCGCCGCTCCCAGCGCACTCTTTCTCGCGGGCAGGACGACGAAAGGGCTCTTCATGGTGGAATTCTTCTCGAAGTCGAACGAACCCCGGCGCGAGGACGCCCATCTGCGCAAGGTGCTGCAGGACAACCGGGCGACCATCGTCGGGCTCGCCGACCAGTTCAGCCGCGGCGCCTACTCGGCGTCGCGCAGGGCACGGGCGGAGGGGGCGCAGCCGCAGACGTCACCGGCGGCGGGGCCGAGCGTTCACGCGCTGTCACCGCCGGCCGCGGAGGCGGTGCCGCGGCCCCACGTCCGGATCAGCGCCAACGGCCGCGTCGTGGTGATGGACCTCGGCAGCGGCCGGCAACTCCATCATCTCGGCGACCTGAGACGCAGCGGCGGCGAGGAGCGGTTCCGGCTGGCGACGCGCGAGAACGGTTTCTTCAGTCCGCTCGACGCCGATGTCGCGGCCGGCCTCGCCGACCTCGACGGCCGTCTCGTCGGCGGCAGGCAGGCCGAGGCGGACCTCAAGACGGCGATCGCCGAACGGCTGGCGATCGAACCGACGGCCGGCTGACTGCCGGCCTTCCGGTTCGGCGGCGTCGATCCGAACCGGCGCCAGCGCACGAAAGGACGAAGGATCCGGTTCCGGACATTTGTGCCTCATGCATGAAAGGGCGGATCCGACCTCTCTCGGCACGGAGCCGGAAAGCCAAGGCGCCGATTGGCGCGTGCAGGAAAGGAACGGGCTTGAGCGGCGGGACCGACCGGGCGCCGCACCCGAGGCCTCAGGGACGGGATCGAAGGATGGAACGGACACCTCGAGACGCCTTTCCGGGCGGAGGCGCGCGGGACGGACGCCACCTGTCTTCCGCGGTCGCCGCCGACGCCGGGCACGACCTGCGCAGCTTCTATCTCGACGACAGCCTCTACGACGACCGGCGCACCATGCAGGCCTGGGAGGATTTTCTCGGGCGGGGCGGCGGCGGCGGGCGCGTGCCGGTCCGGCGGCTGATCCACGAATCCTGGAGCCGCAGCGCCTCGGGCGGCATCGACGCCGACGGACTGGAGGCGCCGGTCCTGCTCGACCGGGACGACGTCGAGCGGCTGACGGTCCCCAGCGCGGAACTGCTCTCGGCGGCGCGGCGTCCGTTCGGGACGATCGGGCGGATGCTCGAGGGCACCGGAGCGATGCTGGTGCTCGCCGACCGCGGCGGGGCCATCATCGAGGTGGTCGGCGACCGCAAGATCCGCCACGACGGCCAGGACATCAACCTTTCGGCCGGCGGCCGCTGGAACGAGGAAGCGGTCGGCACCAACGGCATCGGCACGGCGCTGTGGACCGGGGAACCGGTCGTCGTTCACGCCGCCGAGCATTTCTGCGCCGGTATCAAGTCGTGGACCTGTGCCGGCGCGCCCGTGCGCGATCCGTTCGACGGCAGCATCATGGGCGTCGTCGACCTCTCGGGCCATCCCTCGATCTTCAAGCCGCACAACATCGCCCTCGTCATGGCGACGGCCCGCGAGATCGAGAAGATTCTCGAGGACAACCAGCGCGAGGAGCGGGCCGGGCTGCTCGAGGCCTTCATCAACCTCGCCCCGCGCTACCAGGGCGCCGACGGCCTGCTGATCCTCAACGAGCGGGGCCGGATCATCCACGCCAACAACGTGTCGCGCCGGATCGTCGACGAGATCGCCTCGAGCCCGGTCGACGGCGCCGACGGCATGCCGCAACTCGACCTCGCGCGGATCGAGCGAGCCCTCGCCGCCTGCGAGGGGGCCGGGGCGCCGCGCGACCTCCAGGTCAGCAGGCTGGCGCTGGCCAACGGCCGGCGTGGCATGGCGCTGGTGTTTCCCGCCGACGCCCGGACGCGGCGGCTGCCGCCAGGGGGCGCGCCGCGGGGAACGCTCGCGGCGCCGGCGGTGATCGGCGAGCGGCCGGCGATCCCGATCGTCGGGCGGTCCGAGGCGCTGCTTGCGGTGGTCGACCAGGCTCTCGCGGTCGCGCGGGCGCCGATCTCGACCGCCCTGCTGGTCGAGGGCGAGACCGGCGTCGGCAAGGAGCTGTTCGCCCGGCTGGTCCACGACCAGGGGGCGGCGACGTCGAGCGGCCCCTTCGTCGCGCTCAACTGCGGGGCGGTGACGCGCGAGCTCTTCGGCGGCGAACTGTTCGGCCACGCCCCCGGCGCCTTCACCGGCGCCTCGCGCGAGGGCAAGGCCGGCGTGTTCGAGCGTGCCGGCGGCGGCACGCTCAGCCTCGACGAGATCGGCGAGATGCCGCTCGACATCCAGCCCTACCTGCTGCGGCTGCTCGAGGAGCGGGTGGTGCGCCGCCTCGGCGAGAGCCGGGAGCGGCCGGTCGAGGCCCGACTGATCGCCTCCACCAACCGCGACCTCAAGGCCGAGAGCGAGGCCGGCCGGTTCCGCTCCGATCTGTTCTACCGCATCAGCGCCGTCTCGATCCGCGTGCCGCCGCTGCGCGAGCGGCGCGAGGACGTCCCTCTGCTGGTCGATCATTTCAGCGCCAGGTTCGCGCGCGCCGCGGGCTGCGAACGGCTCGCGCTCGACGATGCCGTGATGGAGCGGCTCCTCGCCCATTCGTGGCCGGGCAACGTGCGCGAGTTGCGCAATCTGGTCGACCGGCTGCACGTGCTCGCGCCGAACCGGCACATCGATCTTCGCGACCTGCCATCCGAATTCCACGACCGCCCGGACCGGGGCGGCGCGGCGGAGCCGGGGACCCGGAGGGGCGCCGGGTGGGGTGAATCGGGGCCGGGTGAGGGCGCCGCCGGCGGCGCGGGACGAGAGGAGGGCGGGCCGGCCGTTTCGAGCTTCGCCGAGGCCGAGGGCGAAGCGCTGCGCCGGGCGCTGGCCGCCGAAGGCGGCAATCTCAGCAAGGTTGCGCGCCGGCTCGGCATCTCCCGTCCGACGCTCTACCGCAAGCTCGATCAACACGGAATCTCGCGCCGCTTCGTCTGACGGCCGCCGAGCCGGGATGCGACCAATCCGCTGCCTCGCCCGCGTGCGCTCCCGGATCGAAGGGCGGCCCGACCGGTGGGGCCACCCGAGCGGGCCCACAGGACTGCGACGGGGCCGGGTTTCCGTTTCCGGCTTCAGTTGGCGGGCGGCGACTGTCCGGCCGGACCCATCCGGCCTTCGGCGATCCAGCGGGCCGCCAGCACGAAGGCGCCCATGGTGAAATCCTTGCCGTGGGCGGCGATCATCTCTTCACTCAGCATCGCGATCCTGCCGAAGAACTCGTCCTTGCTGCGCTCTTCCGCGCTCGCTTCCATCGGGCCGATCCGGGACATGGCTGTGGTCCTTTCCGTTGCAAAGCGGGGCTGCGGCGGGCCGCTCCCCTCGGGTCACTTGAAGATCTGCGGCGGCAGGCCGACGAGGGCGGCGGTGCCGTCGCTCCCGCCGACGGCGAGATGGCGGCCGTTCGGCGACCAGGCCAGCGCGGTGACCCGGCCGCCGCGGCCGCGCACGACGAGTTCGTCGGGCGCGCCGATCTGGGCGACGACGATCTGGCCGTTGTCGTAGGCGGCGGCGACGAGCTTCTTCTTCGGATGGACGGCGAGGCGCGAGACCGCGACGAAGCCGCGTCGGCCGGTTTCCAGAACGCCGGTCTTCAGAACGCCCGATCCGGCTGCGTCGCCGCCGCGGGCCGAGAGGGCCGCCATCGACCAGGCGGCGATGCGGAAGGCGCCCGAGGCGACGACGGCGTCGGCCGGGGTGCTGAACTCCGCGGTCTCGACCGCGACCGGAAAGCCGCCGATCGCCGCGGCGGTGCCCGCCGCGAGATCGACGAGGGCGAAACCGCCGGTCTCGAGCGGACAGGCGAGCCAGCGGCCGCCGGCCCGCCACGCGACCGCGGTCGGCCGGGCCGGCAGGGCGATCGCGGCGGCGTCCGGCTCGCCGTCGACGGGGGAAACCGTGAGCTGTCGATCCCGCACGACGGCGACATGGCGCCCGTCCGGTGACAGGCGCAGCAGGCGGATCGGCGGACCGGCGCTGTCGCGGCGCAGCACCGGAAGGCCGAGATCGACGGTCATGAGCAGGCCCGTGCCGTCGCTTGCGACGGTCATGCCGGTCTTCGGGCAATGGTCGAGGGCGACGATCGGCCCCGCGGCGGCGAGGCCGGTCTCCCGCGCGGTGCCGCCCGGGTCGACTGCGACGACGCGGCCCGATCCGGTGCCGACGAGCACGTCGGCACCGTCGAAGGATGCGAGCGCCGCCGCGCCGCCGCCGACGGCGAGCGATCGCAGCGCCGGGACCGGCGCCGACCGCGGCCGGATGGTCGCGCGGCCGACGTCGGCGCTCATGCGGATGCGGGTCTCCGGGGCCTCGTCGTCCGCCGTCCCGGCCAGCGCCAGCGTTCCGTCGGCGAGGGCGAAGACCGCGGTGGTGCCGTCGCCCGAGAAGGCGAGGGCCGCGACCGGGGCTGCGGTGGGCCAGGTCCGCGCCAGCAGGTCGTAGAGTTCGAAGGTCGGCGCCGCATGCTCGTTCATGGTCTCGTTCCTCAAGCGGGTTCGCTCCGCCGGTTCGGCGTGCCGGGTCGTCGGGCCGGTCCATTCGGCCGGCCGGTCGCGTGGCCGCCGGGTCGCCTCGCGGCGCCGGGCCGCGCGGAGCGGTCAGCGGCCGGCGATCGCCGCGATCAGCTCCGCGATCTCGGCCTCGAGGGCGTCGATCCGCCGCCGGCAGCGGTCGAGCTCGGCCTCCGCGGCGGCGATCGCGTCTTCGGTGTCGCGCCGCACGGTCCCGCCCGGGCCGCGGCCGCCCGCCGCGTCCATCTCGAAGCGAAGGCGGTCCATGTCGAGGCCGCCGATGCGCTGGCCGAGCTTCTGGGCGTCGGCGGTGGCCTCGGCGAGCCGGCCGACCAGCGCGAGCCGCCGTCGCAGCAGGTCCTGCAAGGCGGCGGGGTCAGTCATCGCCGTCTCCCTCGCCGGGCGCCGGCGGAAGATAGCGGTCGAGTTCGCCGGCGAAGCGGGGCAACTGGCCTCGAAACTGCTCCTCGGCCATCTCGACGTGACGGCGCAGCTGGTCCCAGATGTCGACGCGCAGCAGCGAGGTGGTGTCGCCGAGCAGGCGCTCGATCTCGTCGATCCGGAACTGCCGGCTGAGCGAGACCCCGGCGAAGACGAAGTCGCGCATCATCAGCGCGTGGGTCTCGGCGAAGCCGCCGATCAGCGGATGGGAGGCTCGCGAGACGCCGGCGCGGGCGAGCTCGGCGAGGATGAACTCCTGGAAATGACCCTGCAGCCGGTGCTGGCTCTCGCCGAGGAAGCGCATGACGAAGACGAGATCGCGCGCCATCAGGCGGGCGAGGTCGGCCGCGACGTCGCCGCCCGGCGTCGGCGCGAAGGAAGGCTGCTCGGGATCGGATCCGCTGCGGGGCATGGCATCGCCGTGAAGGGTCGGGGAGAACGCACTCTCCATGAGCACCCAGCATAAGGATCTCGCCCGACGACATTCAATAGATAAATACAAGAAAAGTATTCTGCATTGCACAATGTAAATAAGCAAAGCGACAGGAATTACATCTGTAAAAGAATGGTGTAACGAATCTTTACAGTTTCGACGTCTCTTCCGGGCGGTGGGTGACCGTTGGGACTTTTCTCGATGAAAATCAAAGTCCTTCTAATCTGGCACGCGAATTGCCACGTCGTTCGGCACAACAAGAAGCCATCGCGGACGGCCCGGACGGGACTTTCGCTCGCAAGGCGGCCCGGATGCCGTGCCGGCGCGATGTCACAAGAACGAAGGAATGGGAGGAACCTCACCCGTTCGAGCCGGACCTGCGGCCGGCGACGGATCGTGCCCCACGTGCACGAGACGCCGCGTCGCGGGAGGGCGGACGGACCTTCCTCGAGCACCTTTGCCGACGTGGATCGACCGGCCGCCGACGTGCCCCCAGCGCGTGCGTGCGGATCGGCGGTCGTCAACTCGCGGTGAGAAGAAGGCCGCTTCGAACGGGCAGGCCGCCCGTGATCCATAACCTTTCGACGGGAGGTTCATTCATGTCGTCCCTGACGCTCAACAAGATCACTTCGCAGCGCGGAATTTCCGTGGGCGAGGCGACGAAGAAGATTTCCGACCTCGGCTGGAACCCGAGCTACGTCCAGGAAGCGATGACGTTTCCGACCGACTACAAGATCTCCAAGGCGCCGCGCGATCCGATGAAGCAGGTGCTGCGCTCCTATTTCCCGATGCAGGAGGAGAAGGACAACCGGGTCTACGGCGCCCTCGACGCGGCGCTGCGCGGCGACATGTTCCGCAACGTCGAGCCGCGCTGGGTCGAGTGGATGAAGCTGTTCCTGGCGATCATTCCGTTCCCGGAGATCTCGGCGGCCCGTTCCATGGCCATGGTGGCGCGGCTGGCGCCCGGCGAGGACCTGCGCACCGGCTTCACCATGCAGATGGTCGACGAGTTCCGCCATTCCACGATTCAGATGAACCTGAAGAAGTGGTACATGGAGAACTACATCGACCCGGCCGGCTTCGACATCACCGAGGAAGCCTTCGGCAAGTGCTATGCGACGACGATCGGCCGCCAGTTCGGTGAAGGGTTCATCACCGGCGACACCATGACCGCCGCCTGCATGTACCTGACCGTGGTCGCCGAGACCGCCTTCACCAACACCCTCTTCGTCGCGATGCCGTCGGAGGCCGCCCGCAATGGCGACTACGCCCTGCCGACCGTGTTCCTGTCGGTGCAGTCCGACGAGAGCCGCCACATCGGCAACGGCCACTCGCTGCTGATGGCCGCGCTCAAGGAGCCGGAGAACCATCTGCTGCTGGAGCGCGACCTGCGCTACGCCTTCTGGCAGAATCACGCCATCGTCGATGCGGCGATCGGCACCTTCATCGAATACGGCACCACCAACCGCGACAAGTCCAAGGAATCCTACGCGGAGATGTGGCACCGCTGGATCTTCGAGGACTATTACCGGACCTACATGCTGCCGCTCGAGAAATACGGCATCAAGATCCACCACGACGACGTCCAGGAAGCCTGGAACCGCCTGACCAAGAAGAACTACGTCCACAAGGTCGCCCAGTTCTTCGCCGTCGGCTGGCCGGTCAACTTCTGGCGGATCGAGGCCCAGACCGAGCGCGACTTCGACTGGTTCGAGCAGAAGTATCCGGGCTGGTACGCTGAGTTCGGCGAGTTCTGGAAGTGGTACGCCAAGCTCAGCAAGCCGGGCAGCAAGGTCGTGACCTTCAACGAGGAGGTCGGCTACGTCTATCCGCACCGCTGCTGGAGCTGCCTCGTGCCCTGCCTGATCCGCGAGGACATGGTGGTCGACGAGATCGACGGCCAGCTGCACACCTTCGCCCACGAGCTCGACCGCTGGACCGCCGTCGAGGCCTTCTCGAACGAGTACCAGGGCCGGCCGACCCCGGCGATGGGCCGCTTCTCCGGCAAGCGCGAGTGGGAGACGCTCTACCACGGCTGGGATCTGGCGGACGCCATCAAGGATCTCAACTTCGTGCGCTCGGACGGCCGCACGCTGGTGCCGCAGCCGCACCTGCGCTTCGACGACGGCGACATGTGGACGCTCGACGACGTCCGCGGCCACACGCTGCTGTCGCCGCTGACGCTGCTCCGGGAGATGAGCCCGGCCGACCGGGAGAAGCACCTCGCCGAGTATCGGGCGGGCTTCACGATCAACCCCTGCAACTGAGCCGCGGGACGGGGAGGCCGTCCTTCGCGGCCTCCTCACCCCGACCGGGCCGCCGGAACGCGATCCCTGCGGGACCGCGCGGGGCGGAGCCTTGGGAGACCACCTCATGCCTGCAACCCATACCGTGCGGCTCGAGCCGGTCGGCGTCGAGTTCGAGGTCGAGGAAGGCGAAACGGTGCTGAACGCCGCCTTCCGGCAGGGGATCTCGCTTCCTCACGGCTGCAAGGAAGGCCAGTGCTCGGCCTGCAAGTGCATCCTGACCGACGGCGAGACCGAGATGCTGCGCTACTCGACCTTCGCCCTCAACGACACGGAGAAGGACAGCGGTCACGTCCTGCTGTGCCGGACACTGGCCTACTCCGACATCGAGGTCGACCTGCTCAACTACGACGAGGAGGTTCTGTCGAAGTCGATCGCCGTCAAGACGTTCAGCGGCCGGATCTCGAGAATAGAACGTCTCACCCATGACATCCGTGCGATCGGGATCAGCCTCGACGCGCCGATGAAATTCTGGGCGGGGCAATATGTCGACATCACCGTCGCCACGCAAGAAGGGGAGACGATTACGCGCTCGTTCTCCATGGCAAATACGCCGGACGAAGCCGAAGAACTCGCCTTCATCATCAAGAAGTATCCCGAAGGAAAGTTCTCCGGAGAGCTCGACACCGGCGGAATCCGGGTCGGCGCCGCCGTCACCGTCACCGGCCCCTACGGAACCTGCTTCCGGCGGGAGAACCGAAGCGGACCGTTGATCCTGGTCGGGGCCGGGTCGGGGCTGTCGCCGGTGTGGTCGATCCTCAACGATCACCTCGCCAGCGGCGAGGACCGGGACGTCTATTTCTTCTACGGCGCCCGTACCCGCGCCGACCTCTTCCACCTCGACGAGATCGCGGCGCTGACGGCGGCGCACCCCTCGGTCCGCTTCATCCCCGTCCTCTCCCACGCGGGAGACGACGCGGAGTGGACCGGCGAGCGCGGCTTCGTCCATGCCTGCGTCGACGCGGTGCTGAAGGATCTCGCCATCGACGGCGCCGGCGACGTCTACGCCTGCGGCCCGCCGCCGATGATCGACGCGCTGCAGCCGGTGCTGTTCATGAACGGCTTCGACGGCGACCGGGTGTTCTTCGACCGCTTCACGACGTCGAGCGCCCCGGCCGCGGGAGGCCACGGCGTGCTCGCCGCCGCGCAATAGGGGCGGGGCCGCGGCCTGCCCGCGGCGCCGGAACGACGAAATCAACCAGAACAGAGATCAAGGGAGTGAAGTCCATGCCAGCCATGTCGAGTTCCGTCGGATCGGGAGCGGCCGGTGCCGCCATCTTCGCCGATTCCGACAGCCGCAAGTATCGCTACTTCCAGCCCCGCGGCCGCGCCGCGACCCACTACGAGGACGTCACCGTCGACGTCCAGCCGGACCCGGAGCGCTACCTGATCCAGAACTGGATCATCAGCTTCGCCGACGGCAAGGGTGCCTACGTCAAGGACTACACCGCGGCCAAGAGCAGCAACTGGCACGCCTTCCGGGCGCCGGACCAGGAGTGGGAACGCACCCACTACCAGCGCCAGTCGAAGATCGAGACGATGGTGCAGAGCGTCATCGCCAACGGCCGCCGCTACGGGGCCCCCAAGGCGCTCGACAAGGTCTGGTGCCGGATCCTCCAGGCCCATCTCGGTGCGTGGAAGCACGCCGAATTCGGCCTCGGCACGGCGCTGATGCAGGCGCAGCGCTACGGCTACACCCAGATGATCAACAACGCGACGCTGACCAACTCGTCCTACAAGCTGCGCCTCGCCCAGGACATCACCCTCTACCTCGCCGAGATCGGCATGGACGTCGAGGGCTGGGACGACACGCTCGGCAAGACCGCCTGGCTCGAGGACCCGATCTGGCAGGGCACCCGCGAGGCGGTCGAGACCATCATGGGGACCGCCGACTATCTGGAGCAGTATTTCGCGATCAACATCGTGTTCGAGCCGCTGGTCGGCGAACTGTTCCGCTCCGGCTTCCTGATGCAGGCGGGCGCCGCCAACGCCGACTTCATGACGCCGGCGGTGATCTCGGCGGCCGAGGCCGACTACGAGCGCAACCTCGCCAACACCATCGACCTCATGTACCTGCTCGTCCACGACGAGACCCACGGCGGCGCCAACGCCGCCCTGTTCCGCTCGTGGATCGCAAGGCACCGGGCGCTGGCCGACAAGGCCGCGCGCAGCCTGCAGCCGATCTGGTCGATGCCCCATTCCAAGCCGGTGTCCTTCGAGGACATGCGCGAAGTCTCGCACCGCCGCTTCGACAAGATCGTCGGCGAACTCGGCCTGTGACCCGTCCCCGGACCCTGGCCGGCCGCTCCGGCCGCCTCTCCGCAGCGGCGGGCGGGCGGTGCGGGCGGCGGCCCGGCCCGGGGCGATGTCTCGCAATCTTCCCATCGAGCAGGAGCAGATCCCATGTCCACCGCAGCCCGTGACGCCAGTCACGCCAACATCTTCAAGTCGATGAAGGACATCACCTTCGAGCAGACGATCTCCGACCAGTGCGGCGTCACCATGAGCGATTCCGTGGAGGCGCGGGCGATCGCCGAGTTCATGGCCGGCAAGGACGGGGTCACCGTCACCTACCAGCCGGCGCTGATCCGCATCGACGGCCACGGCAAGCTGATCTTCAAGATGGACGAGATCGGCGAGGCCCTCGGCCGCGAGATGACCGCCGAGATGTTCGAGGTCAACACCTCCACCCACTACGGCCGCATGGTCCGGGTCGACGACAACACCGTGATCCTGTTCGGCAACATGGACGAGGTCATGGAATTCATCTGACCGAGATCAAGGGGCCGGCGGCGGTTCGGGGCTAGGCTCGGGACCGCCGCCGGAGGGGGCGCGGGTGCGTCCCTGCGGCCATGACGGAGAGATCGATATGCCGGGCAAGATGAAAGCCGCCGTGTTCGTCGAGAAGGGCCGGATCGTGCTGGAGGACAAGCCGATCCCCGAGATCGGCCCTCAGGACGCGCTGATCCGCGTGACCACGACCACAATCTGCGGCACGGACGTTCACATCCTCAAGGGCGAGTATCCCGTCGCCAAGGGCCTGACGGTCGGCCACGAGCCGGTCGGCGTCATCGAGAAGCTCGGGTCGGGCGTCACGGGGTACCGGGAAGGCCAGCGCGTCGTCGCCGGTGCCATCACCCCGTCGGGCTGGAGCACCGCCTGCCTCTGCGGCTGCGGCGCCCAGGACGGTGCCGGCACCCGCCACGGCTGGAAGGCGATGGGCGGCTGGCGCTTCGGCAACACCATCGACGGCTGCCAGGCCGAGTTCGTCTGCGTTCCCGACGCCATGGCCAACCTCGCCCCGGTCGACGACGGCGTCACCGACGAGCAGGTGCTGATGTGCCCCGACATCATGTCGACGGGCTTCGCCGGCGCGGAGACCGGCGGCGTCAGGATCGGCGACGTCGTGGCGGTCTTCGCCCAGGGGCCGATCGGGCTGTGCGCCACCGCCGGCGCCAGACTGATGGGCGCCAGCACCATCATCGCCGTCGACACGGTGCCGGCCCGCCTCGAGATGGCCCGGCGGATGGGCGCCGACGTCGTCGTCGACTTCAAGCAGGAGGATCCGGTCGAGGCGATCATGCGCCTCACCGACGGCCGCGGCGTCGACGTCGCGATCGAGGCGCTCGGCACCCAGGCGACCTTCGAGGCGGCCCTTCGCGTCCTGCGGCCGGGCGGCGTGCTCTCCAGCCTCGGCGTCTACTCCTCCGACCTCACCATTCCGCTCGACGCCTTCTCCGCGGGCCTCGGCGACAAGTCCATCCGCACCTCGCTCTGCCCCGGCGGCAAGGAGCGCATGCGGCGGATGATGGCGGTGATCGCGTCGGGCCGCGCCGATCTCGGCGGACTCGTCACCCACCGCTTCAAGCTCGACCAGATCGAAGAGGCCTACGACCTCTTCGCCAATCAGCGCGACGGCGTTCTCAAGGTGGCCATAACCACCTGAGCGATCGCCGCGCTTCATCCGACGACAGGGAGGAAGCAATGTTCGTCACACCGGAAGGCAAGGAAATCTTCGTCGTGGACGGCCACACCCATTTCTGGGACGGCAGCCCCGAGAACCAGAGGAACATCCACGGCAAGCAGTTCATCGACTGCTTCTACGCCTACCACGCCAACCTCAGCCCGAAGGACCAGCTCTGGCCGAAGGAGCGGTTCGAGAAATACTCGGCCGACGACCTTTACCGCGACCTCTTCGTCGACGGTCCGGACGACGTGGCGATCATGCAGACCACGGTGCTCGGTGATTTCTACAAGGCCGGCTTCGGCTGCGTGAAGCGCTCGCACGCCATGGCCCAGCGTCATCCGGACCGTTTCATCGTCAACGGCGCCTTCGATCCGCGCGACGGCGAGCGGGCGCTCGACTGGATCCACGAGATGAAGGAGACCTACGGCATCACCGGCGTGAAGCTGTACACCGCCGAGTGGAACGGCGCCTCCAAGGGCTGGAAGCTCAACGACCCGGACGCCTACCGCTGTTTCGAGCTCTGCGACAAGCTCGGCATCCGCAACATCCACGTCCACAAGGGGCCGACGATCATCCCCCTGTCCAAGGACGCCTTCGACGTCCACGACGTCGATTATGCCGCCACCGACTTCCCGAACCTCAACTGGGTGGTCGAGCACTGCGGCCTGCCGCGGCTCGACGACTTCTGCTGGATCGCGGTGCAGGAGGCCAACGTCTACGGCGGCCTCGCCGTGGCGCTGCCCTTCATCCACACCCGGCCGCGCTTCTTCGCCGAGATCATCGCCGAGCTGCTGTTCTGGGTCGGCCCGGACCGGATCCTGTTCGGCTCCGACTATGCGATCTGGACGCCGCGCTGGCTCGTCGAGAAGTTCTGGGCCTTCGAACTGCCCGAGGACATCAAGGCCGAGCGCGGCGTCGACCTGACGCCGGAGATCAAGGAGAAGATCCTCGGCCTCAACGCCGCCGCGCTCTACGGCATCGACGTCGAGGCCCGCAAGAAGGCGCTCGCGGCCGATCCCGTCGCCGTCGCCGCGGAGTGAGCCGATGACGCCCTCCGCCTCCCTCAAGGAGAGTCGCGAGCGTGAGTTGTGGCGCGCGCTCGGCGGCGTCGACGATCCCGAACTCGACGAATCCGTCGTCTCGATGGGCTTCGTCGAGGCGGCCGACGTCGCCGACGGCGGCGACGTCGCGGTCGACTTCCGGCTGCCGACCTACTGGTGCTCGCCGAACTTCGCCTTCCTGATGCTCGACGACATCCGCCGGGCGCTGGAAGGACTGTCGTGGTCGCCGCGCTTTATGATCCGCCTGCACGACCACATGTTCGCCGACGAGGTCAACGCCGGCCTCGCCGCGGGGCGGTCCTTCCCGGCGATCTTCGGCGACCTCGCCGGCGGCGAGGATCTCGACGCCCTGCGCGAGACCTTCCGCAGGAAGGCCTACGAGCGCCGCCAGGAGGCGGTGCTGCGCAGCCTGCGCGAGGCCGGCCTCGACGACGAGGCGATCGCCGCCCTCACGATCGGCGACCTCGAGGCGGGGGACGGACCGGCCGACGCCGACGCCGTGCGCCGCTATCTGGAGGCCTGCCGCGCCCGCTGGGGCTCCCCGGCGGCCGGGGAACCGGCCTTCCGGACCCTGACCGGCGAGGTCGTCGCCGCCGCGGCGCTCGGCGAACATCTGTCGCGGCTGCGGCGCCTGCGCGTCACCATGGAGTTCAACGGTGCGCTGTGCCGCGGCCTGAAGGAGGCCCGCTACAAGCGCCTCGAGGTCGTCGACGGCGAACCGACCCTCGTCGACTTCATGCTGGACCGCGTGCCGCCGCCCAATGCCGGCGCGGGGGCCCGCGTTGGTGCCGGCGAGGCCGCCGGCGGTGGCTGCCGGGCGGGCTGAGCCCGCCCCGGCTGACGACGAGAACGCCGCCGGACGCCGGTCCGGCGGCCCCTCCGCGACCTGGACTTTCACAAGAAAACCTTGAAGGCGCGCCGCCCTGCGGCGCGGGAGGAACCCTCATGCCCAAGCTGCTGCTCCACAATTCCGCGGCCCGCAAGGCGCTGGCGCGGGGCGTCGCCAAGCTCGCCGCCGCGGTCGAGCCGACACTCGGCCCCAAGGGGCTCAACGCGATGATCGACCGGCCGATCGGCACCCCGCTGATCACCCGCGACGGCGTCAGCATCGCCTGCGAGATCGAACTCGGCGACCGCTTCGAGAACATGGGCGCCCAGGTGGTGCGCGAGGTCTCGATGCAGACCAACGAGGTCGCCGGCGACGGCACGACGACCGCCATCGTCCTCGCCAACGCGCTGATCCAGAAGGGCGTCGAGGCCGCCGAGCGCGGCTCGCGGGCGGTCGACCTCTGCCGCGGCATCACGCTCGCGGTCGAGGAGGTCGGCGCGGCACTGACGCGCTCGGCCCGGGCGACCCAGGGCCAGGCGACGCTGCGGGCGGTGGCGCGGATCGCGGCGACCGACCCCGCCCTTGGCGACCTCGTCGCCGAGGCGGTCGAGCGGGTCGGCGCCGACGGGGTCATCACCACGGACTACAGCGTCACCACCGAGACCCGGCTCGACGTCGTCGAGGGCATGTCCTTCGACCGGGGCTATCTCTCCCACCACATGGTGACGGACCAGGAGCGGATGGAGGCGGTGCTGGAGCGGCCGCTGATCCTGATGACCGACCTCAAGATCCGCGAGCCGTCCGCGCTCGACACCGTCCGGCGGATCGCCGCCGAGGCCGGCCGGCCGCTGCTGATCGTCGCCGAGGAGGTCGCCCCGGACGTGGTGGTGACCCTGCTCGGCAAGGAGGGGCCGGGGCGCTACCTCGTCGTCCATCCGCCGGAATACGGCCACTGGCGCAAGGCGATGATGGAAGACCTCGCCATCCTCACCGGCGGCCGGGTGATCGCCCGCGACCTCGGCGGCACGCTCGAGGCGGTGACCGCGGAGGATCTCGGCGGGGCCGAGCGGGTGCGGACCGGGGCGTCGATGACCGCGATCATCGGCGGCGAGGGCGACCGGGCGGCGATCGCCGCGCGGCGGGCCCAGGTCGAGCGGCAATACGACATGGCGCCGCCGAACATCGAGCAGGACAAGCTGCGCGAGCGGCTCGCCAAACTGTCCGGCGGCACGGCGGTGCTCTACGCCGGCGGCGTCACCCCGGTGGAGCAGAAGCGCACCATCCAGCTGATCGAGGATTCCCTCGCCGCGGTGCGGGCGGCGGCCGAGGACGGCGTCGTCGCCGGCGGCGGCTCGGCGCTTGCCCAGATCGGCCCGGCGCTCGACGACCTCGAGGGCCGCACGGCGGGCGACGTGCGCGAAGGGGTGGGCCTCGTGCGCGCCGTGCTGACCCGCCCGCTGTGGCGGATCGCGACCAACGCCGGCCAGGACGCCGAGCACGTCGTCGCCGAGGTCTCCCGCGTCAACGGCGGCTTCGGCTACGACGCGGCCACCGGCGTCTTCGTCAACATGTACGAGGCCGGCATCGTCGACCCGGTGCGGGTCACGGTGGCGGCGCTACGCAACGCCGCCTCGGTCGCGACGCTGATCATGACCACGGAGACCCTGGTCGGCGACGTGCCCGAACACGTCGACCCGACCGCCGGGCCGGCGCTCGGCGGCGGGGCGGAACGGCTCGGCCGGGCCTGACGCCGGGCTGGACACCCTCGCTGTCGCGGCCGGCCGGCGCTCCTGCGGGCGCGCCTGGCCGGCCCGGCGACCTCGATCCTCGAAGACGGAAAGGAAGGCGGCCATGAAAGCGGCCATGCTCTACCAATACGATCCCGCCGTGAACGTGAACCTCAAGATCGAGCGGGTGAAGCCGCCCGAGATCACCGCGCCCGACGAGGTGATCGTGCGGGTCGGCGCGGCCGGGCTCTGCCGCACCGACCTTCACATCATCGAGGGCGTCTGGCGCCCGACGATGGACCCGAACGGCACGCTGCTGCCCTATGTGATGGGCCACGAGAACGCCGGCTGGGTCGAGGACGTCGGCAGCGGCGTCAAGTCGGTGAAGCCCGGCGACGCGGTGATCTGCCATCCGTTCCGCTCCTGCGGCGTCTGTCTCAACTGCCGCCACGGCGAGGACATGTACTGCGACAACGGCGCCTTCCCCGGCCTCGGCATGAACGGCGGCTTCGCGGAGTATTTCGTCACCAGCGAGCGCTCACTGATCAAGCTGAAGAAGGGCATCGTGCCGATCGAGGTGGCGCCGCTGGCGGATGCCGGCATCACCGCCTACCGGGTCGCCAAGCGCGCGGCGCGGCTGCTGCGGCCCGGCGGCTACTGCGTCCTCGTCGGCATCGGCGGCCTCGGCCACATCGCCCTGCAGTCGCTGCACGCCATCTCCGGCTGCCGCATCGTCGCGATCGACCGCGAGCCGGCGGCACAGAAACTCGCCCGCGATCTCGGCGCCGACTTCGTCCTCGACGGCGGCCCCGACGTGATCGAGGAGGTCCGCCAGATCACCGGCGGCGGCGCGCACGTCGTGATCGACTTCGTCGGCGAACTCGGAGTCGAGAACATCGCCTGGAAGATGGTGCGCAAGGGTGGGCAGATGTTCGTCGTCGGCTACGGCGGCAAGGTCGAGGTGCCGACCGTCCACCTCGTCATCGAGGAGATCAACATCGGCGGCAGCCTCGTCGGCAACTACACCGAACTCGTCGAACTGATGGAGCTCAACGCCGACGGCAAGGTGAAGATGCACTACACCGAATACGCCCTCGACGACATCAACCGCGCGATCGACGACTTCAAGAACCGCCGCTTCACCGGCCGCGGCGTAATCGTGCCGTGAAGGGATAGTGCGGCCGCCGGTTCAATACGGGGAGGGTTTGCTGGCGTAACAGCAGAGGCGTCGGCGCGGTGCGAGCCGCCGGGGCCGCCGCGGCGAGACCCGAGGAACCCCGGCCGCTCGCGACATCGCGGAGCGGATGGCGGCGCGCCGCGGCTTCGGCGGCGTCTCGGCGG
>CALCDT010000077.1 GCA_937900425.1 uncultured Alphaproteobacteria bacterium | reverse complement strand
GGGGGCGAGGGGGCGGGCGGAGAGGCCGGCGACGACGGCGGGGGCGCCACCCGGGCGCTGCTGATCACCGGCCAGCCGGGCGTCTTCTCCGCCGGAAACGACATCGCCGACTTCGCCGAGGCGGCCCGCCAGGGGACGATGCCGGCGTCGGTGCTGGCCTTCCTTCACGCCCTCGTCGACGTCGACGTGCCGCTGCTCGCCGCCGTCGACGGCCTCGCCATCGGCGTCGGCTGCACGCTGCTGCTCCATTGCGACATGGTGTTCTCCTCCGAGCGGTCGCTGTTCCGCACGCCGTTCACCGACCTCGGCCTCGTGCCGGAGGCGGCCTCGAGCCTGCTCGGCCCACGGCTGCTCGGCGAGCGGAACGCCTTCGAACTGCTGGTCGCGGGAATGCCGTTCGACGCCCACCGGGCGAAGGCGGTCGGCCTCGTCAACCGGCTCTGCCCGGCCGACGGCGTCGAGGCCGACGCCTTCGCCATGGCCGAGGTGCTGGCGGCCAAGCCGGTCGAGGCGGTGCGTCAGGCCCGCCGGCTGCTGCGCGGCGACCCGCAGGAGATCCATCGCCGGATCGACGAGGAGGCGGCGCTGTTCGCCGAGCGGCTGAAATCGCCGGAGGCGCGGGCCGCCTTCGCGGCCTTTCTGCAACGCTGAACGGGAAGTCCCGGCGGCGACCGGGCGCACGGGGAGGAAACGACCGATGGACCAGCTACGGGGCAGGACGCTCTTCATCACCGGCGCCAGCCGCGGCATCGGCCTCGCCATCGCCCTCGCCGCGGCCCGCCAGGGGGCGAACGTCGCCGTCGCGGCCAAGACCGAAACACCGCATCCCAAGCTGCCCGGCACCATCCACGACGCCGCCGCCGCGATCGAGGCGGCGGGCGGACGGGCGCTGCCGCTGGCGGTCGACGTGCGCGACGAGGCGGCCGTGGCGGAGGCGATCAAACGCACGGCGGCCTGTTTCGGCGGGCTCGACATCGTCGTCAACAACGCGAGCGCGATCAGCCTGACGGATTCTCAGGCGACCGACATGAAGCGCTTCGACCTGATGCACGCGGTCAACACCCGCGGCACCTTCATGGTCTCGAAATACGCGGTCCCGCATCTGAAGCGGGCGCCGAACCCGCACATCCTGATGCTGTCGCCGCCGCTCGACATGAAGGAGAAGTGGTTCGCCGGCCACACCGCCTATTCGATCGCAAAATACGGCATGAGCCTGTGCGTGCTCGGCCTTTCCGGCGAGTTGCGTGGCGCCGGCATCGCGGTCAATGCGCTGTGGCCACGCACCACCATCGCCACGAGCGCCGTGCGCAACCTTCTCGGCGGCGACGACCTCGTCGCCCGCTCGCGCACCGCCGACATCGTCGCCGACGCCGCCTGCGCGATCTTCGCCCGTCCGGCCCGGGAATTCACCGGCAACTTCCTGATCGACGACACCGTGCTCGCCGAGGCCGGCGTCACCGACTTCGACCGCTACCGCGTCGACCCGACCCGTCCGCTGCAGCAGGACTTTTTCGTGCCCGACGACAGCATCGCCCCGGCGAGCCTCGGCCCGGCGCATTGACCGCACCGGGCTCGGCCGGCGGGGACGTCGCTGGTGCCGGCGAGGGGCGCGCCCTCAACCGAAGTCCTTGCCGCGCGGGTCGAACGGCTTCATCTCGCGCCAGCGGGTCATCAGCTGCTCGAGGCCGCCGTCGGGGCCGTCGGGGGGCAGGACGATGCGCGGGGTGACGATGAGGTCGCCGCGACCGCCGGCCCTGGTCGGCAGGCCCTTGGCCCGCACCCGCAGCGCCTTTGCGCCGGTCGTTCCCGGCGGGATGGTGATCTCGACCGGGCCTTCCAGCGTCGGAACCCGGACCTTGGCGCCGAGCACCGCCTCGTCGAGGCCGACCGGCAGGTCGAGCCTCAGGTTGGCGCCGTCGGGGCGGAACAGCGGGTGAGGCTCGTGGACCAGGACCACGATGGCGTCGCCGGGAGGCGAGCCGGGGTTGCCCTGGCCCTTCAGCCGCATCGGCTGGCCGGGCTCGAAACCCGCGGGAACCTTGACGTCGAGCGCCTTGCCGCTCGGCAGCGTCACCCGGACCTTGCCCGAGCCGACGATGTCCTCGAGCCTGACCTTCGCCGTCACCACGACGTCGGCCCCCTTGGCGCCGAAGGCCGCGCCGGCCTCGGGCGGCTCCTCGAAGGACGGGCCGCCGCCGAAGCCCCGGAACCCGCCGCCCCCGCCGCCGCCGCCTGGACGGGCACCGCCGCGGGCGAAGCCCGAGAAGGCCTCGCCGAACACCTCGTTGAGGATGTCCTCGGCGTTGCGGCCGGAGAATCCGGCGCCGGCCGAACGCCGTCCGCCGCCGGTAGCCCCGCCGAAGCCCTCGAAACCGGCGAATTTCGGCTTGCCCTCGGCGTCGATCTCGCCGGCGTCGAACTTCTTGCGCTTCTCGGCGTCGCCGACGATCTCGTAGGCGGTGTTGATCTCGGCGAAGCGGTCGCGCGCCTTCGGATCGTCGCCGCTGGCGTCGGGATGGAAGGTCTTGGCGAGCTTGCGGAAGGCCTTCTTGATCTCGCCCTCGGTTGCGGTGCGCTTCACGCCGAGCACGTCGTAGGGGTCGCGCATGGATCGTCCTTGTCGAAAAGAGGCGATGAAGGGTGCTCCCCGCGCCCGATCATCGCAAGTCGGTCGCTTTGCAGAGGATATGGGAAGGCCTAGGAATAAAATCCAGATCCTGCGACGGGGGTGGCGGCGAGATCGCGCGGCGCGGCCGCGCGTCTCGGCCGGCGATTTCCCCGGCGCCCGGTCTGGCCTATATCAGCCTCGACGGCGGGCGGCCACACCGGCGGTGGTGGCCTCCGCCCGAACAGCCATGCAGGCAGCGGGGACGGGCGATGAGCGAGATCACCAGAGACGGTAGGAGCGCCGGCGGCGCGGGCGGCGGCGATTTCACGGCGGCGGCCACTGGCGCTGTTCGCGACCTGGCTCGCCGACGCCGAGGCGAGCGAGCCGAACGATCCCAACGCCATGGCGCTCGCCACCGCCGACGAGGACGGGCTGCCGCACGTGCGGATGGTTCTGCTCAAAGGCTTCGACGCCGCCGGCTTCGTCTTCTACACCAACTTCGGAAGCCAGAAGGGACGCGAACTCCTCGCCAACCCGAAGGCGGCCCTGCTGTTCCACTGGAAGTCCCGCCGCCGGCAGGTGCGTGTTCGCGGCCCGGTCGAGCGGGTCACCAAAGCCGAGGCGGACGCCTATTTCGCTTCCCGCCCGCGCGGCAGCCGCATCGGCGCCTGGGCCTCGAAGCAGTCGCAGCCGCTGGAAAGCCGGTTCGCGCTCGAGAAGGCGGTTGCCGAGTTCACACTGAAATTCGGCATCGGCGAGGTGCCGCGGCCCGAGTGGTGGTCCGGTTTCCGCGTGAAGCCGCTGTCCATCGAATTCTGGCAGGACGGTCTGTTCCGTCTCCACGATCGCGTCGTCTTCAGCCGGAGCGAGCCGGCGGGGCCATGGGAGAAACTGCGGCTCTATCCCTGAGGCGGCCCGCGCCGGAAGGCCGGCGTCGGCACGGAGCGGAGCACGGTGCATTGATCCCCGCGCCGTGTCTCCTCGTCAGACGTGGCGCGCCTCGCTCTGCTCGCCGCCGCGCAGGCTGCTGGCGAGCACACGGGCGAGGACCGGCGGCGGCGTCGGCTTGGAGAAGACGCGCAGACCGGGATGCCCCTCCTGCAACTCCGGCGTCAACCCGGCGCCGGTGTGGATCAGCATGACGATGCCCTTCGTCTTGAGCGCCGCGACCACGGGGCCGATGTCGCCGTCGGGCAGGTTGACGTCGAGGATGGCCGCGTCGACCTCGCCGGAGGCGATGAGCTGCAGCGCCTCGCGCACGGACATGGCCGGGCCGACGACGAAACCGCCGGCCGCTTCGATCGCGTCGGCTAGGTCGAAGGCGATGAACGGTTCATCCTCGACGATCAGGACGCGCTTGGCGTCGAGGACCGATTCGGGGGTGGTTCTGAAATCACGCATGGCGAACGTTTTCTTGCTTTCCGTGGGTCCGGTCAACGCTCCAGATTGCGGAGAGGAATGCGCATCGAAATGCGTACCCCGCCGGACTGCCAGTCATAGGTCAAGGTCCCGCCGAGCTGGCCCGTGACGCCGGAGCGGGCGAGCCTGCTGCCGAAGCCCTGGGTGGTGGGCGGACCGATTGTCGTGAGAACAACCCGCTCCTTCCATTCCAGTTCCAGTTGATCGTCAGCCATGCGCCAGACGATGGCGAGACGACCATCGGCCGTGGCAAGCGCGCCATATTTGGCGGCATTCGTCGCCATTTCGTGAAGAACCAGCGCGAGGCTGGTCGCCGCGGCGACGCCGATGAACAGATCCGGCCCCTCGATCTCGATCTGACTGGCGCCGTTCGGATCGACGTGGGGCCGGGTCACCTCGTCGACCAGCGGGCGCAGCAGCACCTGCTGGTGTTCCTCCATGTCGGCGGAGATCGCCGAGCGGATCAGTTCATGGGCCTTGGCGAGGGCGGCGAGGCGGCCCTTCAGCGTCTCGGCCATCGCCGCGACCGAAGGCGCGGTGCGCGCCGTCATCGTCACCATGCCGGAGGTGATCGCGAAGAGGTTCTTGACCCGGTGGTTGAGCTCGCGCAGCAGCAGCTGGCGCGCCTCCTCGAACCGCTTCTGCTCGGTGATGTCGCGCGAGATCGAGACGTAGCGGATCGGCCGTCCGTCGCGGCCCGGAACCGGGGTCAACACGACGTCCCACCACTTCGGCGTGCCTCTCCAGGTCGGGCAGAAGGCCGAAAATCGTCCGACGCCGCCGGCGCTCGCCGCCGCGAGGGCGGCCTCGATGTCTCCCCGGCTCTCCTCTGGCCAGATCTCGGCCCAAAGCCGGCCGTAGACCGTCGCGAGGTCGTCGATCTCGAGCAGGATACGGCCGCTCTCGTTCATGAAGCGCAGCCGGCCCTCGAGGTCGAGCACCTTGATGCAGTCGCCGCTCGATTCGACGACGCTGCGGCTGAACTCCTCGCTCTCGCGCAACGCGTCCTCCTTGCGCTGGCGCTCGGCGATCTCGTGCTGGGCGGCGCGGAACAGGGTGGCGTTGTCGATGGCGATCGCGGCCTGGGCTGCGATGCCGGTCATCAGCCGCTCGGCGTGCTCGGTGAAGACACGGGCCTCGGTGTGGCCGAAGAACAGGCCGCCGATGACCGTGCCCGAGCGCGAGATCACCGGCACCGCGAGATAGCTGCGCACCGGCAGGTGACCCTCGGGCAGGCCGGAATGGGGCGTGTTCCGGCCGAAGCGCGGATCGATGGCGATGTCGTCCGACCGCACGACGGCGCTGCCGTCGAAGGTCGGCGCGAACAGCTCGGTCATTCGCGCCATCGCGAAGCGGTCGAACTCCGAGCGCTGTATGCCCGACAGCGTGTAGAGCGTATAGGTCTCGTCGGCCTCGTCCTTGAGATTGTGGAAGAAGGCACCGAACCTCGCACCGATCAGGGCGACGCCGGCGTCGGTCACGGTCTGGACCGCGTCCTCGAGGTCGATCTTGGCGGCGATCGCCTGGCCGGTGCGGTTGAGGATCTCCAGCACCCGGGCCTGTTCGGCCAGTTCCTCCTCGGCCATCTTGAGATTGTGGATGTCGGTGCAGGTGCCGTACCAGCGCACGATCTCGCCGTCGCCGTCGCGCACGCACTGGGCACGGCCGATCACCCAGCGATACTGACCCGAGCGGTGCCGCAGGCGGTATTCGATATGATAGGGCTCTCCGGTCACGAGGCATCGCCGCCAGACCTGCCAGGCCCGGTCGCGGTCTTCGGGGTGGAACATGTCGTTCCAGGCCTCGCCGTCGGTCGAGCCCCAGGGCACGCCGGTGTATTCGTACCAGCGGTCGTTGTAATAGTCGTGGTGGCCGTCGGGCCGGGTCGACCAGATCATCTGGTCGATCGAATTGACGATGCCCTGGAACCGCGCCTCGCTCTCGCGCAGGGCGAGTTCGGCCCGCGCCCCGTCGGTGACGTCGGTCGCCTGGACGAAGATGCCGCTGCGCACGCCGGCCGCGTCGGTGAGCGGCTGGTAGACGAAGTCGATGTAGCGCCGCTCGGCCGGCTTGCCGGCCTCGCGCTGCAGCAGCACCGGCACCATCCGCCCGACATAGGGCTCGCCGGCGAGGAACACCCGGTCGAGCAGATCGACGAAGCCCTGAGTCACCACCTCGGGGAGCGCTTCGGCGATGGTCTTTCCGGTGATGTCGGTGCGGCCGACGAGTTCGAGATAGGCCGGGTTGGCGATCTCGACGACGTGGTTGGGGCCGCGCAGGATGGCGACCGCGCCGGGCGCCTGGGCGAACATCCGCCCGAGCCGCTCGATCTCCGCCTCGGCCCGGCGCCGGGCGACAACCGCGGCCGTGGTCTCGTTGCCCTGGTTGAAGACGCCGACGACACGGCCGTCTTCGCCGCGGATCGCGGTGAAGCTGTAGTTCCAGTAGGTCTCGGTGACCACCCCCGAGCGCATCATCGGCAGCATCTGGTCGAAGGCCGAGAAGCCCTCGCCGGTCTCCATCACCCGCTGGAACTGCGGGCCGACCACGTGCCAGATGTCGCTCCAGACCTCGGAGCCTGGCCGGCCGAGCGCCCAGGGGTGGCGCTCGGCCGGGATCGGCGCCCAGGCGTCGTTGTAGAGCAGGGTGAGGGACGGACCCCAGTAGATCGCCGTCGGAAAACTCGAATGCAGGCAGATCGACAGCGCCGAGCGCAGCGACTGCGGCCAGCCGTCCGGCGGCCCGAGCGGGGTTTCGGCCCAGTCGTGGGCACGGATCAGCGCGCCGAGCGAACCGCCGCCGCTGAGAAAGGTCGGATCCGCGTTCACATCATCCATGGTCGCCATGCACCGACTGTGACGGCACCGCTCCGGGACGGCGCCGCTTCTCGTTCATCGTGGGGGAGGGGATCAGGCGCAATGCCGACGGCAGTCATTCTTGCACGCGAACGCCCGCACGGGCCGCGACGCCGTCGGCGCCCCGACGCACGAGCGAACCCATCGAACAGGGATAGCAGCGCCCGTGTCTCGCGGGTACGTCAAAAAACACGGCGCGCTCGTCCGGTGCGGCGGCCCGTCGGCCAGGGTTCGCCGGCCGCAGCGGTCCGGGCGTATCGGTGAGCCGGATCCTCACAGCCAGCGCCGCCAGCGGAACAGGGCGAAGGTGAAGACCGCGGAGGCGACCATCATCCCGAGGGCCATCGGATAGCCGAACTCCCAGTCGAGTTCGGGCATGACGCGGAAGTTCATGCCGTAGATCGAGGCGACGAGGGTCGGCGGCATGAAGATGACGGCGAGAACCGAGAAGATCTTGATGATGGCGTTCTGCTGGATGCCGACGAACCCGAGTGTCGCATCGAGCAGGAAGTTGACCCGGTCCTCGAGCGCGCGGGCATAGTCGGCGAGGGCGGTGGTGTCCCGCGTCATGGTCTTGATGCGGGCCTTGTCGGCCTTGGCGAAGCGCGGCGGCTCGGCCCGCTCCATCAGGAACAGCAGCAGCCGGGACAGCGAGGTCAGACTTTCCTCGATGTGGCCGATCCGAAGGCCTTCCCGCCCGATCGAGCGCAGGATGTCCTGGTGCGTTTCCTTGGCGGCACCTTCCTCGAAGATGCCGCGGGCGATCGTCTCGATCCGCGCGCCGCACCGCTCCAGCAGGTCGGCGAGACGGTCGATCGCCGTGTCGAGCAGCACGAGCAGCGCTGCCGAGGCGCCCGTCACGCCGCTGCCGGGCTTGGTCATGCGCGCGGCGGCGATCGCCATGGTGCCGAGGTCGTCGTGGCGAAGGGTGACGAGTCGGTCGGCGGTGAGGATGAAGGTGACCGCCGTCGTTCCGGCCGCCGACGTCTCCGAACGGCAGGGCAGCGCCGCCGTGAGATAGAGCACGCCGTCCTCGGTGGCGAGGCGGCTCGACGGCTCGATCTCCTCCATTTCCTCGCGGGTCAGGAGATCGGCGCCGACGAAGGCCGACACGTGTTCGTCCTCCTGGGCCGAGGGTCGGTGAAGGTCGATCCAGACGACGCCGTCGTCGAGTTCCGCCCCTTCCGCCATCTTGCGCAGTCGGTCCGTGTCCAGCCCAAATACATCCATCGTCGAGGTTCCGGGAGCGCGGTTGACGACAAACGCTTTCCGACCGGGAATGTTCACCCCGAGGCCGGAAAAGCGCGGGTCGCCGCACCAGGCACGAAGCACCGACGGGGATCAAGGGCGGTTTGCGCCCGTCCTGCGAAAAGTCGAACGGAGGACGGGGAACATCGGGGCCGGAAGATCGTTTCCGATCGCGACGCAACTCGACGACCATCCACTCGACGACCATCGACGCGTTCCCTCCGGCGAGCCGGAGAGTGCGCGCAGATCGCCCGGTTCCGAACGGGGAATCAGCCGTCGTCGCGGTCGGCGAACTGCTCGAAGGAGAGCGCCTTCGTCACCGGCTTGCGGGTCTTGACCATGGCGGCCGCCGCGTTCACCGCGGGGATGCCGATGGAACGATACTGGGCCGACAGGTCATGCTGCGACTGCTGCTGCTGTTGCGGCTGATCCTGGTTGTCCGCGCGACGCATTGGACTGCTCTCTGGTTTCAGAAATTGACGGGATGCGCCGGCTTCTTCCGGGGCACCGGTTCCTCATCCGCGGAACGCCCCCGGACGAGACGGATTCCACCGAGGAATTCGGACAATATTTAGACGGAAAAACCGCGCTGTCGGGAGTGCGCAAAATTTCGCACCCGTTATGCAATCAAGAAATGTTTTCATTTATTACATGTTGCACGATTGTCACGGAAGACGAGGGCCGACGCCGCGCCCGGTCGTTGCTCGGGCGTGCCGACCCGCGTCATCCCCCCTCGACGAGGCGTTTCAAGCTGGCGAGGCCGCGCTCGAAGTCGCGGCCGACCATCCTGTCGATGTTGACGAAGAGGCCCATCACCCGTGACATCAAGGGGTTGGGACCGTACATCGCCCAGCTCACCTCCGTGCCGCCGGACACCGGCCGCAGCGTGTAGTCGACGGTGTTGGTCGCGTTCATCGGGCGATGGAAGTCGATCCGCACCCGCACCAGCCGATCCTCCTGCTTCTCGACGATCTCCTGGCGCCCCGCGCCCACGCTCTTGTCGCCGTCCCACTCGTAGACCGCCCCGACCGCGTCGGGCGTTCCCGTCAGGCGGCGCGTCATCTGCGGGTCGAGCTGCTCCCAGGGCGACCACTCCCTGCTGCGCGAGAAGTCGCCGACGACGGCGTAGACCGCCGACGGCGGCGCGGCGACGAGGATCCGTCGCTCGATCCGGAAGATCGGCGGTTTGCGCGCGGCGAGGAGGAGCACCAGTAGAACCATGGCCGCCAGCGCAGCCAGGATGGCGAGAAGAATGTCCATCGATCGTCGTCCCTGAAAAGTGTGGCCGAACCCGCGAGGTCGCCCGCGTGCCGTCCCGACCGCGGACCCCGCGGGCCGGTCGGCGCGACTCGGCCCAGCTCGTCCGAGCATGTCGGGGTGGGCCGTGGGCGATCGGCCGCTCAGGCCGCGCGCAGGCCCTCGCTCGACACGATCGCCTCGGCGTCGTCGAGCGCCTTCTCGGCGCGGTCGAACAGTTCGTCGAGCTCCTCGACCGTGATGATCATCGGCGGGCAGACGGCGAGCGTGTCCCCGATGGCGCGCAGGATCAGGCCGCGGTTCTCGCAGCATTTCGCCGCCCGCGGCCCGACGCCCTGGGCCGGCAGGAAGGCGCGCTTCGTCGCCTTGTCGGCGACGAGTTCGATGCCGCCGACGAGGCCGCGGCAGCGCACGTCGCCGACGAGCGGATGGTCGGCGAGGGCGGTGATGCGCTTCTCGAACTGCGGGGCGAGAGCGCGAACCCTGCCGACGATGTCGAGGCGCTCGTAGATCTCCAGCGTCTTGACGCCGATGGCGCAGGCGAGCGGGTGGCCGCCGTAGGTGTAGCCGTGGCCGAACGTGCCGATCTTGGCGGACTGGTCCTCCAGCATGTCGGTCATGAACTTCGGCAGCATCACGCCCGACAGCGGCGCATAGGCGGCGGTGAGCTGCTTGGCGACCGACACTGTCGCCGGCTTCATGCCCATGGTGGTGGCGCCGAACCAGTTGCCGGTGCGCCCGAAGCCGCAGATCACCTCGTCGTCGATCAGCAGGATGTCGGCGGCCTCGAGGATCGGCTGGATCGCCGGGAAATAGCTCTCCGGCGGGATGACGACGCCGCCGGCGCCCATGATCGGCTCGGCGATCATCGCCGCGATGGTGTCGGCGCCCTCGGTCTCGATCAGCCGCGTCAGGTTGGCGGCGAGGCGGGCGACGAACTCGTCCTCCGATTCGCCGGCTTCCGCGAAGCGGTAGTATTGCGGGCAGTCGGTATGGCGTACGCAGTCGACGGGCAGGTCGAAGTCGCGGTGGTTGTTGGGCAGGCCGGTCAGCGAAGCGGCCATCACCGTGACGCCGTGATAGGCCTTGATCCGACTGATGATCTTCTTCTTCTTCGGCCGGCCCATGGCGTTGTTGTAATACCAGACCAGCTTGATCTGGGTGTCGTTGGCCTCCGAGCCCGACGAGGAGAACAGCACCTTGTCGATCGGACAGGGGGCGATCTCCTTGAGCTTCTCGGCGAGCTCGATCGCCGGCTCCATGCCCTTGCCGCCGAAGAGGTGGTAGTAGGGCAGACGGTGCAACTGCTCCGTCGCCGCCTCGACCAGCTCCTCGTTGGAGAAGCCGAGCCCGGCGCACCACAGCCCGGACATGCCCTCGAGGAATTCCTTGCCCTGGGTGTCGTAGACGTAGACGCCCTTGCCGTGGCCGAGCACCATCGGACCCGTTTCGCGCAGCTTGTGCAGCGGGGTATAAGGGTGGACGACGGCGTCGAGGTCGCGGGCCTGGACGTTGGTGAGGGGCATCGCGGAAACTCCCGGGTGGGTGGCGGGTCGGACCGGCCGACCATACAGCCGGAACAGGGCTTTGGGCAGGCTATTTTGCGCTGCGGCAGACGGAGCGGAGCTGTCCGGCGCGGCCGGTTTCCGATCCCGCTCCGGCCGCCGGATCCGCGAACCGACCATCCCGTGCCGGCGGTGTCGAGCTTCCGGCTCCGCCGCGACGACGGCCGCGAGCCCTGACGAAGTGGACGAGGGACCATGGTCGCAGACGGAGTGCAGCGCAGCTACGACCATCTTCTCGCCGCGCCCGCGCGCCGGCGCGCCCGCGGGCTCGGACCCGGCCGGACCCTCGCGCTGTTCACGCTGTTCGTCGTGGTCGAAACCGAGTTGGCGAGCCGGTTCGATCTCGTCTCGGCCGAGGCGGCGACGGCCGTTCTCCTCGCCGCCCTCGGCTTCGGCGTCGCCGGCCTGCTCGCGCTTCTCGTCGCCGGCGGCGACATCTGGCGTGACGGCTGCGACGGCGCCGGCCATCTGGCGGCGAGCGTGGTGGTGCTCGCCCTCGGCCTTTCGCCCTTCGTCGCCGGCGCCGCCGCGGCGCTGGTCTTTCCCCCCGTCGCCGCCGTCACCACCGACCGCGCCGACCCTCCGGCGATTCCCGGCCTTGCTTCCGGCCTCTTCGCTGTCTCCGGCGAGGGCGGCGACGCGGCACCGCCCTATCCCGACCTGATCGGCCGGCGCTATCCGCTTTCGACCGTGGAACTCTTCACCGCGGCGCGGGCCGCGGCCACCGGCCTCGGCTGGACGGTGCTGCGAGAGGCGGAGCCGGCGGACGAGGAAACGGCCGGCCGGATCGGCCTCGCCGCCCGAGACCTGCCCTTCGCGCCGGCCGGAAGCCTGGCGCTGCGCATCCGCCCGGCGCCGGGCGGGGCGCGGATCGACGTCTCGGCCGCCGTCACCGACCTGCCGGTCGACCTCGGCCTCGGCGCCTTCCGCATCCGCCGCTTCTTCGCCACCCTCGACGACCAGATCCGCCGCTCGGCGGAAGAGTGACGCCGGCGGCGCATCGGCCGTTCCGGCGCAGCCCGCCGTCAGGCCGCGACCGAGAACCGACCGGCGAGCGAGACGTCGCCGGCGCAGCGGAGAGCGCCGTCCGCGACCAGTTCCTCGAGATGTGCGAGCGCCGAGAGGCGGGCCGCC
>CALCDT010000076.1 GCA_937900425.1 uncultured Alphaproteobacteria bacterium | reverse complement strand
GAGGCCGCCTCGGTGGTCGCCGCCATCCCCGCGGTCCGCGCCGCCCTGCTCGACTTCCAGCGCCGCTTCGCCCTGACCGAGCCCGGCGCCATCCTCGACGGCCGCGACATCGGCACGGTGGTCTGCCCGCAGGCCGAGGTGAAGCTGTTCGTCACCGCGAGCCCGGAGGCCCGCGCCCGCCGCCGCCACCGCGACGACCTCGCCATCGACCCCACCGTCGCCTACGAGACCGTGCTGGAAGACATCCGCAAGCGCGACGCCCGCGACAGCGGCCGCTCGGTCGCCCCGCTGGTCGCGGCCGACGACGCGCTGACGCTCGATACCACCGACCTCGACATCGAGGAGGCGTTTCGCGAGGCGGTGCGTCTGGTGGAGACGGCGCGGGGCTAACACCGTTCCGAAGGACGAGAGGAAAGAGCTGGGCGGACGGAAATCGCCCGCCGCCGGCCCTTACGGCGTCGCCGCGCCGTGGGTGAAGGCGCCTGAGGGCAGGCCGTCGATCGTGCCGCGGAAGGTGCCGAGGCCGGAAAGGGTCGCCGCCGAGAGGGCCGGCTCGCCCGCGGGCAGCCGGGCCGCCAGTTCCGTCGTGGCCGCGGCCGCGGAGGACGGCATCGCCGTCGCCGGGGCCGCCGCCGGCAGCAGGGCGAGCAGCACGAGCCCGGTCGTCCCCACCGCGATCCGCCACCAGCCGAACGGCGCGTAGCCGTGGCGGGCGACGAAGTCGAGCAGGCGTTTCACCACCAGCACGGCGGTGACGAAGGCGCAGACGAAGCCGATGACGATCAGAGCCCCGTCGTCGAAGGAGAGGATCGAGCGGTTCTTGTAGAGGTCGTAGGCGAAGGCTCCCGCCATGGTCGGCATGGCCAGGAAGAAGGAGAATTCCGCCGCCGAACGCTTGTCGGCGCCGAGCAGCATGGCGCCGACGATGGTGGAACCCGAGCGCGAGGTGCCGGGGATCATCGCGAGGCACTGGAACAGGCCGATCAGGAAATAGGTCTTCAGCGGATAGGCGGTGGCGTCGAAATGCACCGGCGCCGGATGGCGACGGTCGATGACGAGCAGCACGATGCCGCCGAGGATCAGCGAGATGCAGATGAGGCGCGGCGATTCGAACAGAACCGTCTTGATGACGTCGTGGGCGGCGACGCCGATCACCACCGCCGGCAGGAAGGCGAGCAGCACGCCGACGACGAAGCGCCGCGCCGCCGCGCTGGTCGGCAGGGCGAGGGCGATGGCGATCAGCCGCTGGGCGTAGACCGTCAGGATGGCGAGGATGGCGCCGAGCTGGATCAGCACCTCGAAGCTGCGCCCGGTCGATTCGAAGCCGAGGAAGTGGCCGAGCAGCAGGATGTGCCCGGTGGAGGACACCGGCAGGAACTCGGTCAGTCCCTCGACGAGGCCGAGCAGCGCGGCCTCCATCATCGTTCCGACGTCCATCTGCGGCTCCTCGGCTGGTCGCCCGGTCGGGGCGGAGGGGGCGGGTCGCGCCGCCGGCGCCGGCACGGGATGCCATGGCCGCGTCGGCGCGAAACCGATTGTTTAAGGTTACCGTGCGCTCTATGACGAGGCCTCGCCGTCCGCCTGCGCTCGCCGCGGGACGCGAGGCCGGGCGCGATGCGCCCGCCGCCGGCCTTCGCCGAGATATACGTCCGCGATGGTTACCAAAGTCCGACGCCGTAGCCCGTCGCCCACGTCCGGATCGCAATGCTGAAGCTCCATCACCATCCCTTCTCCGCCGCCTCGCGCTTCGCCCGCCTGATGCTCGCCGAACACGAATGCAAGGCGGAATACCTGATCGAGCGCCCGTGGGAGCGCCGGTCCGGCTTCCTGGAACTGAACCCGGCCGGCACCGTGCCGGTGCTGGTGGAGAACGACGGCCCCGCCATCGTCGGCGCCTCGGTGATCATGGAATACGTCGACGAAACCCGCGGCTTCTCGATGGGCGAGCGCCGGCTGATGCCGAATCACCCCGAGGCCCGGGCCGAGGTGCGCCGGCTGGTCGAATGGTTCGGCCACAAGTTCCACGACGAGGTGACGCACTATTTCGTCCACGAGCGCATCTTCAAGCTGGAGATGCCCACGGCCCGCGGCGGCGGCGCCCCCGATTCGCAGGTGCTGCGTGCCGCCCGCGCCAACATCCGCCACCACCTCCGCTACATCGGTTGGCTCCCCGCCAGCCGTGACTGGCTGGCGGGCGACCGCATCAGCTTCGCCGACCTCGCCGCCGCCGCCGAACTGTCGGCGGTCGACTACATCGGCGAGGTGCCGTGGAGCGAGGATCCCCACGCCACCGCCTGGTACGCCCGGGTCAAGTCCCGCCCGTCCTTCCGTTCCCTGCTCGCCGACAAGGTCACGGGCCTCCCGGCTTCGCCGACCTATGCGGATCTGGATTTCTGAGGGGCGGAGAGGGATGAGGCGATGCACCTGGAGGGAAACGCGTCGCGGTGGCTTCTTGCGACTCGGTTCGACTGAGGGGATGCCCGACGGCAGGTCCTGATTTCAGGATCTCGTTCGTCATCGCCGGGCCTGACCCGGCGACCCAATAGCCTTTCGATGAGGGGTCGTCCGTCGAGTGATCCCGTTGGTCCCCCATGAGTCTTGAGCGCAAAATTCGCGGCGAGGCCAATGGGTCGCCGGGTCAAGCCCGGCGATGACGATGGAGACGTTGCGGAATTGGGCCGGAGCAATTCGCCGAGACGATTTTTTATCTCACGACGAACCCGACTGATCGCTCCGGAATCCAGCGCTGGCACAATCGCCCGCCCCACGCCACATTGCCCGCCATGCCCGCCGATCCCCTCGCCCCCGCCCGTGCCCGCGCCGAACGCCTCGGCTTTTCCGCCCTGCGCGTGACGACGCCGGAGCGGGTGCTGGAGGCCGGGCTCCGGCTGCGCGAGGCGGTCGCCGACGGCCATCACGGCACCATGGCGTGGATGGCCGAGACGCTGGATCGCCGGGCCGATCCGCGGGTGCTTTGGCCAAACGTGCGCTCGGTCGTCATGCTCGGCCTCAACTACGGGCCGGAACGCGACCCGCTGGAGAACCTCGGCCGGCCGGACGTCGCCAATCTCTCGGTCTACGCTCGCCACCGCGACTATCACGACGTCTTCAAGGGCCGGCTCAAGGAGGTCGCCGGGCTGATCGCGCGGGAGACCGGCGCCGAGGTGAAAGTCTTCGTCGACACCGCCCCGGTGATGGAGAAGCCGCTGGCGGCCGCGGCGGGCCTCGGCTGGCAGGGCAAGCACACCAATCTCGTCTCCCGCGATTTCGGCTCCTGGCTGTTCCTCGGCGCGATCTTCTCCGCCGCCGATCTTCCCCCCGACCAGGCCGAGCGCGACCATTGCGGCTCCTGCCGCGCTTGCCTCGACGCCTGCCCGACAAACGCCTTCCCCGCGCCCTACCGGCTCGACGCCCGCCGCTGCCTGTCCTATCTCACCATCGAGCACGCCGGGCCGATCCCGGCCGAGTTCCGCGCCGCCATGGGCAACCGGGTCTACGGCTGCGACGACTGCCTCGCCGTCTGCCCGTGGAACAAGTTCGCCGCGGCGACGGCGGAGATGAAGCTCGCCGCCCGCGCCGACCTCCTCGCCCCGCCGCTCGCCGACCTCCTCGCTCTCGACGACGCCGGCTTCCGGGCGAAATTCTCCGGCTCGCCGGTCAAGCGCATCGGCCGCGGCCGCTTCATGCGGAACCTGCTGATCGCGGCCGGCAACGGCGGCGATCCCGCCCTGCTGCCCACCGTGCTGCCTCATCTTCGCGGCGGCGACCCGGTGGTGCGCGGGGCCGCGGTCTGGGCGGCGGGACGGCTGCTGCCGGCGGCCGACCTCGCCGCGCTCGCCGCGGCGCACCTGCCCGGCGAGACCGACGCCGACGTCCGCGACGAATGGGCCGCGGTGCTCGGGCGCGAGGCGGACGAGACCGGCGACAGCCGCGGCAAAGCCTGCTAAACGTCGCCGCCGAAGACGCGGCGGCGTCGGCGGGCTTCCGCAGGTCGGTCGGGCAATTCCGGAAATCCCTTCTCCCCCACGGGGAGAAGGTGGTCGCGAAGCGACCGGATGAGGGGGGCGGCGGCGCCGTGCCTCCAACCGGCTTCTCGGGGCGCTCTCTCCCGCAAGAGCGGAGAGGCGGCGGGAAGCACGGTCCGGCAGACTGCGTCCGTTCCGACGGCCATCCCCGCGTCCGCCGTCCCGACTCCGTCACCGGAACCCGTCCATGCGTCAGGCCAAGATCACCCGCAAGACCGCCGAGACCGACATCTCGCTCACCCTCGACCTCGACGGCACGGGCGTCGCCGAGATTTCGACCGGCGTCGGCTTCTTCGACCACATGCTGACCCAGGTCGCCCGCCACGGCCTGATCGACCTGACGATTTCGGCCAAAGGCGACCTCCACATCGACGATCACCACACCGTCGAGGACGTCGGCATCGCCCTCGGCAAGGCCTTCGCCGAGGCGCTCGGCGACAAGAAGGGCATCACCCGCTACGCCGACTGCCACCTCGCCATGGACGAGGCGCTGACCCGCTGCGCGATCGACGTCTCCGGCCGGCCGTTCCTCGTCGCCAAATTCGCCTTCGCGACGCCGAAGATCGGCAGCTTCGACACCCAGCTGGTCGAGGAGTGGTTCCGCGCCTTCGCGATGAACGCCGGCATCACCCTGCACGTCGAGACGCTCTATGGCGCCAACGACCACCACGTCGCCGAAAGCGCCTTCAAGGCACTGGCCCGCTGCCTGAGGAAGGCGGTGGAGATCGACCCGCGCCAGGCCGGCCGGGTGCCTTCGACCAAGGGAACCCTTTGATCTCGACGTCGCTTCGGTCTATCGACGGAGACTGCTGAGCGGCTCCGACCGCCGGGTCCGCCGCGGCGGACGGAGCGGCCGCGGCCGGGTCTGGTTGAAGGTCTCCGGAGAAGCGGCCCGGTGAAGGGGCCGGGAGAAAGGAGAGGTCGGCGATGACCATCCATACCGCCTATGTCGGGCCGGGCACCCGGCCGGAGGCCGATCCGGCCCGCGCCGACGTGCGCTTCGTCAAGGACGGCTTCTGCTGGCCGGCGCTGTTCGTGCCGCTGCTCTGGCTGCTCTGGCACCGGATGTGGTGGGTGCTGGCCGGCTTCGTCGCCGCGAGTATAGCCCTGGAAGCGCTGGGCCGGCTCTGGCATCCGGACGCGGCGACGGCGCTCGGCATGGTCCTGGCGCTGGCCTTCGCGAGCTTCGCCAACGAGTTGCGGGGCTGGACGCTGGAGCGCGGCGGCTGGCGCATCGCCGGCGTGATCGAGGGCGACAAGGCCGAAACCATGGAGCGCCGCTTCTTCGAGGCGCTGCTCGCCGGCC
>CALCDT010000075.1 GCA_937900425.1 uncultured Alphaproteobacteria bacterium | reverse complement strand
CCCGCGGCACGGACGGCCGCGCGGCGCACGCCTCTCCACCGCCCCTCCCCCGCACCGGTCGTCCGGCGGGGGCGACCGGGGAGGCCGGCCGAGCACCGCTCGCCACGGACAAACAGCTGGTGCCCCCGCGCAAAAGCGCCGGACCGGTGCGCGGCGGCGCCGCGCGGGCGCCGCGGCCTTTTCGCGATCGCGGCGCCATGTTTCCATGGCGCTCGCCCGGAGGCCGTGGTCAGAATGCGGCCGGAGAGAATCACGACGATCAGGTGCCTGCCCATGACGTTCCATCCGCCCAGGGGCCTTGCGGCCACTCTCGCCCTCCTGCTTCTGGTCGCGGTCGCCCTGCCGGGCGGACAGGCGCGGGCGCAGGGCGCGGTCAAGACCGTCTTCGACGACTGGCAGATCCGCTGCGACCAGCCGCCCGGCGCCCGCGAGGAGCAGTGCGCGCTGATCCAGAACGTCACCGCCGAGGACCGCGACAACGTCGGCCTGTCGGTGATCGTGATCAAGACCGCCGACAAGAAGACACCGATCCTGCGCGTGCTCGCCCCGCTCGGCGTGCTGCTGCCCTCCGGCCTCGGGCTTCGCATCGACGACCGGGACATCGGCCGCACCGCCTTCGTGCGCTGCCTCGCCAACGGCTGCTTCGCCGAGGCGGTGATGGAGGATGACCTGATCCAGCAGCTCTCCACCGGCACCGGGGCGACCTTCATCATCTTCCAGACCCCGGAAGAGGGTATCGGCATCCCGATCTCGCTGAAGGGCTTCCGCGAGGGCCTCGCGGCCCTGCCGTGACAATCAGTCCGGCCGTCGGCCCCTCGGCGAGGCGAGCGTCGTGCGGATCATCCTTCTTCTTCTCCTGCTCGTCGTCTCCGCCCTGCCGGCGGCCGCAGACGACGCCGCGGCCTACACCGCCCTCGCCCGGCGTCAGATCGCGGGCGTCGTCGCCGGCGTGGCTCCGAACGGCCCGGCGGGCGAGGTGGTCGTCGGCTTCCGCGTCGGCGCCGATGGCCGCCTCCACGACGTCGTCGTCCGCGATGCGAGGTCTGCCGCGTCGGCGACGGCGGTCCGTCAGGCCCTCGGTCCCGGCTTCCGCCTTCCGCCGCCACCCGCCGCACTGGCGGGACGGACCTTTCTTCTTCCGGTCCGGATCGAGCGCGGCGCGGCGGTGGATCCCTACCTGCGCAGCGTCGAGAGGCATCTCGGCGAGATCGTCTGGAACTCGTCGCTGCGCCGGGCGGCGCAGCGGGGCACGCCGGTTCCGGTCACCCTGGCGTTCCGGCTCGGCGACGACGGGCGGATCGCCGACCTTCGCGTCGGCGGCCGGATTTCACCGATGCTCGCCGAGGTGATCGAACGAGCCGTCACCAGGCTCGGCGCCGCTCCCCCACCGCCCCCCGCATTCGTCGGCCGCCGATTCGAGATCCGGCTGAATCTCGGCGGCCCGTGACACCCCACCGCCGCCCGGCATCGGCATAGCTTCCGCAGAGACGTCAGGAACGGACTTCATGACCACCATCACCGACGCCGAGACGTTGCGCGCTCTCTATGGCTCGCCCAATCCGCGCTCGCGCGACAAGGTCCTCTCGCACCTCGACCCGCACTGCCGCCGCTTCATCGCGCTGTCGCCCTTCGCCGTCTTGTCCTCGACCGGGCCGGACGGGCTCGGCGACGTCACGCCGCGCGGCGGCGCGCCGGGCTTCGTCGAGATCGCCGACGATCGCACCCTGCTGCTGCCGGACCGGCCGGGCAACAACCGCATCGACACGCTGCTCAACGTCGTCGCCCATCCGGGCGTCGGCCTGCTGTTCCTCGTCCCCGGCGTCGACGAGACGCTCCGGGTGCAGGGCACCGCGGCGATCGACACCGATCCGGCGCTGCTTTCCCGCTTCGCGGTCGGCGAGCGGGCGCCGAAGACCGCGCTGAGGATCACGGTGCGCGAGGCCTATCTCCACTGCGCCAAGGCGCTGATGCGCAGCCGGCTGTGGGACCCGGCCGCCCGGGTGGAGCGGTCCGTGCTGCCGTCGATGGCCGAGATGATGAAGGACCAGCTCGGGCTGGCGGCCAAGGCCGAGACCCAGGACGAGATGATCGCGCGCTACGAGGCGACGCTTTATTGAGGCGCTTCTCACCTCGCAGGGTGGAGCTTCTGACTTTGCGCGAAGGTACTTGGACGCCTTGATTGTCAGAGCTGACTTCTGACAGTCGCCACCACCTTGATCGCCAGGAAGAGGCGGAACTCCTCATTCCCGGCGCCCCGACCCCACCCGATGCCCGGCGCTCCTTTCAGCAAGTCCCACTCACCGCGGGGCGTGCAAGTCGCCTTGTCCTTCCCTATCTTCCGCTGCAACGACAGCCCTGCGGAGACGCGCCGATGACCTCGCACCCGACCGACCTCTTCGCCGCCACCGGCCTCGACCCCGACGCCGCCCGCCGCATCGTCGCCGGGGCGCTCGCCGGGGCGGACGACGGCGAGCTCTACGTGGAGTATTCCCAGTCGGAGGTGCTGGCCTTCGACAACGGCCGGCTCAAGACCGCGACCTACGACACCTCGCAGGGCTTCGGCCTTCGCGCCGTCGCCGGCGAGGCGGTCGGCTACGCCCATGCCGACGACATTTCGGAAGGGGCGCTGAAGCGGGCGGCCGACGCGGTCTCGGCGGTGGCGCGCGGCCGTTCCGGCGTGCTCGCCGACGGGCCGCGGCCGACCAACCTCAAGCTCTACGCCGACGTCAACCCGCTCGCCGGCCAGCCCTTCGCCGACAAGGTCGCCCTGCTCGCCGAGATCGACGCCTACGCCCGGGCGAAGGACCCGCGGGTGCGGCAGGTCACGGCGTCCCTCGCCGGCTCGTGGAAGGTGGTGGAGATCCTGCGCGCCGACGGGATGCGCGTGCGCGACGTGCGGCCGCTGGTGCGGGTCAACGTCTCGGTCGTCGTCGGCGACGGCGACCGCCAGGAGGCCGGCTCGCACGGCGAGGGCGGCCGGGTCGGCTACGAGACCTTCGTCACCACGGAGCGCTGGCAGCGGTCGGTCGACGAGGCGCTGCGCCAGGCCCTCGTCAATCTCGAGGCGGTGCCCGCCCCGGCCGGCACCATGGACGTCGTCATCGGCCCGGGCTGGAACGGCGTGCTGCTGCACGAGGCGGTCGGCCACGGGCTCGAGGGCGACTTCAACCGCAAGAAGACCTCGGCCTTCTCCGGCCTGATGGGCGAGATGGTGGCGTCGAAGGGCGTCACCATCGTCGACGACGGCACCCTCGCCGACCGCCGCGGCTCGATCTCGATCGACGATGAGGGCACGGCGTCGAACTGCACGACGCTGATCGAGGACGGCCGCCTCGTCGGCTACATGCAGGACCGCCAGAACGCCCGGCTGATGGGTACCACCTCCACCGGCAACGGCCGGCGCCAGTCCTACGCCCACGTGCCGATGCCGCGGATGACCAACACCTACATGCTCGGCGGCGACAGGGACCCCGGCGAGATCGTAGCCTCCGTGAAGAAGGGCCTCTACGCCGCGGCGATGGGCGGCGGCCAGGTCGACATCGTCTCCGGCAAGTTCGTCTTCAACCTCACCGAGGCCTACGTCATCCGCGACGGCAAGCTGGCCGAGCCGGTCAAGGGCGCCATGCTGATCGGCAACGGCCCCGACGCGCTGACCCGCGTGAAGATGATCGGCAACGACATGGCCCTCGACCCCGGCATCGGCACCTGCGGCAAATCCGGCCAGGGCGTCCCGGTCGGCGTCGGCCAGCCGTCGATGCGCATCGACGCGATGACGGTGGGCGGCACGGCGACGTGAGGGGATCGCCCTTGAGCACCTCGTCGGCATTGTGTATTTCTACACAATGCCTCCGGTCTTCACTCCCCGGCAGATCGTTCGGCGGCTGCAGGCCGACGGCTGGGTCGTGAAGCGTCGCGGCCCGGGTGACCGCGTTCAGTTCGTGCATCCGGACAAGGCCGGCAAGGTCACCGTCGACATGGGCGTTCGCGAAATCCCGATCGGAACGCTCCGTTCGATCTTCCGGCAGGCAGGGTGGTCTTGGTGAAGGAAACAGGGCAGCGGTCATGAACGACAGGCACGTCATCGCCCTCGTCCACGAAGACGGCGGCGCATTCGGCATCTCCTTCCCGGATTTTCCCGGCTGCGTGTCCGGCGGTCGCTCCCTCGACGAGGCGATCGCCCGGGGGACCGCGACCCTCGCCTTCCACGTCGCCGGCATGGTCGAGGACGGCGATACTCTTCCGCTGCCGCGTGGCCTGTCGGAGTTGCGGACCGATCCGGCCTTCTCGGCCGATCTCGTCGATGCGATCGTCGCCGCCGTGCCCGTCGAACTTCCCGGCAAGTCGGTCCGCGTCAACATCTCCATCGACGAGCAACTGCTCGACGCGGTCGACCGGGCGGCGGCCGCCACCGGGTCGTCGAGGTCGGCATTTCTCGCCCGCGCCGCTCGCGCCGCCATCGGCTCGGCGTCCTGACGCCGCAGCAGCCGCCCGGCGGCCTGCCGGACCGATCGACGGCTTCGTCCGGAGCCATCCCGTCAACCGGTGCGCGTTCCTCCCCGCAATGAACGATGGCCTTCGTTCCTGGAACGCGCCTAATATGCCGCTATCCTGGTGCCGGACCGAGTCCCGCTCGTCCGCGTCCGCCCTTCCTCTCCTCCGCGCCCCCTGCGAGTCATGGCCAGCGACGCGATCGTCACCTTTGTCGAGCCTCTGGCCTTTCTGGCGGCGGCGGTCGTCGCCGTGCCGCTGTTCAAGCGGCTCGGCCTCGGCTCGGTGCTCGGCTATCTGTGCGCCGGGCTCGCGATCGGGCCGCACGGGCTGAAATTCGTCGGCGACGCCGAGGGCGTGCTGCACATCGCCGAACTCGGCGTCATCCTGCTGCTGTTCCTGATCGGGCTGGAACTGAAGCCGTCGCGGCTGTGGTCGATGCGGCGCGACATCTTCCTGCTCGGCACGCTGCAGGTGACGGTGACGATGGCGATCATCGTCGCCGTCTTCCACGCCCTCGGCTTCGACGCGCGCGCCGGCGTCATCGCCGGCGCCGGCCTCGCCCTGTCGTCGACCGCCTTCGCCATGCAGGTGCTGCAGGAGCGCGGCCACGCCGCCCTGCCCTTCGGCCGGCGCGCCTTCTCGATCCTGCTGCTGCAGGACATGGCGATCGTACCGCTGCTGACGCTGGCCTCGCTGCTGTCGCCGCGCACCCGCATCGACGAGGGGCTGCTGCCGGCGCTGGCCGAGGTGGTAGCGATCGCCGGGGCGGTCGGCGCCGTGGTGCTGGCCGGGCGTTATCTGCTCAACCCGGTGTTCCGCGTCCTCGCCGGGGCGAACGCCCGCGAGATCATGACCGCCGCCGGCCTGCTCGTGGTGCTCGGCGCCGCCTCGCTGATGGAGGTGGTGGGGGTGTCGATGGCGATGGGCGCTTTCCTCGCCGGCGTGCTCCTGTCGGAATCGAACTTCCGCCACACGCTGGAGGCCGACCTCGAACCATTCCGCGGCCTGCTGCTCGGCCTCTTCTTCATCGGCGTCGGCATGACGCTCAACGTGCCACTGTTGCTCGCCTCCTGGCATCTGGTGCTCGGCCTCGCGCTCGCCACCATGGTGATCAAGGGCTGCGTGCTCTACCTGCTGTCGCGCCTGTTCGGCTCGTCCAACGCCGACGCGCTGCTGATCGGCGCGACGCTGCCGCAGGCCGGCGAATTCGCCTTCGTGCTGTTCTCGGCCGCGGTCGCCGCGGCGCTCTCGCCCCGGCGCTTTCCAGCATCCTCTCGGCGGTGGTGGTGGTGACCATGGCACTGACGCCGCTCGTCACCCTCGCCTTCGACCGGGCGGCGGCGGCGCTGCGCGGGCGCGGCGTCGCCGAGGAGACGGTCGAGAGCTTCGAGGACGCGAGGGCCCGGGTCGTCGTCATCGGCTTCGGCCGCTTCGGGCGGATGGTCGCCCAGATGCTGGAGGCCGAGGGCATCGAGATCACGGCCCTCGACAATTCACCGGCCCGGATCCGGGAGGCGTCCAAGGTCGGCTTCAAGGTCTACTACGGCGACGCGGCACGGGCCGACGTGCTGCGGGCCGCCGGCTGCGCCGACGCCCGGCTGATCGCGCTCTGCATGGAATCGCCGACGGTGATGCTGAAGGCCGTGGAGGTGATCCGCGCCGACTTCCCGCAGGCCCGGATCTTCTGCCGGGCGCGCGACCGGCTCCACGCGGTCGAGCTGGTCCGCTCCGGCGTCGACTTCCAGATCCGCGAGACGGTCGAATCCGGCCTCGTCTTCGGCCGGCAGGCTCTGGCCGAACTCGGCACGCCGCCCGAACGGGTGCGCGAGATCGAGACCGAGGTGCGCCGGCTCGACGCCGAACGCCTCGCTCTCGAGGTCGACGGCGACATGGAGGGCGCCCTCGAGCTGGTCGCCAGCCACCGCAAGGGCCATCGCAAGGGCAAAGGCACCGGCCCGGCCGCGGCGGCGGAATGACCATGGCCTTGAAACCGCCCGGCACATCGACGACATTGCCGGCGAGTGGCCGCGGCCGACGTTTCGTCCGGCGCGCCGGCCGCGGCGACGCGGGGCGCGAGGCCGGATCGAGAGGATCGGACAGGATGAACCGGATGGATTTCCCCGGCCGTGGCGGCGAAGCCGTGATCGAATATCTCGACGGCGACTTCCAGGTGGTCAAGCCGGGGGCCTTCGTGCGCTGCGCCGTCACCGGCCAGCCGATCCTGCTGCCGCACGACCTGCGCTACTGGTCGGTCGCCCGCCAGGAAGCCTATGTCGACGCCGCCGCCTCGCTGGAGGCCGAGCGCCGCGCCCGCGGCCGCTGATCGGCCGGCCCTCGCCCCGATCGGCGGAGACCTGGATCAGCGCATCGCCGCGAGCCGTTCCCTCAGAAATGCGCCGTCGTCGGCGAAGACGAGATCGACGTCGGCGACCAGCGCCGCGGCGTGAAGCGCCGCCAGCGCGCCGCCCGTCCCGCCCACGGCACCATCACCGGCACCGGCAACTGCACCGGCCCCGCTCGTGTCTCCGCCGAGGCGGACGTGGTCCTTGGCGGTGGTCACCAGCGTCCATCCCCGCGCCTCCGCCACCGAAAGCAGGTCGCGCGCCTCGGCCTCGCCGAAGACGTGATGGTCCGCAAAGGCCCGCGTCGCGGCGAGGTCAGCGCCGGCGCCGCGCAGCGAGGCGAAAAATTTTTCCGGATCGCCGATGCCGGCGAAGGCGAGAAGCGGCGGACCCTGCCAGGCCCCCTCACGCAGCACCAGAGCGGCCCGCAGCACCGGCTTGCCCGCCGCCTCGGCACGCAATGCGGCCTCGTCGCCGGCCGTCCCCTCCCCGATCACCAGCACAGCGTCGGCTCGGGCGAGCTGGACATCGAGCGGAGCACGCAGCGGCCCGGCGGGCATCACCTGGCCGTTGCCGAGGCCGCGGGCGCCGTCGACGACGACGAGGCTCAGATTCTTTTCCACTGCCGGATTCTGGAAGCCGTCGTCCATGACGACGAGGCTCGCCCCGCTCGCCTCGATCAGCGCTCCGGCCTCGTCGCGGCGGCGGGCGAGGATCACCGGCGCCACCTCGGCGAGGAGCAGCGGCTCGTCGCCGACGTCGGCGGCGCGGTGACGGGCGGGATCGACCGTCAGCGGCCCCTCGAGCCGGCCGCCGTAGCCCCGGGTCAGAAAGACCGGGCGATGGCCGAGACCTTTCGCGAGCTGCGCCAGCGCGAGTGCGGTCGGGGTCTTGCCGGCGCCGCCGGCGACGAAATTGCCGACGCAGATCACAGGAACCGGCAGACGGGTCCCGCCTCTCGCCATCCGCCGCCCCGCCAGAGCGCCCCACGCCGCCGCCACCGGCGCCAGCGCCGTGGCGGCGAGGC
>CALCDT010000074.1 GCA_937900425.1 uncultured Alphaproteobacteria bacterium | reverse complement strand
CATCCGTTCCGTCGCCCCTCCCCGCCGCGGGGTCGGTCTCCCCCGTCCGCCCGCACGCGATTGCGGCCCGCCCGTCCGGTCCGCGCGCGGGATTGTGCGACGGATCGGCGCGGCGCCGCCGTAAGATCCCCGGACGAGGTCCGAATCGGACCCGCAACCGGGGGAGACGGCGATGCAGGCAGATCACACGTCCGGCGTGGCGGCGCTTCGGCGCATGGCGCTGCGCCTCCTCGCCGTCGCGGCGCTCGCCGCGGGGTTCGCGACGACGGGCGCCGCCGAGACGGTGCGGGCGAAGGGGCCGATCGTCTGCGAGGGCCGCACCTACGCCCTCTGCGCCGTCGCCGAGTGCAGCGTCTACAACGGCGTCGCCTACTGCGGCTGCCGTGCCGAGCACGGCGACAGCATCAGCGCGCCGCTCGAGATCGACGGCAAGGACGTCTGCGAGATGATGGCCGCCGGCAAGCGCAACGGCTATCTCGTCTCGACCTACAGCCTGCCGCCGGAGGTGGTGAAGGGCGGCGACAAGGCGCTCTATACCTGCCCGGCCGAGACCTCGACCGGCTCCTACGCCCAGTGCGACGGCGGCCTCTGCTTCCCGTCGACCCGCGGCAAGCGCTTCCCCGGCCTCGACAAGCTCGACGGCGACGAGATGATCTGCGCCTGCCCGATCACCACCGCCGACCCGTCGACGGCGAAGACCGGCTACCAGATCGTCGGCCCCTATCCGTGCCAGAAGGACTTCTTCCGGTACTGCGGCAAGCGCACCGCGAGCGGCCGCACCGGCTCGACGATCTATGTCGGCGCGCCGGAAGGGACCCCGCGCGCCCTCACCCGCCAGCTCTACGGCAGCGTCCCGCCGCTGAACCAGTGCCGGCTCTGACCCGCGGACGCGGCGTCGCGGCCGCCTCGTGGCCGCGGTGACGCCGTCGCCGTCGGCGAGACGCCGTCGGAGTCCCGTCGCCGTACCGTCGTCGGTCCCCTCGCCGCCGCGTCGGCGCAGCGTCGCCGTCGCGTCGATGCCGGCGTCGGCGCCTTGAATGTTTCTCATTCTTTGCGGAAAGGTGGCGCCGACTTCATCCACGCAGGGCCCGGCCGCGCCGGAGACGGGAAATCGATGGTCGCCAATCCGAAGAAGGTCGACGGCGCCGCCGTCACCAGCCGCTTCGCCGACATCTCGTTCGAGAGTTTCCGCCGCCGCGCGCGCGACGCCAGCCTCTCCCCGAACGAGAAGATCGGCTATCCGGAGGAGTTCCGCGCCGGCCTGACGCCGACCATCCTCGCCGACATCGAGGCGAAGATGCCGGCCTTCGCCATGACCGGCAAGGCGGTCCTCGACATCGGCATCGGCTGCGGCGAGCTCGCCCAGGAGGTGATTCGCCTGGCGGGCGAGCGCAACCACCGCCTCGTCGGCGTCGACAGCCCGGAAATGCTGGAGCTGCTGCCCGAGGCCGGCGGCTTCACCAAGGTCGCCGGGCGCTTTCCCGACGTCGCCGCCGAGGCCCGCGCCGTGGCGCCGGACGGCTTCGACGCGATCCTCGTCTACGGCGTCGTCCAGTGCGTCTTCGTCGACGGCAACGTCTTCCGCTTCATCGACGAGGCGCTGGCGCTGCTCGCCCCCGGCGGCCGGATGATGGTCGGCGACCTCGCCAACTTCTCCAAGCTGCGCCGCTTCCTTGCGTCGGAGGCCGGCGCGGCGTACCACCGCGACTACATGCGCACCGACGAAGCGCCGGACGTGCCGCCCTTCGCGGCGCCGGGCGACCGGATGGACGACGCGACGATCCTCGCCCTGGTCAACCGGGCGCGTGCGGCGGGCTACGACGCCTGGGTGGTACCCCAGCCCGAGGCCCTGCCGATGTCGAACCGCCGGGAAGACCTCGTCTTCGCGCGTCCCTGAGCGGCCGCCCCGAGCGGGCGGACGCCCGAGCCGGAGCCGAGGCGGATGGCCGAGCTTTCCGTCGCCCCCTACCGGGCCGACGACGCCGACGAGTGGAACGCCTTCGTGGCCGCGAGCCGCAACGGCACGTTCCTGTTCGACCGGCGCTACATGGACTACCACGCCGACCGGTTCGCCGACGCCTCGCTGATCTTCCGCGACGGCGGCCGGATCGTCGCCCTGTTGCCGGCGAACCGCGTCGACGACCGTCTCGTCAGCCACGGCGGCCTCACCTACGGTGGCCTCGTCGTCGGCGCCGACGCCGGCATGAAGACGATGGCGCAGGTGCTCGCCGCCCTCCTCGCGCACATGGAGGCCGAGGGGCTCGCGACGCTCGTCTACAAGGCGATCCCGTCGATCTACCACCGCGCCCCGGCCGAGGAGGACCTCTACGGCCTGTTCCGCCTCGGCGCCCGGCTCGTCCGCCGCGATCTCCTCACCGTCGTTCCGCCGCGCGGCGCCGCGGAGATCAGCCATGGCCGCCGCTACGTGCTGAAGAAGCTCGCGAAGCGCGACGACGTCGCGGTCGCGGCGAGCGACGATTGGGCGGCCTTCTGGGACGTCCTCACCGCCCGGCTCGAGGGCCGCTACGCCGTCCGGCCGACCCACACGCTCGACGAGATCCGCCTCCTCGCCGGCCGCTTCCCACAGGCGATCCGGCTTCTCGCCGGCTCCCTCGACGGCCGCCTCTGCGCCGGCCTCGTCCTCTACGAGACGCCGACGGTGATCCACGCCCAGTACATGGCCGCCGACGACGAGGCGCGCCGTGTCGGCGTCCTCGACGCCATCGTCGAGCGGGCGGTCGCGGAAGCCGCGGCGGCGGGAAAGTGGTTCGACTTCGGCACCTCGACCGAGGACGCCGGCCGCTTCCTCAACGAGGGCCTCGCCGCCTACAAGGAGAGCTTCGGCGGCCGCGCGGTGGCCCAGGACTTCTACGAGCTCGGCCCGGTCGCCGGCGCCGCGGGCCGCCTCGCCAACGTCCGTCCCGACTAGGAGCCGCCATGGCCAGCGTCGACGACTGCATCCTCCAGCCGATCCGCAAGGTGGTCGACCGCCGCGGCACCCTCGCCTTCATCGAGGGCGGCATCGACGTCGGCTTCGAGATCAAGCGCATCTACTACATCTACGACGTGCCGTCGCAGTCGACCCGCGCCGGCCACGCGCACCTCGCGCTGCGGCAGATGTACATCGCCCTGTCCGGCTCGTTCGACGTGCGTCTCGACGACGGCCGCCAGCGGGGGACGGGCAGCCTCAACCGGCCC
>CALCDT010000073.1 GCA_937900425.1 uncultured Alphaproteobacteria bacterium | reverse complement strand
TCCGCCCGGCGCGCAGCACGACGATGCGGTTGGCGAGCGTCATCGCCTCGACCTGGTCATGCGTGACGTAGACCATTGTCGATTTCAGCTTCTGATGCAGGCGTGCGATCTCCAGCCGCATCTGGATGCGCAGTTCGGCGTCCAGGTTCGACAGGGGCTCGTCGAACAGGAATACGTCCGGTTGCCGCACGATTGCGCGGCCGATGGCGACGCGCTGCCGCTGGCCGCCGGAGAGCTGCTTCGGCCGCCGCTCCAGATAGGGCTCGAGGTTGAGGATGCGGGCGGCGTTCTTCACCTTCGCCTCGATTTCGGCCTTCGGCTCGCCGCGCACCCGCATGCCGTAGGAGATGTTCTCGGCGACGGTCATGTGCGGGTAGAGAGCGTAGGACTGGAACACCATCGAGCAGTTGCGCAGCCCCGGCCGCAGCGTGGTGACGTCGCGGTCGCCGATCAGGATGCGCCCGGAGGTCACCGTCTCGAGACCGGCGATCATCCTGAGTGTCGTCGTCTTGCCGCAGCCCGAGGGGCCGACGAGCACCACGAACTCCCTGTCGGCGATGGAGAGATCGAGCGGCGGGATCACCGACACCGCCGCATAGGACTTGGTGACGTTGTCGAGGGTGACGCGGGCCATGCTTCTCGGATTCCCGGATCGGAAGGGGAGCCGCCGCCCGGAAGATCCGGACGGCGGCGGTGCGGAAAGGTCGGCGGCTCCCAGCCGGGCGGGAGCCGGGCCGATCACTTCGGCGGCAGGCCCATCGCCGCGCGGTAGGCGGCGAGCTGCGCGTCGCGGCCGAACTCGTCGGTGAGCCGGTTCCACTCGGCGGCGACGGTGTCGAGCGCCTGCTGCGGCGTCACCTCGCCGGCGAGGGCCTTGCCGAGCTCGATCTCCACCACCTCGGTGTAGGAGAAGTAGCCGGGCAGACGCATGTCGAGGGCGACGTTCTTCGCCGTCACCGAGTCGCCCTGCGCCTTCAGGTACTCGACCGCCTCACGCTCGGAGAACAGGCTCGACCAGAGCTTGAGGTTCGAGGTGTGGGTGGCGCGGTAGGGATTGACGCCGGTGCCGCCGGTGACCGCCGCCTCGCCCGAGACTTCCGGGCTCGACAGGAACTCGATGAAGTTCCAGGCCGCCTCCTGGTTCTTCGAGGCCAGCGGCACCGCCGCCTGCCAGCCGCCGAAGGCCATGAACGGCGAGTAGACGATCTCCGGGAACTTGTCCCACTGCTTGGTCTTGTAGTTCCAGATCTCGGTCGAGCCGGGCAGCATCGCCGAGCCGACCTTGCCGGAGATCTTCGACTGCTTCGGATCGGAGGCGATGACGCCGGTGTCACCCCAGCCGATCGATTCCGCCACCTGGCCGCCGGCCATCGCCGCGTTCACCTCGCCGAAGGAGAAGTTGAGCGCGTTCGGCGGCGCCAGCTTCGAGGCGCGGATATACTCTTCGAGGCCGCGCACCCAGCCCGGATTGTTGATCTGCGCGTCCATCGTCTCGGGATCGAAGAACATCGACCCCGGCAGTTCCGGGTTGTTGGTGTAGGCCGCCGCGTGGCTGAAGAAGAACCAGAACTGCTGGCCGCCGCGGCGGAACGCCTCGGCCGCTCCCCACAGGCCTTGGTCGGGGCGGGTGAAGAACTCGGCGATGTCGAGATATTCCTTCCAGGTCTTCGGCACGGCGAGGTCGTAGCCGTACTTCGCCTTGAAGGCCTCCTGCTCCTTCGGATCCTCGAACAGGTCGATCCGGTAGGTGTAGGTGTGGACGTCGCCGTCGATCGTCTGCGACAGCACCTTGCCGTCCCAGACCATCAGCCGGTCGCGGTAGACCGGGGCGATGTCGTCCCAGTTGGCGCCCTGGCGCATCGATTCCGGCATCTCGGCGAGGAACGGCGTGAAGTCCGGCGACCACGCCGGCGCGAAGGTGATGCCGTCGAACGTCGTCTCGCCGGAGGTCAACGCCGTGACGATCTTCGGATAGAGCTCCGACCACGGGAACTCGACGACGTTGACCTTGCCGCAGGTCTTCTCCGACCACTTCTTGCCGGCGATCTGCAGCGCCGAGGCGATGTACGGGCCGGTCTGCGAGGCGAAGGTCAGCGTCGTGCCGCTGAAGTCCGGGCTGCAGGCGAAGGCCTGGCCGCCGCCGATCGTGACCGCCGCGGCGGCCACCGTCGACAGAAGAAAATTCCGCATCTTCACAACTCCCCTTGTTCGTTTCCTTGGTTTATGCGCCGCGCTGTCGCGGCTTGTTGTTCTTGGGGGCAGAGATTCGAATGCAAATCGTCAACTGTACGCGCGATCCAGTTCCGCCGAGCCTTTCCGTCGTCGGCCGGAGCTGTCGCGGGGGCGACCGGCAGACGTCGCGCCCCCGCTCTTCTTCCGCATCCCGCGGCGCCGGTACCGGCGCCGCCACTCGATCCCCGGCGCGAGCCGGGAGACGTCCGGGGAGGGCTCACCCCTCCGCGGTCACTTGACCGCCCCGAGCAGTAGCCCGGAGCGCATCAGCCGGCCGAGCAGGGCCGCCATCACCATCATCGGCACGATGGCGATCAGCGCGGCGGCCGAGATCGCCCACCACTCGTCGCCACGCTGGCTGTTCTGGCCGGCGACGAGGATCGGCAGCGTCTGCCACCGCGAGGTCGTCAAGAAGAGCGCGAACAGGAACTCGTTCCAGACGAACGAGAGCGAGATCATGAAGGTCGCGGCGAGACCCGGCGCCGACATCGGCATGACGATCTCGACGAAGATCCGCCACATCGGCACGTTGTCGACCATCGCCGCCTCCTCGAGCTCGACCGGCAGCGCGGCGAAGAAGTCGCGCATCAGCCAGACGACGATCGGCAGCGAGAAGGCGACGTAGCAGAGCGTCAGTCCCCAGTAGGTGTCGATGAACCTGAAGCCGGAGCGGCCGAGCTCGGAATAGATCAGGAACAGTGCGAAGGCGGTGACGATCGGCGGGAACATCC
>CALCDT010000072.1 GCA_937900425.1 uncultured Alphaproteobacteria bacterium | reverse complement strand
CTCGCCGAACTCTGACGCGCCGGCGGCATCCGTCCGCCGGTGACGCCGGCCCGACGCTCAGCGCTCGATGCTCGCCACCGCCGCGTCGGCGCGGCTGTCGTCGATCCGCACCCACAGCCGCGCGTCGGTCGTCGCCTGGCGCTTGACGTAGGCGTAGGGCGTCTCGTGCCAGGGACGGATCAGGTCGACCTTGTTGTCGAGGACGAGGTCGCCACGGTCGGTGCGGACCGTCAGCACCGCGTGACCGTCGCCGCGCTCGTCGCGCACCACCGTCACCAATAGGGCCGAGGCCGGCCAGCCCCGCCGGATCAGCTGGCGCCGCTTCAGGAGCACGTAGTCCTCGCAGTCGCCGACCGTCGTCGGGATCTCCCACACCTCCTCGCGCCCGTAGATCTCCCTGTCGGTCATCGGGCGGATCTGGGTGTTGACGGCGCGGTTGACGACGGTGAGGTCGAGCATGCGGGCGTCGTCGAGGGAGACGAGGAGGCCGCGGTCGACGCGCGCGGCGCAGTCCTCGGCGTGGCGGCGGCAGAAGTCGGAGAAGCCGGCGGGTGCCGGTGCCGGTCCGGTGGTCGGCATGAAGCGCGGTGCCTCGGCCGCGAGGCCGGGGCCGCCGGCGAGCGGCATCAGCGCAGCCCCGATCAGCCAGAGAAGTCTCCGTCGCCGCGCCATGTCCGCTTCCCGTCCCCCCTCGTTGCGGGAATGATGGCCGAGACGTCTTGCGGCCGGGCTAAGTGAAAAAGCGAAAATTGATCGAATCCGTTCGCAGACGCGCTACCGCCGTGGACCTTTCCGCCTTCCGCGTCCGCCCGGCGCCGGCGGCCGCGACCGGCGGCGCGACCGGCGGCGCACTTGCCGCTGCGCCGCCGGCGCCCTATCACGGCTCAGGCGAAATGCGGGCGTGAACCGGGGCGCGATGAACGAGAGCTTTCGACCGCCGCGCGAGCCGATCCTCAATCTGCCGGGGGCGGTGACGGCGCTGATCGCCGCGTTCGTGGTAATCCACGTGATCACCACGATGGTCCTCTCCGAGGACGAGGCGGTCGAGATCCTGCTGCTGTTCGCCTTCATCCCGCTGCGCTATGCGCCCGAGGCGATCCCGGCCGGCTTCGTCTTCCCCGGCGGCCCCGCGGCCGACGTCTGGACGTTCGTCAGCTACGCGGCGCTGCACGGCAGCTGGGCGCACCTCCTCGTCAACGCGCTGTGGCTGATCGCCTTCGGCAGCGCCGTCGAGAAGCGCTTCGGGCCGGTGCGCTTCCTGCTGTTCTCGGTGGTCTGCGCCGCCGCCGGCGCCGGCCTGCACCTCGCCACCCACGTCGGCGACCCGGTGCCGGTGGTCGGCGCCTCCGCCGCCATCTCCGGCCTGATGGCGGCGGCGACGCGCTTCGTGTTTGAGATCGGCGGGCCGCTCGGCGCGCTGCGGGCGCGCGGCAACTGGGCCTTCTCGCAGCCCGCCGCCTCGCTCGCCCAGGTGTTCTCCAACCCGACCGCCCTCGCCTTCCTCGGCGTCTGGTTCGCCCTCAACCTGTTCATCGGCCTCGCCGGCGGCGCGGTGATCGGCGAGGCGGCGACCATCGCCTGGCAGGCCCACATCGGCGGCCTCGTCGCCGGCCTGCTGGTCTTCCCGCTGTTCGACCCGGTTCCCCGGCGCCGTCGCGACGCCGCCTGAGGTCCGCCGGAAGGTCCCCGTCCGGCTCCCGCTCGGCCCCCGCTTGCGGGCGGTCGGTTTCGTGTCATCATCGCCGGCAAGGGCCAGGGGACGCCCGACGGCCGCCAAGGCCGCAGGTCTCCGCCGGCGGGCGGCCGCGCGCGAGCGCCTGATCGGACGGCGCCGCGCAGTTGGGAGGATCAGATGACCGTCTCAGCCATCCTCGCCGGAAAGGGCCGCGAGATCATCAGCGTCAAGGAGGACCGGACGCTCACGCAGGTGTGCGCGGTCCTCGCCGAACGGCGCATCGGCGCCGTGGTGGTGCTCGACGGGGCCGGCGGGCTCGCCGGCATCTTCTCGGAGCGCGACGTGGTGCGGGCCCTCGCCAAGGACGGCCCGCTGTCGCTGGAGCGGCCCGTCGCCGAATACATGACGCGGGCGGTGCAGACCTGCACGCCGCAGGAGCCGGTGTCGACAGTGATGTCGCGGATGACCGCCGGCCGCTTCCGCCACCTGCCGGTGCTGGAGAACGGGAGCCTCGTCGCCGTCATTTCCATCGGCGACGTCGTCAAGCACCGCATCGCCCAGGCCGAGCAGGAAGCCGAGGACATGCGTTCCTATATCCATACTGCGTGACCCGCTCCGCGCGGACCGGGTCGGCGGGGTACCGCCGGTACGGAGAAGGAACGACACGATGACGGCAGCGATCGTCGGCTGGGCCCACACACCGTTCGGCAAGCTCGTCGGCGAGACGGTCGAGAGCCTGATCGTCAGGGTCTCCGGGGAGGCGATGGCGCACGCCGGCATCGGCCCGGCCGACGTCGACGAGATCGTCCTCGGGCACTTCAACGCCGGCTTCTCCCGCCAGGACTTCACCGCGGCCCTGGTGCTCGGCGCCGACCCGGCGCTGCGCTTCACCCCGGCGACGCGGGTCGAGAACGCCTGCGCCACCGGCTCGGCGGCGGTGTTCCAGGGGCTCCGCGCGATCGAGGCCGGCGCGGCACGGCTCGTCCTCGTCGTCGGCGTCGAGAAGATGACCGACACGCCGGGGCCGGAGATCGGCGACATCCTGCTCAAGGCCTCCTACGTCGCCGAGGAGGGCGACACGCCCGGCGGCTTCGCCGGCGTCTTCGGCCGCATCGCCGAGGCCCATTTCCAGCGCCACGGCGACCAGTCGGACGCGCTCGCCGCCATCGCCGCCAAGAACCACCGGAACGGCGTCGCCAACCCCTACGCGCAGATCCGCAAGGACCTCGGCTTCGCCTTCTGCCGCGAGGTCAGCGACAAGAACCCGATCGTCGCCGGCCCCTTGAAGCGGACCGACTGCTCGCTCGTCTCCGACGGGGCGGCGGCGATCGTCCTCGCCGACACGGGGACCGCGCTCGCCATGCCGCGGGCGGTCGCCGTGCGCGGCCGGGCGCACGTCCAGGACTTCCTGCCGACGAGCCGGCGCGACGCGACGCTGATGGAGGGCTGCGGCGAGGCGTGGCGACGGGCGCTCGCCGACGCCCGCCTCGGTCTCGAGGACCTCGACCTCGTCGAGACCCACGACTGCTTCACCATCGCCGAGCTGATCGAATACGAGGCGATGGGCCTCGCCGAGCCGGGCCGCGGCGCCGACGTCGTCCGCGACGGGATCACCGCGAAGGACGGCCGGCTGCCGGTGAACCCCTCGGGCGGCCTCAAGGCCAAGGGCCATCCGATCGGCGCGACCGGCGTGTCGATGCACGCGCTCTGCGCCATGCAGCTCACCGGCGGCGCCGGCGAGATGCAGGTGCCGGGCGCCGAGATCGCCGGGATCTTCAACATGGGCGGCACCGCCGTCGCCAACTACGCCACCATCCTGCAGGCCATGCGCTGAGGCGGCGGCAGGCCCGCGTTCTCCGGAACGCGGAGGACCGCCGCCCGTGGCACCCTCGGCGCAGCCCCACCCTCCGACGGAGCTCCGGATGCGCCTCGAAACCGCCTATCTCTTCGATCTCGACGGCACCCTCGTCGACAGCGTCTACCAGCACGTGCTGGCGTGGAAGACGGCCCTCGACGCCGAGGGGATCGAACTCTCCGTGTGGCGCATCCACCGGCGGATCGGCATGAGCGGCGGCCTGTTCACGCACTTCCTGCTGCGCGAGACCGGCCGCGACCTCGACACCGCGCAGCTCGACCGGCTGCGGCAGCGCCACGCCGAGGCCTACCGCGCCTTCGGCGACGGCATCCGCCCCCTGCCCGGCGCCCGCGAGCTGCTCGCCTACCTGACCGACGCCGGCATTCCGTGGGCGATCGCCACCAGCGGCCGCATGGAGACGGCGGCGGTCAACCTCGCCGCCCTCGGCGTCGACCCGGCCCGCGTGCCGGTCGTCACCCGCGACCAGGTGAAGTACGCCAAGCCCGACCCCGACCTGTTCCTCGCCGCCGCCGAGCGGCTCGGCGTCGACATCACCCACTCGATCGTCGTCGGCGACGCGATCTGGGACATGCTCGCCTCCCGCCGCGCCCGCGCCCTCGGCGTCGGACTGCTGTCGGGCGGCTACGGCACCAACGAACTCGAGCGGGCCGGCGCCATCCGGGTCTTCGACGACCCGGCGGACCTGCTCGCCCGCATCGACGAGATCGGCGGCCGGCGCTGACGGCCGCCGGAACGACGGCCGGCCCGACCGGTTACCCGAAAGGGGGGCGGCCGCCGCGTGAGTGAGGCAACCGGCAACGGAGGCAGAGATGGAAAAACCCCTGCAGATCGCCTTCAAGGACCTCGAGACCTCCCCGACGCTCGAGAACCTGATCCGCGAGCGCGCCGGGCGGCTCGAGCGCTTCCATCCCCGCATCATCGGGTGCCGCGTCGTCGTCGAGGTTCCGCACCGCGGCAACGAGAGCGGCAAGACGCCGCTCGGCCTCAGCGTCGAGGTCGACATTCCGGGCCGGCCGACGATCGTCGCGAAAGGCTGCGACGAGCGGCGCGAGACCCGCAACGACCAGACGGCGATCGTCAACCGCGTCTTCGACGCGGTGCAGCGCCAGCTCGAGGAGGCGGCGCGGATCCGCAGCGGCGACGTCAAGACCCACGACGGCGTCGCCTCGGACACCGGCCACGTCGTCCGGGTGTTTCCCGACCAGGACTACGGCTTCATCGAGGTGATGGGCGGGCCGGAGCTCTATTTCGCCCGCAGCGCCGTGGTCAACGGCGACTTCGACGCCCTCTCGGTCGGCGACATCGTCGCCGTCACCAAGGCCTACGCCGACGGGCCGATGGGC
>CALCDT010000071.1 GCA_937900425.1 uncultured Alphaproteobacteria bacterium | reverse complement strand
GTCCGCCACGTCGTCATCCCGCCGACGCCGCCGGAGCAGGTCGACTGGGTCGTCATGCAGACCTTCGCGACCCGCCGGCAGGCGATCGCCGGGCCCTGCTCGACGCCGCCCAGCCGCTGCTCGTCGGCCGCGACGACGTCCACATCGTCCGCGACGCCCGGACCGGCGTCCTGCCCTCGCCGGTCGCCGTCGTCATCTCGAGCCGCGCCCGCCCCGGCCGCGAGGACGCCTACCGCGCCTGGGAGCGCCGCATCGCCACGGCCCAGGCCGCCGCCCCCGGCGTCCAGGGCTATCGCCTCGAACCGCCGATTCCGGGCGTCCAGGAGGACTGGGTGGCGATCTTGCGCTTCGACACCCAGGAGCACCTCGAGGCGTGGATGGGCTCGGCCGAGCGGCGGGCGCTGCTCGACGAGGCGGCCGAGTTCCTCGACGACGTGCACGCCCGCGTCGTCCGCACCGGCTTCGACCAGTGGTTCCCGGCGGCGACGGCCGGCCCGCCGCCGGCGGCGTGGAAGCAGAACATGCTCGTGCTGCTGATGCTCTACCCGGTCGTGCCCCTGTTCGGCCTCCTCGTCCAGGCGCCGCTGCTGATCGGCCGCCTCGGCCTGCCGTTCTGGCTGGCGCTGTTCGTCGGCAACCTCGTCAGCGTCCTGTTGCTCAACGCGCTGGTGCCGTGGATCAGCGGCCGCTTCGGCTGGTGGCTGCGGCCCCCCGCACCGTCGCGCAGGATCGACGCCGCCGGTGCCGCGCTCGTCGTCGGCCTCTACGGCGTCCTCCTCGCCGTCTTCTCCCGTCTCGGCTGACGAAGCGTCGCCTTCCGCGGACGACGCCCTCGGGAACCGACACCGCGATCTTTCGTTATCGCCCGGTCAACGAGGAGGCGCGACGTGAACAACATCATCTGGCTGGTCGGCGCGGTGGTCATCATCCTCGCGATCCTGAGTTTCTTCGGGCTCCGCTGAGGCACTTCGCCGATCGCGACGTCGCCTCTTCCGACGTCGACCGGCCAGCCGCGGCGCGACCGACGCACATTCCCGGCATTTTCTGCGCCGGCATGTCCTGCGGAACTGCGAGACGAGGAACACGTGATGCCGGACGTCGTCGTGGACCGCTACCAGGACGTCTGGACGGTCACCCACCGTGGCCGCGGCACCGACGCCTTCGGCAGCCGCGACAACGCGGTGAAGGCCGCCGTCGGCTGGGCGACCCGGCTCAGCGCCGGCGGCGGCGACGTCGGCGTCGTGGTGCGCCAGCCGGACGGCGGCTTCCGCCGCGTCTGGTCGCCGGAGGACACCGCAGCGGAACCCGGACGGGGGTGAGGCAGGGACCGAACCGCGACGGTGGTCTGGTCCCGATCCGTCTGGTCCCGCCCCAGTGCGGACGCGAGCGACAGGACGCGCGGGATGACCCATCGCGTCGGAGACGGGCCGGCACGGCGCCCGCCCGGGCATCACGGGAGACGGCGATGAGCGTGACCTACGAGGTGAAGGAACACGACGGCGGCTGGGCCTACACGGTCGACGGCGTCTTCTCGGAAACCTTCCCGACCCGCGAGGAGGCCGAGGAGGCCGCCACGGCGGCGGCGCGGGAGCAGAAGACGCCCGGCGAGCCGGCCGAGATCGAATACCAGGACGCCGACGGCAACTGGCACGTCGAGCACGCTCGCGGCAGCGATCGGCCGCGGACCGACGTCGAGTGAGAGAGCGATGGAGATCTTCACCATGACGACAACGATCCCCGGCAGCGCGGCCCGGTGAAGCCGGCGGAAGCCGGGACCGACGACCGGCCCGTCGAGAGCGCCAGCCGGCATCCGGGGATGCGTCCGCGCCAGGACGAGCCCCCGGCGCAGCATCCGCCTCACGCGGACGAACCCCGCGACCGTTGAGGCGGAGAGAAGCCGAGGGCGGCCGGCGACACCGGCGCGGCACGCCGGCGCCGAAAGCCGCGACAACAGAAGGACCGATCGCCTCGGGCGATCGCGACATGACGATGGAGAGCGTGGCAAAGCCGGGCACGAAGCCGTGGCCGGGCGATCCGGGCACGAAGAAGGGCGGCATCGTGCCGACGACGACGCCGGTGAGCATCCGGCCCTCGCAGTCGCCGCAGCAGGCCGACGGACGCGACGCCTCGCCCCAGCAGGCCCGCTGACGGGACCGGCATCGGGCGGGCCGGCAGGCGGCGCGGCTACGGTCTCTCAAACCGAGGCCGAGGTCGCCGCCGCGCGGGCTCACTCGCTGCGGACCTGCATGCTGTTCGGCGAGACCATCAGGGGCGCGGTGTCGACCGCCTCGAACGCGGCGGCCGGCACGGTCTTCGGTTCGTCGAGGAGGCCGGTCGGCCAACGCCGGTCGGCGGTGCACTGGAAGAACCAGGGAGAGCCGTTGTCGGCGAGGACGAGGCCGGTGCGCTTCGTCGCCACCAGCACCGCGCGGGTGTCCGGCCGGAGCGACGGCGCGATCCTGTAGGACGCCTTCAGTTCCCCGCTTTCTAAGGAAGATGGCGCAACAGTCGCCGACACGGCCTATCCCACCCAAGATAGTATTGATCAAATTATTATACATGTTCAGCTAAACTCAAAACTACTTCTATTGAAGTTCCTAAATTATACATGAATGATACCTTTGATACAAATATGCATTTTTATACCCGTGCACCATTCAGAATATAATGCGAAAATTTCACATAGATAAAGCTAATCGTATCACAATTGATACATTCGCGATTGATTCCTATTTCTTAGGATTAGCTATCCCCCATTTGGAGGATGCGCCCCTCGGGAATTGCGCCAACTTGACGCATGCAACCTAGGGAGGGGGGGCAATGAGCGCATCAACGGTCGCAGACATCGTGGCGGGACAGTTAGATTCCACTGGAATGGTGATCGAGACGGTCTACAGCAAGGTTAGCGGCATTTACGCGGTCTACCGAACAAAAGAGCGCGTTATGGTTCAGTACTCCGACAGGGAGGAGTTGGGATCTGAGCAACGCCTAGTGACCTGCCCCCCGTTTCTCATCCAGGCATAAGGAGAGTCCGGGGTTTATCTGATCCTTGGTGTTCGCCGCTGGCAAGAGGCCGGCGCGCGGAGTGGTCGGGGTTCGCAGCGCGCCGGCCGTCCTCGCCGGAGAGGGCGCTGGCGTAGGCCGCAGGCGTGAGATAGCCGTGGCTCGAGTGCGGCCGCACCTCGTTGTAGTCCCGCCGCCAGTCGGCGAGCTTGGCCCGCGCGTCCACCAGCGAGCGGAACAACGCCTCGTTCAAGAGCTCGTCCCTGAGCCGTCCGTTGAAGCTCTCGCTGAAGCCGTTCTGCTGGGGCTTACCGGGGGCGATGTAGTGCCAGCCGACCTGGCGCTCGTCGGCCCACTCCAGAATGGCGTTGCTGGTCAGCT
>CALCDT010000070.1 GCA_937900425.1 uncultured Alphaproteobacteria bacterium | reverse complement strand
GGGCGGCGGACGCTCGGCGAGCGCGACCAGCTGACGCTCGAGTTCGCCGGCACCTGGCGGCGCTACCACGCGGCGCTGATGCGAACCGTGATCGTCGGCCAGCCGACGCCGCGCCACCTCGCCCTCTACGCCGCCGCCCGCGAGGCGCTCGCCGCCGTCGAGGCGGAGATGCGGCCGGGGAAGACCTTCGGCGACGTCTTCGACGCCCATGCGCGGGTGATGGACGGCCGCGGGCTGCAGCCGCACCGGCTGAACGCCTGCGGCTACTCGCTCGGCGCCCGCTTCGCCCCGTCGTGGATGGACACGCCGATGTTCTACCGGGGCAACAGGGCGCCGATCGTCCCGAACATGGTGCTGTTCGCCCACATGATCCTCGCCGACAGCGATTCGGGCACGGCGATGACCCTCGGCCGCACCTACCTCACCACCGACGCCGAGCCGGAGCCGCTGTCGAAGCTGCCGCTCGACATGCCGGTCGTCGCCGGCTGACGTCGGCGGGCTCGACCGCGACGGCCCTTGCCGCTACACGAGGCTCGCGCATAATCGCGCCGCGGATCAGCGCCGCGCCCGCCGGGGCGCGTTCGTCCGCCGGCGAGCGAGGGATCGACATGGCGGCTTTGGGCTCACGGCGGGCGGTGGCGCTCCTCGCGCTCGCGCTCGCGCTCGCCGGCTGCTCGCCCAACCCGCCGTCGAGCCCAACGATGCTGGTGCCGGCCTTCGCCGACCCGACCGACCACATCGACCTCACGGCGATGAGCTTCGCCATCGAGCCGTTCGAGGGGGTGCCGGGCAACGCCGCCGACCAGCTCACCAACAAGATCGCCGAGACCGCCCGCCGCGAGGGCCTGACCGTCGTGCTCAAGCCGCACGCGCCGGCCCGCTACCGCCTCAAGGGCTGGCTCACCGCCGTCGGCAACGACACCGCGACGACCGTCGTCTACGTCTACGAGGTCCTCGGCGAGGACGGACGACGGCTGCACCGCATCGACGGCCAGGAGCCCTCGGACGGGACCGACGGCGACCCGTGGTCGGCGGTTACCGACGACACCATCACCATCATCGCCGAGCGTACCGTCGCCGCCCTGAAGGCCTGGCTCGCCCGCGACGCCGGCTGAGCCTGCGGCATCGGGGCGGCACGTGGTGCGCTGCGGCGCGGTTGTTCGGCGCCGGCCCTGTTGCTATTGGAAGCCGCGTTCCCCGGAGAACCTCCAGAAGGGCGGCCCGCGACGATGAAACTCGTGTCAGGAAACTCGAACCGTTCGCTGGCTGAGGCGATCGCCGGCTATCTCGACGACACGCTGACGAACTGCATGGTGCGGCGCTTCGCCGACCAGGAGATCTTCGTCGAGATCCGCGACAACGTCCGCGGCGAGGACGTCTTCGTCATCCAGTCGACGAGCTTCCCCGCCAACGACAACCTGATGGAGCTTCTGATCATCATCGACGCGCTGCGGCGCGCCTCGGCGCGGCGGATCACGGCCGTGCTGCCCTATTTCGGCTACGCCCGGCAGGACCGGAAGCCCGGCCCGCGCACGCCGATCTCGGCCAAGCTCGTCGCCAACCTGATCACCCACGCCGGTGCCGACCGCGTCCTGACGCTCGACCTGCACGCCGGCCAGATCCAGGGCTTCTTCGATATCCCGACGGACAACCTCTATGCCGTGCCGGTGATGGTGCGCGACATCAAGGAGCGCTACGGCGACAACTCGCTCACCGTCGTCTCGCCGGACGTCGGCGGCGTCGTCCGCGCCCGCGCCCTGGCGAAGCGCATCGACGCGCCGCTCGCCATCGTCGACAAGCGCCGCGAGCGGCCCGGCGAGAGCGAGGTGATGAACATCATCGGCGACGTCGCCGGTCGCAACTGCATCCTCTTCGACGACATCATCGATTCGGGCGGCACGCTGGTGAACGCCGCCGAGGCGCTGCTCGAGAAGGGCGCCCAGAGCGTCACCGCCTACATCACCCACGGCGTCCTCTCCGGCGGCGCCGTCGCCCGCGTCGAGAGCTCGAAGCTGAAGGAGCTCGTCATCACCGATTCGATCGAGCCGACCGATGCGGTGAAGGCGGCGAAGAACATCCGCACCATCTCCATCGCGCCGCTTCTCGGCGAGGCGATCAGCCGGACCGCCGAGGAGAAGTCGGTGTCGAGCCTGTTCGACTGAGCCGCGGCGCCGGCGGGTATGACGGCGTCATACACGAGGGCGATTGGGCGACGCGGCCACCTCGGCTAACGTAGGGCACTCGCATGGAGTGCCCACGTGCCGCTGCACAACGCCTCGACACGTCATCGGGACACCCCGGCCCCCCCTTCGACCGGGCGGCATCGGCCGACGACCCGGAGATCGCCGTTGGACCGCGGGTCCGCGTCGCCCCGCGCCCGCATCTTCCCGCGCAGAGCGGGACGCAGCCTGTGGGCTGCCGCGACGCTGCTGTCCACGTTGCTCGCCGCGGCCCTCTCGCCGCTCCCCGCCCGCGCCCAGGCCGCCCCCGTTCCCGTCGTCACCGCCGGCGCCGAGCGGCGCGACGTGCCGGTCACCCTCTCCGGCATCGGCACGGTGACGCCGGTCAACTCCGTCCTGGTGACGTCGCAGGTCACCGGCGTCCTGCAGTCGGTCGCCTTCACCGAAGGGCAGGACGTCGCCGCCGGCGACCTGATCGCGCAGATCGACCCCCGCACCTTTCAGGCCCAGCTCGACCAGGCGAAGGCGCAGCTCGCCAAGGATCGTGCCGCCCTCGCCGACGCCCGCCAGATCCTGGCGGAGTTCCAGAAGCTGCCGCCGGCCGAGGTCGTCACCGTCCAGCAGGTGGCCGACCAGCAGTCCCAGGTCGACCAGTTCGCCGCCGCCGTCGCCGCCGACGAGGCGGCGGTGACCTTCGCCGAGGTGCAGCTCGGCTACACCCGCATCACCTCGCCGATCTCCGGGCGCACCGGCATCCGGCTGACCGATCCCGGCAACCTGATCCCCGCCAACGACCCGACCGGCATCGTCCTCATCAATCAGATCGACCCGATCGAGGTGATTTTCACCCTGCCCGAGGACGCGGTGGCGCAGGTCGCCGCCGCCGGCCGCGCGGCCGGCGCGCCGCTCGCCGTCGA
>CALCDT010000069.1 GCA_937900425.1 uncultured Alphaproteobacteria bacterium | reverse complement strand
TCGGGATATGCGTGATGCGCACCGCCGAGTCGGTCGTGTTGATGTGCTGGCCGCCCGCTCCCGACGCCCGGTAGGTGTCGACGCGGCATTCGCTCTCGTTGATCTCGATGTCGATCGAATCGTCGACCACCGGATAGACCCAGACCGAGGCGAAGCTGGTGTGGCGCCGGGCCTGGCTGTCGTAGGGCGAGATGCGCACGAGCCGGTGGACGCCCGATTCGGTCTTGAGCCAGCCATAGGCGTTGTGGCCCTTGACGAGGATCGTCGCGCTCTTGATGCCGGCCTCCTCGCCGTCGTGCATTTCCAGCACTTCGACCCTGTTGCCATGCTGCTCGGCCCAGCGGGTGTACATGCGCAGCAGCATGTTGGCCCAGTCCTGGCTCTCGGTGCCGCCGGCGCCGGAGTTGATCTCGACGTAGGTGTCGTTGGAATCGGCTTCGCCCGACAGCAGCGATTCGATCTGCAGCCGCTCGATCTCGGTCTTCAGCGCCTTCAGCGCGTTTTCCGCCTCGGTGACGACGCCCGCGTCGTCCTCCATCTCGCCGAGTTCGATGAGCTCGATGTTGTCGGAGAGTTCGCCCTTCAGCCGCTCGACCGCGGTCATCCGGGTGTCGAGGTCGGTCCGCTCGCGCATGATCTTCTGCGCGCGTTCCGGGTCGTTCCAGAGGTTGGGATCCTCGACGAATCCGTTCAGTTCAGCGAGGCGAGCCTGTGACCGGTCCCAGTCAAAGATGCCTCCTCAGCAGGGCCATCCCCTGCTCGATCTCGTCGACGATGGCCTCGATTTCGGCGCGCATGGCGGTCCTTGTCGGTTCGAGGGGAAGTGACTTCGCGATGGTCGCGGCCGCGTGCCGGACGCGGCGGAAAATAGGGATGTGACGGGTGGATGTAAACCGTCGCAACGGCTTCGCCCTCACGGGTCGATCGCGTCGCCCCAGTCGGCCCGGCGCAGGCGGCGGAAGAGATCGCCGTCGCGGCGGGTGACGAGCCGGCGCGAGGCGCTGCCGTCTGACAGGCAGAGCTTGACGTCGGTGCGGCCGGAGCCGGCGTGGACCGGTGCGATCACCCGGGCCGCCAGCGGGCGAACCGGCAACCGCGTCGCCACAAGGTGGAGATACTTCTCGTCCTCGTAGGGCACCTCGGCGCGCTTGACCTGGCGATGGAGCCGCGAGCGGGCGAGGCGGGCGGCGAAATGGCACCAGTCCGGCACGACCAGCGGACAGGGTGCCTGGTGGGGACAGGGCGCCGCGATGGTCGCTCCGGCGGCGATCAGGCCGTCGCGGGCCTCGAGGATCCGCCGCCAGCCGGCCGGCGTGCCGGGCTCGACGATCACCAGGGCGTCGCGGGCGAGTGCGAAGGCGCGGGCGACGAGCCCCGGCCGGGCGGACGGCGCGATCTCGTCGAGAACGTAGGCGAGGGTGACGAGCGACGCGGGCTCGGCATCGGCGAGGGTCGTCGCGATGTCGCCGTCGATCCAGCGCGCCGGCAGGCCGGAGGCGGCGAGCAGCCGCTCGCCCCAGGCGCGGATCCACGGGCTGCCCTCGGCGAGGCGGGCGGAGGCGAGCGCCGGAAAGACCGCCTTCGCCGCCAGCGTCGCGGTGCCCGGGCCGGCGCCGACGTCGAGCACGTCGGCGGGGTCGAGGTCCGGAACGGCATCGGCCGCCGAGGCCAGCGCCGCGGCGGCGGCCGCAAACGTCGCCGGCAGGCGGGCGGCGAGATAGGCCCGGGCGGCGAGGTCGCCGGAGAGGTGATAGCGCCCGTCGCGGACCTCATCACGATAGCGGGCGGATAGCACCGCCGCCGCCGCGGCGAGATCGGCGAGCGGAACGCCGTCGGCGACCTCGTCGGCGATCCGGCGCAGGGCGGGCGGTAGATCCATCGGTCGGTCCTCCCGGTCGCTCCGCCTCAGCGCGCCGACGGGTCGGCGGCGTCGAGCAGGCGGAACTGCGGGCGCGGGGTGCCCTGCCAGTGGTCGAGGGTCAGCACGCCGGCGGCATGGATCGTCCGGCCGCGGGCCGCGAAGAGAAAGGCGCCGAGCGGGCGGTCGGCGGCACGGAAGGCCATGGCCTTGATCCGGGTGCCGTCGGTCGATGCGAGCTGCAGGCGGACGTGCCCGTTGCCCGCCTCCTCGGCGAAGACGACTTTGTGGGCCGGCAGCACGAAGACCGGCTCGGGCTGGCCGGCGCCGAAGGGACCGGCCCGTTCCAGCAGATCGAGCAGGTCCGTGGTGGCGCCGGCGGCCGTGACGGCGCCGTCGACGGCGAAGTCGGCGCCCTCCCGCGCGGCGGCGACCTCACCGGCGAGGCGGGCTTCGAGGAAGGCTTCGAGATCGGCGAGGCCGCCGTCCGGCAGGGTGAGGCCCGCCGCCATGGCGTGGCCGCCGCCCTTGACGAGCAGGCCGGCGTCGACCGCCGCGCGCACCGCCCGGCCGAGATCGACGCCCGGGATCGAGCGCCCCGATCCGGTGCCGACGCCGGCCTCGCCGAGGGCGACGGCGAAGGCCGGGCGGCCGTGGCGCTCCTTGAGACGCGAAGCGACGAGGCCGACGATGCCGGGGTGCCAGTCGGCCGAGGCGGCGACGATCACCGCGGGGTCGCCGGCGAGCAGCTTCGCCGCCACGTCGGCCTCCGCGGTCGCCAGCATCTCGGCCTCCATCACCTGGCGGTCACGGTTGAGGGCGTCGAGTTCGGCGGCGATGCGGGCGGCTTCCAGCGGATCGTCGCAGGTCAGCAGCCGCGCGCCGAGGGCGGCGTCGCCGATGCGGCCGCCGGCGTTGATGCGCGGACCGATCAGGAAGCCGAGATGATAGGCGCTCACGGGACCGGACAGGCGGACGACGTCGCAGAGCGCGGCGATGCCGCGGTTGGCCCGCGCCCGCATGACGTCGAGGCCGCGGACGACGAATGCGCGGTTGAGCCCCTTCAGGGGCACCACGTCGCAGACCGTGCCGAGGGCGACGAGGTCGAGCAGTGCCATCAGGTCCGGCTGCGGCCGGCCCTCGCCATACCAGCCGCGGCGGCGCAGTTCGCGGTTGAGGGCGACGACGCCGAGGAAGGTGACGCCGGCGGCACAGAGGTGGCCGAGGCCGGAGAGGTCGTCCTGGCGGTTGGGATTGACGAGCGCCGCGGTGCGCGGCAGCGCCTCGCCAGCCTGGTGGTGGTCGAAGGCGACGACGTCGAGGCCGACGGCGGCGGCGGTCTCGAAGGCCTCGAAGCTCTGGGTGCCGCAGTCGACGGTGACGAGGAGGTCTGCGCCCTCGCCGCGCAGCGCTTCGACCGCGCGCGGGTTCGGGCCGTAGCCGTCGACGATGCGGTCCGGGATGTAGATGCGCGGGGTCAGCCCCAGCTGCATCAGGAAGCGGGCGAGGAGGGCCGAGGCCGTGGCACCGTCGACGTCGTAGTCGCCGAAGATCGCGATCCTTCGGCCGGCGACGACGGCGTCGGCGAGCACCGAGGCGGCGGCGTCCATGTCACGCAGAACCGCGGGGTCCGGCATCAGTGCCTTGAGGCTCGGGGCGAGGAAGGTGGCGGCGCCGTCGGCGTCGATGCCGCGGGCCGCCAGCACCCGGCCGAGGATTTCGGGCAGGCCGTGGCGCTGGGCGATGCCGCGGGCGACGACGAGGTCGGCCTCGGCGAGCCGGTCGACCCAGCGCCGGCCGCCGATCGACCGCTCGACGCCGAGCACCGCCCTGCCCCCGCCCGTCACCGCTCCCGCCGCTGCGCCCACGTCAGGCGCCCTTCGCGGTGTCGGGCCGGGTGCCACGGATCGCGCGGATGATGCCGGAGTTGGAACCCATCACGATCGAATGGACGTGGACGCGGTCGTGGCGGAAGCGGACGCCGTCGAGGAAGTTGCCGTCGGTGATGCCGGTGGCGGCGAAAAGCACCGGGCCGGAGGCCATCTCGGCGACCGAGTACACCCGGCCCGGATCGTCGATGCCGTAGTCGCGGGTCTTGCGGAGATGGTCGTCGTTGAGGACGAGCAGGCGGCCGAACATCTGGCCGCCGGTGCAGCGCAGGGCGGCGGCGGCGAGCACGCCTTCGGGCGCGCCGCCCGAGCCCATATAGAGGTCGATGCCGGTCTCGTCGGGGCTGGCGACGTGGATGACGCCGGCGATGTCGCCGTCGCCGATCAGGCGGATGCCGGCACCGGCCTCCCGGACCTCGGCGATCAGGCGCATGTTGCGCGGCCGGTCGAGGATGCAGACGGTGAGTTCCGACGCCGGCACGCCCTTGGCCTCGGCGACGGCCGCGATGTTGCGGGCCGGCGGCGCGGCGAGATCGATCACACCCTCGGGATAGCCGGGGCCGACGGCGATCTTGTCCATGTAGATGTTGGGAACGCGCAGCAGGCAGCCGGGGCCGGCGACGGCGACGAGCGCCAGCGAGTTCGGCAGGTTCTTGGCACAGATCGTCGTGCCCTCGAGAGCGTCGGCGGCGACGTCGAGCCGCTTGCCCTTGCCGCGGCCGATGTTCTCGCCGACGTAGAGGTGCGGCACGTCGCCGGCGTCGCCTTCGCCGACGACGATGGTGCCGGCGATCGAAAGGCAGTCGAGAGCCTGGTGCATGGCCGCCATGGCGGCGAGGTCCGCGGCCTGTTCGTCGCCGCGCCCCCGCAGCCGGGCGGCGGCGATCGCCGCCTCCTCGGTGACGCCGACGAGATCCATCGCCAGATGCGAATCGAAGGCCGGATCGATCCCGCCAGCCGCCCGTGAAGCCATCGTCCCCGTCTCCCTGCCGCGGCGCCGCCTCCGGTTTCTTGGGACCGGCCGGCGCGTGCCGCCTCGTCGATTTCAGCCGAACCGCCTCCGCCGGATCCGACGAAGGGTCGCAGCCTCGTGCGGAGGACTGCGGGACGGTGGGGCCGAGAAATTTTTCCGTTCGGTCGATTACCGCAATTCGCCGGGGAAAGCGACGGCTTCAGTGCGACTCGCCGGCGGCGAGACGCTGGACGTGGACGACGAAGGTTCCTTCGAACGGCCAGACGTGCGGGATCAGGATCCGCGTCACCGGCCCCTCGACCGAGGCGCCGCGGGCCGCGACGAGGTCGGCGAGTTCCTGCGGCATCGGCTCCTCGTCCCGCCAGATGGCGATCCAGGGACCCGGCAGGTCCAGCCCCGGTTGGGGATACTCCGGCACGACCGCGACGAGGGACGGATCGGCGAGCCGCAGGTTGCCGGGCAGCGAATGGCCGTCGGAGAAGAGCGTGCCGACCGGCCCGACCGCTGCGGCGATCTCCCCCCGCAGGAGGGCGTAGTCGACGCTGGTCAGCGGCGGCCGGCGCAGGCTGCCGAAGCGGTCCTTGATCGGCACGCCGACGAGGATGACGACGGCGAGGACGGCGACGACGCGCGAAAGATCGCGCAGGAAGCGGTCGCCGAGCCTCGGCGCGAAGGCCGCGGCGACCAGCACCGGCAGCGGAAACAGCACCGGCTGCAGCCAGCGTTCCTTGACCTCGGCGGCGCCGGTGACGACGACGCCGGCGGCGATCACGGCGATGGCGAGGCCGACGCCGGCGGCGAGGCGGCCGAGGCGGGCACCCCGTCCGGCCGCGACGGCGAGGCCCTCCTCGCGCCGCGTCAGCACGACGAGGAGCAGGAAGACCGCCATCGTCACGGCGGAGAAGGAGAGCGCCGCGCCGACCGCGGTGACGACACCGTCGAGCGGGCCGGCGGCTTCGGCGAACTTGAACTTGTAGACCCGGCCCATGGTCGCCGCCCGGTGGGCGAGCATCCAGACCGCGGCGGGAGCGACGACGAGGAGGCCGAGGCCGAGGCCGGCGAGAAGGCGCCGGTCGAGGACGGACGGCCGTGTCTCGCGCATCGCGGCCATGACGGCGAGCAGCGCCAGCGGCAGCAGCGGTCCGGAGAGCTTGGAGAGGAAGGCGAGGCCGAGGGCGGCGCCGAAGCCGAGGTAATCGGCGGTCCGTCGCGCCTCGACGATCCGGAGCAGGAACAGGACGGCGAGCGCCGCGGTGACGACGACGAGCAGGGTGTGGATGTGGGAATGCTGGGATTCCCAGGCGATCTGCGGAATGGTGAGGACGCCGAGGCCGGCGGCGAGCGCGACCCGGTCACCGCCGATCCTGCGGCCGATCGCGGCGACGAGGACGACGGTCGCGGCGAGGCAGGCGTTGCGGAACAGCGCAACGGCGAAGACGCCCTCGCCGAAGGCCGCGAACAACAGCTTGAAGATCCAGGTCGCGAGCGGCGGCTGCGGGCCGTAGCCGAGGGCCCAGTCCTGCGCCGCGACGAACTGCTCGGCGTCGTCGAGCCCGAGCCAGGCCGGCTCGAGGGTGCGGATGACGAGATGCAGGCCGAAATACCCGAAGACCAGCAGCAGAAAGGTCGAGCGGCGCAGCGGGGCGCCGCCGACGGCCGTCATTTCGACAGTTCCTCGATCCGGATCAGACGCGGCGGCGCCGCGATGTGGCCGTCGGCCTCGATGGCGTCGAGCGCGGCGCGGATCTGGTCCTCGGTCGTCGCGTAGGTGACGAGGATGACCGGCTGCGGATCGTCCGGCACGGCGCTCGCCGGCGCGTCCGTGCGCGGCTTGCGCCGGCGCTGGACGATCGATTCCAGCGAGATGCCGTTCTCCGCCATGCGGGCGGCGATGGCGGCGAAGGCACCGGGGCGGTCGAGCACCGTCAGGCGGACGTAATAGCCGCCCTCGTGCGCGTGCATGTCGGACTGGACGTAGTCGGCGAGCCGGGCGACCGGGCGGCCGAAGACCGGCAGGCGCTGGCCGCGGGCGATGTCGACGACGTCGGCGATCACCGAAGAGGCGGTGGCGTCGCCGCCGGCGCCGGGGCCGACGAGCACCACTTCGCCGACGAGGTCGCCGTCGACGGCGACGGCGTTGAGAACGCCGTCGGTGCGGGCGACGGCGGAGGACTTCGGCACCATGGTCGGGTGGACGCGCTGCTCGATGCCGGTCTCGGTACGCCGGGCGACGCCGAGCAGCTTGATGCGGTAGCCGAGTTCGTCGGCCGCCTCGATGTCGGCGATGGTGATCGCGCGGATGCCCTCGACGTAGACCGCCTCGGCGTCGATCTTCGTGCCGAAGGCGAGGCTGGTCAGGATCGAGAGCTTGTGGGCGGTGTCGAAGCCGTCGACGTCGAAGGTCGGGTCGGCCTCGGCGTAGCCGAGCCGCTGGGCCTCGGCGAGGCAGGCGTCGAAGGAGAGGCCCTCCTTCTCCATCCGGGTCAGGATGTAGTTGCAGGTGCCGTTGAGGATGCCGTAGACGCGGCTGATGCGGTTGCCCGACAGCGACTCCCGCATCGCCTTGATGATCGGGATGCCGCCGGCGACCGCTGCCTCGTAACCGAGGGCGACGCCCTTCTGCTCGGCGAGGCCGGCGAGGTCGACGCCGTGGCGGGCGAGCAGCGCCTTGTTGGCGGTGACCACCGGCTTGCCGGCGCCGAGTGCGGCGCGCACGCTGGCCTCCGCCGCACCGCCTTCGCCGCCCATCAGCTCGACGAAGAGATCGACCTCGGGGTCGAGGGCGAGGTCCACCGGATCGTCGTGCCAGGTCGCGGCCGAGATGTCGATGCCGCGGTTGCGGCCGCGGCTGCGGGCGCAGACCGCCGCGACCTCGATCGGCCGGCCGGCCCGGGTCGCCAGCGCCTCGCTCTCGCGGGCGATGAGGCCGAAGAGCGAAGACCCGACGGTACCGAGCCCGGCGAGACCCAGTTTGAGCGGTTTGGTCATGGGTACCCTTGAACTGCAGAAATCGATGCACGCGACCGGCGGGGCGCCGGCCCCGGCCGCCCTGCCCTCGCGACGACACCGGGCCGGCCGCGTCCGGCCGACCCCGTGTCGAGGCGGGAAACGGTCCGATCAGCGGTGGGCGTTGATCGGGATGACGTTGTGCATGGTTTCGTCGGCGGTTTCAAGAAAGCGCCGGATGCCGCGGGCGGCCTGGCGGATGCGCTGCTCGTTCTCGACGAGGGCGATGCGGACGTATCCGTCGCCGTCCTCGCCGAAGCCGATGCCCGGAGCGACCGCGACGTCGGCCTTCTCGATCAGCAGCTTGGAGAACTCGAGGCTACCGAGTTCGCGGAACTTCTCCGGCAGCGGCGCCCAGGCGAACATCGAGGCCTGCGGCACCGGGATCTTCCAGCCGGCCCGGCCGAAGCTCTCGACCAGCACGTCGCGGCGTCGGCGGTAGACCTGGCGGACCTCGTCGATGCACTCCTCCGAGCCGTTGAGCGCGGCGGTGGCCGCGACCTGGATCGGGGTGAAGGCGCCATAGTCGAGATAGGATTTCACGCGGGCGAGCGCGGCGATCAGGCGCTCGTTGCCGACGGCGAAGCCCATGCGCCAGCCGGCCATGGAGAAGCTCTTCGACATCGAAGTGAACTCGACGCAGACGTCCATGGCGCCCGGCACCTGCAGCACCGAGGGCGGCGGGGCGATGTCGAAATAGATCTCCGAATAGGCGAGGTCGGAGAGGACGAAGATGTCGTGCTTCTTGGCGAAGGCGACGACGTCCTTGTAGAAATCGACGTCGACCACCACCGCCGTCGGGTTCGACGGATAGCACAGGATCATCGCGATCGGCTTCGGGGTGGAGAACATCACCGCCCGCTCCAGCGCGCGGAAGAAATCCGGCCCCGGCTCGGCCGGGATCGAGCGGATCACGCCGCCGACCATCAGGAAGCCGAAGGCGTGGATCGGATAGCTCGGGTTCGGGCAGAGGATCACGTCGCCCGGCGCGGTGATCGCCTGGGCCATGTTGGCGAAGCCTTCCTTGGAGCCGAGCGTCGCCACCACCTGGGTGTCGGGATTGAGCTTCACGCCGAAGCGACGGCCATAGTAGGCCGCCTGGGCGCGGCGCAGGCCGCTGATGCCGCGCGAGGCCGAATAGCCGTGGGTGTCCGGGCGCTGGACGGTCTCGATCAGCTTCTCGACGATATGGCGCGGCGTCGGCTGGTCCGGGTTGCCCATGCCGAGGTCGACGATATCCGCACCTGCTGCTCGCGCGCTCGCCTTCAGCCGGTTGACCTGCTCGAAGACGTAGGGCGGAAGCCGCCTGATCTTGTGGAATTCGTCCGTGGCCATTTCTCAAGTTCCCGAGTGGAGACCGGCGCGGCGCCCGTCGCGGAGCCGGGGACGCGGCCGCCCGTGGCCGAAAGCCCGGCCGCGGCGTCGCGATCCTGCGAATCCTGCGCGGAACCGGGCACGGTCCGGCGCATCTCGCATCGGGCTGTCTACCATCCTTCGCAGCGCACCGGGAGAGGGCATCACGTCCCGGGCCGGGGCGCGACAGTTTTTCCGGCGAAGGCGAAAGCGCGAGGACCCCGCGACGGTCCGGCCTTAACGCGCAGGCGGCGCAGCCTCCTCGGGCAGCGGCTCGGCCGGCATCTGCGCGGCGAGGTCGGGGTTCGTCTCGAGGAGAAGCCGGCGGGCTTCGTCCTCCTGCTGCTGGCGGATCAGGGCGAGGGCCATCGCCGGCGGAAGGACGGCGTCGGCGCCGTCCGCCGCCCCGGCCCGGCTGCGGGCCTGGCGGAGCAGACGGTCGCGACTGGCGTCCGCCTCGGCTGCGGACTTGACGACCTTAGGCTGCGGCTCGCCGGCCTCGACGGCGGCGAGGTCGGCGAAGTCGGACGGACCGCTGGCACAGGCGCCGACGAGCGTGGACAGAGCGATCGCGAGGGCGAGATACGGTCCCGCGCGGCGGGCCGATCGCCGGTTCGAATGTTTCACGTCAGCCCTCCCCCTCGCCCGGATCGGGCCGTCCCCGTGACGCCGGAGCCACGCCCCGCATATCGGATGCACCGACATCCGTCATGCACGGGATTCCTGACTTGGCTGGGGCAACGTATCATGCAAACTGGAGATGAAAAGAGGCGAGGAAGCGACCGAGCTCATGACAGAGGACCGCAAAGGCCCCGAGACGAATCCGCTGCTGCGGTACATCGTCAACAACCCCGAAACCTTCGCCCAGAACGTCGCCGCGATGATCGAGGCGGGAGGCAAGGCCGCCGCCGCCTATGTCGAGCCGCGCGAGAAGGGCGAGGCCAAGGCGGTCCTCGCCGACGAGATCACCGAGGTCGTGAAGACGCTGGCGCAGGTCGGCGACTACTGGATGCGCGATCCGGCCCGGCTCGTCGACGCCCAGTCGCGGCTGGCCGGAGGCTTCATGGAGCTCTGGCAAACCTCGCTGCGCCGGGCGATGGGCGAGAATGCGCCGGACGTCGCGACACCGCACCCGACCGACAAGCGCTTCACCGACGAGGATTGGACCTCGAACCAGTTCTTCGACTTCCTCAAGCAGGCCTACCTGATCGGCAGCCGCTGGGCCGAGCAGATGGTCGACGAGGCCGGCGAGATCGATCCGCACACCAAGCACAAGGCCGAGTTCTACGTCCGCCAGCTGATCGCCGCCCTGTCGCCCTCGAACTACGTCCTGACCAATCCGGAGCTGCTGCGCACCACCCTCGCCGAGAACGGCGAGAATCTCGTGCGCGGCCTGACGATGATGGCCGAGGACATCGAGGCCGGCGGCGGCGACCTCAAGATCCGCCAGTCGGACGTCTCGAAGTTCAAGGTCGGCGAAAATCTCGCTCTGACGCCGGGCAGCGTCATCTACGAGAACGACGTCTGCCAGATCATCCAGTATGCGGCGACCACCGAAAAGGTGCGCAAGCGGCCGATCGTCATCGTGCCGCCGTGGATCAACAAATACTACGTGCTCGACCTCACCCCGGAAAAATCCTTCATCAAGTGGGCGGTCGACCAGGGCCACACCGTCTTCGTGATCTCCTGGGTCAACCCGGACGAGCGCCACGCCGACAAGAGCTTCGAGCACTACATGCTCGAGGGCATCCTCACCGGCGTCGACGTCGCCTGCAAGGTGACGCGCTCCAAGCAGGTCGACACCGTCGGCTATTGTGTCGGCGGCACGCTGCTGGCGGTGACACTGGCCTATTGCGCGGCGGTCGGGGACGAGCGCATCGCCTCGGCGACGCTGTTCACCACCCAGGTCGACTTCACCGACGCCGGCGACCTCAAGGTCTTCGTCGACGAGGTCCAGATCAAGATTCTGGAAGGCCGGATGGCGGCCAAGGGCTATCTCGACGGCTCGAAGATGGCGGCGGCGTTCAATTCGCTTCGCGCGAACGATCTGATCTGGCCGTATTTCATCAACAACTACATGCGCGGCAAGGACCCCTTCCCCTTCGACCTGCTCTACTGGAACTCCGATTCCACGCGCATGCCGGCGGCGAACCACTCCTTCTACCTGCGCAACTGCTACCTCGAGAACAACCTCGCCAAGGGCGAGATGGTGGTGGCCGGCCAGAAGCTCGACCTCTCGAAGGTGACGGTGCCGATCTTCAATCTCGCGACGAAAGAGGACCACATCGCGCCGCCGCAGTCGGTGTTCAACGGCTCGAAGCTGTTCGGCGGCCCGGTCAAATACGTGCTCTCCGGCTCCGGTCATATCGCCGGCGTCGTCAACCCCCCGGCGCGCAACAAGTATCAGTACTGGACCGGCGGGCCGGTCGAGGGTGAATATGCCGACTGGGTGGAGAAGGCGACCGAAACCCCCGGCTCGTGGTGGCCCGCCTGGGACGCCTGGCTGCGGGAGATGGACCCGACCGAGGTCAAGGCCCGCCGCATCGGCGGCGGCCGCTACAACGTCATCGAGGACGCTCCCGGCAGCTTCGTGCGCAAGCGGGTGTGAGGCCACGGGGTGTTCAACACGACCGCCCCGCCTTTGCTGTCGCACGTTCCGCACAGTCCTCTCCGCCGTCATTTCGGCGAAGGCGGGACTCCAGTGGGCGGCAGGGGAACGGCCGGCGATTTCGTTCATCAGCCAGAGGCTTGGGCGCCGGTCGCGAGGGCTGCCCCGCGGAGGGCTGGATTTGCGCGTGCGCGGACATGACGACGGAGAGGATCTTGCCAGGGTGCCGACGCCGCGCGGTCCGTCGTGATCCGGCGCTGTCGTGTCCGACGCCACCGCCATAACCCCTCGCGCCCCGTCCGAATTGCTCCCCCGAAACAAAGAAGGCGCCGCCCCCCCGGCAGCGCCTTCAAAATCCTGCTCGTCCTGCCGGTTCGGGCGTCAGCCCGGCCGGTCTCTCAGTTGGCGGCCACGGCGACGGCTTCGGCGCCGCCCAGAAGATACGCCAGAACCAGAACACTCCCGAGGGCCACGACCGTCCAGGTGGTCACGCCCCAGCAAGACTTGCGTACGTGCTCGTCCATGTTGACCTATGCTCCATTCGGCCGGTCGTCGTTAACGATCGTCGCTGCGCTTTTGCCGCGTTGCAACCGCATTCATGACCGGACAGGCATCCTCTAGCCGTCTTCCCTATGCCCGGCAAGGGGCGAAAGTCGGCCCGGCCATGCGAAAATTGCAGGGATAAGGTAAACATAACCTTAATTCCAAGGCTTTGGGCCGAAAGCCGGCGTAGCGGAATTCGACCCATATCCACCAGATTTTCGCCAGATTTCGAACACATTGATGAATTGGACGTTCCGGCACCCGCACCGTCGGCCGAGAGGCCGGGGCGCGCGGGGATGCGACCCCGCAGCGGCGGCCGGTCCCGGTGGGCGGACGGCGAACACCGCCAAGATCCTGATCCGCCGTCTTTTCGCGCCGGGCCCGCCGACGCCCCATGGAGGCCCACGCGGCGATGGTCTAGTCTCGCACGGCCTCGTCCCTCGACCCGGGAGCCTATCACAGAGCCATGACCGGCCTTTCGCTCTTCACCATCATCGACGCGGTCGCGGTCGTCTGGCTGCTGGCGATCTGGCTGTTCTTCAACGTTGTCGTCGAGGGCCGCAGCGCCGGGCGGACGTCGCTTACGGTCGCGATGAACCGGCAGCGGATGGCGTGGATCCGCAATGCTGCGGCGCGGGATCTCAGGATGATCGACACCCAGATCATCGCCGGCCTTCAGAACGGCACGGCCTTCTTCGCCTCGACGTCGCTGCTCGCCATCGGCGGCTGCTTCGCCCTGCTCAACGCCGCCGACCGGGTGGTCGAGGTGGTCGCCGACATTCCCCTGCCCCTCGCCTTCGACCGGGCCACCTGGGAGATCAAGGTGATGGGGCTGATGCTGATCTACGCATACGCCTTCTTCAAGTTCGGCTGGGCCTACCGCCTCTTCAACTACTGCTCGATCCTGATCGGCGCGCTGCCGCCGCGCACCGAAGTCGGCACCGCCGAGATGGAACTGGCGATCGAGCGGGCGGCGACGATCAACATTCTCGCCGGCCGGCATTTCAACCGGGGCCTGCGTGCGTTCTTCCTGTCGATCGGCTATCTCGGCTGGTTCCTCGGCGGCATCGCCCTCATCGTCTCGTCGAGCCTCGTCCTCGCCGTCCTCGTCCGCCGGCAATTCCTGTCGAAGGCGAGTCGGACGGTGCGGGACTGAGTCCGCCACCCCGCAAAGAGCATGCTCCATGTCCCATTCCGACGCCGCGGTCGCCGAGGCGATCCGCACCCTCGTTTCCTCGAGCCCGCGCTCCGTCAGTCCCGACGACGTGGCGCGGGCGCTAGCCGGCCCGGAGCCGGCGAAATGGCGGCTGCTGATGAAGCAGATCCGCATCCAGGCGCTGGCGCTGGCGCGGGCCGGTGAGATCGCGATCCTGCGCAAGGGCAAGCCGATCGAACCGGACGACCTCGTCGGCGTCTACCGTCTCGGCCGGGCGGAGCCCGGCGGCGAGGGCTGAACCGTCGCGCCGCCGTCACGGCCCGGCGGCGACGGGTGCCGGCAACACCTCGTCGGTATAGCCCGCGAAACGATAGGCCAGCAGGCCGACCCATTCCTTGATGGCGATGTCGGTGAGGAACAGGCCGTCGGCGGCGTAGCGCCCGCCGAGCACGGTGTCCTGCGGCGAGGTACGGAAGTCGACGGGCCAGGGCACGAGGCCGGTCCAGCCGGCGCGGCGGAACACGGCGACCGCCCGGGGCATGTGATAGGCCGAGGTCACGAGCAGCCAGGTCTCGCCCGGTTTCGGCCTGACGAGGTCGCGGGTGAAGGCGGCGTTCTCGCGGGTGTTGCGCGAGGCGCTCTCGATCTCGATCCGCTCCGGCGCGATGCCGAACAGCGTGAACAGCCGGCGGCCGAACTCCGCCTCCCCCGCGCCGCCGAACAACGATCCGGAGCCACCGGTGTAGACGAGGCGGGCGTTCGGATAGTCGCGGGCGAGTTCCGTCGCCGCGATAACGCGCTCGGCTCCGTCGGTGAACTCGATGCTGCCGTGGCCGGAGGACAGGTCGGTGTCGATCGCCCCGCCGAGGACGATGATGCCGGTCGGCGGCCCGGCGAGGGGCGGGCTGGCGGGGAAGCGGTTCTCGAGCGGCCAGAGCGCGATGGTGGAGACGCCGCCCCAGCCGCAGGCGACGAGCAGCACCAGCCCGAGGCCGCCGACCGCGGCGCCGAAGCGGGGCCAGTCGAGATGGCGCAGCACGACTCCGGCGAACAGCAGCAGGACGATGAGGTTCGACGGCCGCAGGAAGAGGAACACCAGCTTCGAGAGGACGAAGAACATCGGGCGCCTTATCCCTGCCGCGTGCCGGCGGACGGGCGCGGCGCCGTATCCATGTCCCCTCGCCCGCCCCAGCCGGCGCGGCGCCGGGCCGTTCGGGAGGATCCATCGGGCGGATCAGGCGGATCAACGCCGCCGCGGTTTCATTCCGGGGCGAGCATCTTGCCCTGGACGTTGCCGACGTTGCCGTTCCACGACGCCTCGCACCAGGCTCGGTCGAGCAAGGCCCGCTGCACCTTGGCCCCGCCGAACTGCCAGTCGCCGAAGCTGAACTCCGGACGGCACCAGCGCAGGACGATGCCCTTGGCGCCCGAGGGAATGGTGGCCTTGACCGCCGAGCCCGCATCCATGGCGGCCCGCATCGGCACGCCCGAGGGCGCCTGATAGGTGGTGAAGCGGCTGTCGTATGGGCCGGCGGACTGGGCGTGGGCGCCGAGCTGGTCGACGAGCACGAGGGCGGCGGCACCCACGGCCGCGACGGACAACAGGCGGACCATCTGCCGCCTGAGATTGCGAAAACCGGTCATCAGCCTCTCCCGGATCGGAAGGCCGGCGCGCGGGCGGCCGGCGAGACGAGCACGACGGCCGGCCGGGCGCTGGCGCCGGGCCGGCCGGGAAGAAACGGGTCAGGAAACGTCGGCGGCCGAGTTGACGACGCGGCCGGCGAGGCCGTAGGCGATCGCCTCCTCGGGACCCATCCAGTAGTCGCGGTCGGTGTCCTTGGCGATCCGCTCCAGCGGCTGGCCTGTGGCGGCCGAGAAGATCTGGTTGAGGCGCTCGCGCATCTTGATGATCTCCCGGGCCTGGATCTCGATGTCGGTGGCCTGGCCGCCGGCGCCGCCGGACGGCTGGTGCAGCAGGAAGCGGGTGTTCGGCGTGCAGAAACGCCGCTCCACCGGCACCGAGACATAGATCAGCGCACCGGCACTCGCGACCCAGCCGGTGCCGATCATGTTCACCGGCGCCGGCACGAAGCGGATCATGTCGTGGATCATGTCGCCGGATTCGACGTGGCCGCCGGGCGAGGACACGATCACGGTGATCGGATCGGACGAGGCCTCCGACAGCGCCAGCAGGCGCGCGGTGACGTCGCGGGCGAGATCCTGGGTGATGCCGCCGGTGATGAGGACGGTGCGCGCCTTGAACAGATACTTGTCGACCTGGGGCGCCGCCGGCTCCTTCTTCCCGGACTTCTCGTCTTCGTCCTCGTCGTCGAGGCGGGAACGGGAAAATTCCGCGTAGCGATCTGAATTCATGAGACTGCTTCACCCGTTGGTCGGAGGCGATCCGGCCCGTCGCGGTACGCCCCCGAGGGGCGGGCGAGCGAGCCGACCGGCATCGCGCCACGGGAGGGAGGACCCGCGCGGCGACGCCTTTGGCGCGGACACTAGCCCAATTCCTCGGCCGGGGGCAACCGTCGGCGGCAGCGAGGGATGCATCCTCGAAACCGCCGCAGAATCAGATGCTTTGGACGGAAGGCCGTGGGATTTTCTCAGTCGAAGAAAGAGAAGCGCGCGGGACGACTCACCGAGGCGGTCGGAACGTCGATCTGGAGGGCGGCGAGGAAGCGCTCGAAATCGCGGTGCGAGCCGTCGAAGGTGTTGCGGTCGACATTGCCCCTGATGCCGGCGACGCGGCCGGTGGCGGTGTACTGCCAGAGCGCCCACTTGCGGTCGCCGTAGCGCAGCGAGGGATGCCCGGCCACCGAGCGCAGCCACATCGGATAGTCGTTGAAGGCGCCGACGAGGCGGTCGCGATGGAAGTCGACGGTGGCGTAGATGATCGGCCGCTTGCCGTAGTAGCGCTCGACGATGTCGAGGAAGGTCTTCATCTCGGCGTGGATTTCGGTCCGGCTCGGCACCCGCTTGCAGGTCTTGCTGTCGTGGTACCACTCCATGTCGAGCACGGGCGGCAGCGCGGTCGGATCGTAGGGCACGTTCTGGATGAACCAGGACGCCTGCTCCTCCGGCGTGCGGCAGAAGAAGTAGAAGTGATAGGCGCCGTGACGCACGCCGGCGGCCTTGGCGGCCTGCCAGTTCTGCTGGAACTTGACGTCGGAGTGGTCGCCACCTTCGGTGGCCTTGATGTAGGCGAAGGCGATACCCGCCGCCTTGACCGCGCGCCAGTCGATCTCGCCCTGGTACTTGGAGACGTCGATGCCCTGGACCGGATAGTCGTGCGGACCGGGCTCCTCGAAATCGAACAGCGCGCAGGCGCCGAGCAGGGACGCGGCGCCCGCCACCGTCGCAAGACGCCCGAAAACGCGAAGGGCCCGGCCCGGCCGCATCTTTGCGAAGGACGTGGTGACGGTGCGGATCAGCCGATCAAGAACCATGTCGCGAGCCCCAGGAAAGCAGAGAAGCCTACCACATCGGTCACCGTCGTCACGAACACGCTGGAAGCGACCGCGGGGTCGACGTTCAGTCGGTCGAGGACCAATGGGATCAGAATTCCTGCAAGACCTGCCACGACAAGGTTAATAATCAGTGCAGCGCCGATGACGCCGCCGAGTTCGGCGTCTGCGAACCACACGCCGACGGCGACCCCCATCAGCAGCGCGAAGAGGCAACCGTTGATGGCACCGACGGTCACTTCGCGGCCGACGGTGCGCCAGGCGTTGCGCCGGTCCATCTCGCGGGTCGCCAGCGCCCGCACGGCGACGGTCATGGTCTGGGAGGCGGCGTTGCCGCCCATCGAAGCGACCACCGGCATCAGCGCCGCGAGGGCGACGAGGCTGCCGATGGTCGCCTCGAACATCGAGATCACCGAGGCCGCGAGCAGCGCCGTGCCGAGATTGACGAAGAGCCAGACGAAGCGTCCGCGGACGGTGGAGATCACCGAATCGGAGAGTTCCTCGTCACCGACGCCGGCGAGCGCGCGCAGGTCCTCCTCCGCCTCCTGCTTCATGACGTCGACCATGTCGTCGATGGTCAGCACGCCGACGAGCCGGCCGCCGTCGTCGACGACGGCGGTGGAGAGCAGGTTGTAACGCTCGAAGATGCGGGCGACCTCCTCCTGGTCCTCGCTCGCCCGCACCGGGTGGCTGGTCTCGGACATGAGGTCGGCGATCTTGGTCGGGCGCTTGGCCCGGAGCAGCCGGTTGAGCGAGATCGTGCCGAGCAGGCGGAAGGCCGGATCGATGACGAAGAGCTCGTAGAAGTCCTCCGGCAGCTCCTCCTGATTGCGCAGGAAGTCGATGGTCTGGCCGACCGTCCAGAACGGCGCGAGGGCGATGAAGTCGGTCTGCATCCGCCGGCCGGCGGATTCTTCCGGATAGTCGAGGCTGCGCTGGATGCCGAGCCGGTCGGGGATCGGCAGCTGGGCGAGGATTTCGTCCTTGTAGGCCTCGTCGAGGTCTTCGAGGATGTAGACGGCGTCGTCGCTGTCGAGCTCGCGCACGCCCTCGACGACCGCCTCGGTCGGCAGTTCCTCGAGCAGCGCGACGCGGATCGATTCGTCGACCTCGGTCAGCGCCGTGAAGTCGAAGTCCTTGCCGAGCAGGGTGACGAAGGGCGCGCGGTCGTCGGCGTGCAGGGCGACGAGCAGGTCGGCGGTGTCGGTCTCGTGCAGGTCGCCGGCGAGGGTGCGGACGCGGTCGGCGTCACGGGCCTCGACCGCCTCGACGAGGGCTTCGTAATACTCCCGGGTGATCTCGCCGTCCTCGTCGCGGAAGGCGATCTCCTCCGCCACCACGGGCACGGGATGCCCTTCGGGCGCGGTCGGCTCGTCGTCGGCCATGGCGTCCTCTGTCGTCGGTGGCTGTCGGGATGGCGCATGCCTCGTCCGCGCTCGGAGGGGCACACGCGCAGAGCTTTAGAACAAGCGGGCGACGGGTGGAACCACCCACGCCGGCGAAATCGAACGACGCGCCGAAAAGCCCCGCCCGGCCAGCGGGCGGCGACGGGCTCAGGCGACGTCGCGGCGCGGCAGGAAGCGCATGCCGGCGAGCAGCACGAGGCAGCCGCCGACCACCGGAAAGACCAGCAGGTTGATCGTGTCCCAGCCGCTCGCCGTCAGGATCTTGCCAGACGAGAACGAAGCCAGCGAGACGATCGAGAACAGCAGCACCTCGTTGGCGGCCTGAACCTTGGCGGCCTCCTCGGGCCGGTAGCAGTCCGCGACCATGGCGGTGCCGCCGACGAAGCCGAAGTTCCAGCCGACGCCGAGCAGGATCAGCGACGTCCAGAAGTGCGCAACCCCGGTGCCCGACAGCGCGACGACGGCGCCGAGGGCGATCAGCGCGAGGCCGGCGCCGACCACGGCCTCCTTGCCGAAGCGGGCGATCAGCGAGCCGGTGAAGAAGCTCGGCGCGAACATGGCGATGACGTGCCACTGGATGCCGAGCGCCGCGTCGCCGTGACTGTGATGGTGGTGGATCATCGCCAGCGGCGAGGCGGTCATCACGAGGCTCATCAGCGCGTAGGAGGCGACGGCGCAAGTGAAGGCGACCATGAACTGCGGCCGCAGCAGGATGGCGGCGAGCGGCCTGCCGCTCCGCCCGTCGGCGCTTCGCGGCGGCGGAGGCGGCACCTTCAGCGTCGAGAGCACGGCGGCCGAAGCGAGCGCGAGCGCGACGACGATCGCGAAGGTGCCGGCGTAGGGCAGATCGAGGAGGTTGCGGCCGACGATCATCGCCTGCGGCCCGATCACGCCGGCGACGATGCCGCCGATCAGCACGATCGAGATCGCCTTCGGCTTGAAGGTCGGGGCCGAGGCGTCGGCGGCGGCGAAGCGATACTGCTGGGCGAAGGCGTTGGCGGCGCCGAGGCCGGCGGTGGCGAGGCAGAAGACCAGGAACGAGTGCAGCGCCAGGCCGGCGACGGCGAGGGCGGCGGAGGCGGCGGCGAGCAGGGAGCCGGAGACGAAACCGAAGCGGCGGCCGGTGCGGGCCATCAGCAGCGCCGCCGGGGCGGCGAGGACGGCGTTGCCGACGATGAAGGCGGTCGCCGGCAGGGTCGCCAGCGACTTGTCCTCCGCGAGCAGAGACTCGCCGATGACGCCGCCGAGGCCGATCGCTACCGGGTTGGCGCCGCCGCCGATCGCCGCGGCGGCGGCGAGGGTCCAGGCGATGCGCTTGGCCGGGGCGTCGGCGGCGGGTCCAGCGGCCATCGTGCGCATCGCAGCGTCCTCAGAAATGGGAGAAGGAAGCATTCGCAGGATCGAGACCGTCGGCTCCTTCGACGGCGATCCCCTGCCCGGCCTCGACGCGGCCGACCACACGGGCGCCGCAACCGGCCTCGTCGGCGGCGGCGAGAAGACCCGCCATCGCCTCGGCGCCGGCGGCGAAGGCGATCTCGTAGTCGTCGCCGCCGGTGAGCGCGACGGAAAGCAGGCCGGCGTCGGCGGCGACGGCCTCGGCCGCGGCCTCCGACAGCGGCACGGCGCCGGCGTCGACGACGATGCGCACGCCCGAAACCTTCGCCATCTTGGCGAGGTCGCCGACGAGGCCGTCGGAGACGTCCATCGCCGCCCGCGCGCCGGCGAGCAGCGCGGCGGCGAAGGCGTTGCGCGGGCGCGGCAGCAGGTAGCGGTCGAGCAGGTGATAGCGCGCGCCGGCGGTGAGGCCCAGGCGGTCCGCGAGCGCGGGGTCGAGGCGGAGCTGGAGGCCGAGGGCGGCGTCGCCGATCGTCCCGGTGACGGCGACGAGGTCGCCCGGCCGGGCGCCGCCGCGCGGCACCATGCGGCCGGCCGGCACGGCGCCGATCGCCGTCACCGACAGGGTCAGCCGCTCCGGCGCCGCGACGGTGTCGCCGCCGTAGAGGGTGATGCCGTAGGCCGTCTGATCGGAGGCGAGGCCGCGCGCGAAATCGCGCATCCACGACGCGGTGAAATCACGGGGCAGGCCGAGGCCGAGCAGATAGCCGAGCGGCCGGGCGCCCTTGGCGGCGAGGTCGGAGAGGTTCACCCGCAGAGCCTTGCGGGCGATGGCGTCGGGGGGATCGTCGGCGAAGAAATGGCCGCCGGCGACGAGCAGGTCCTTGGTGAGAACGAGGTCGCATCCCGGCGGCGGGGAAAGCGCGGCGGCGTCGTCGCCGAGGCCGAAGGCGGCCGGGTCGGCGGCGAGCGGGGCGAGGACGTCGGCGATCAGCGTGAATTCGTCCGGCAGCCGGTCGCCGTCGGTGCCGGTGCCGCTCACCGCGGTGCCCCGCCGAACTCCTCCGGACGCACTTGCTTGGCGATGCGGTCGAGCACGCCGTTGACGAGCTTGGGCTCGTCCTCCTCGTAGAAGGCGCGGGCGACGTCGAGATATTCGGTGATGATCACCCGGCCCGGCACGTCCTTGCGGCGCAGCAGTTCCCAGCTGCCGCAGCGCAGGATGGCGCGGAGCGTCGAGTCGACGCGCTTCAGCGGCCAGTCCTCGACGAGGGCGGTGTGGACCATCGGGTCGATGGTGCGCTGCTCGTCGACGACGCCGCCGACGATCGCCCGGAAATAGGCCGGGTCGGCGGCGCGGTAGGCGACGCCGTCGATCTCGCGGCCGAGGCGGAACTGCTCGTATTCGGCGACGACGGCGAGCACGTCCTGCCCGCTCATCTCGAGCTGGTAGAGCGCCTGAACGGCGAACAGCCGGGCGGCGCCGCGCTGGTTGGCGGGGCGCGGTGCCGGGCGTTCGCCCTTCGGGGAGGTCGGTTCGGTCATGGTCGTCACGATCCGAATCTGGTCCTCAGCTCGATCATCGCCAGAGCGGCCCGGGCGGCGTCGGCGCCCTTGTTCTTGTCGCTGCGGCGGGCACGGGCCCAGGCCTGGTCGCCGTTCTCGACGGTGAGGATGCCGTTGCCGAGGGCGAGACCCTCGTCGATGACGAGGTTCATCACGGCGCGGGCGGATTCGTTGGCGACGATGTCGTAGTGGGTGGTCTCGCCGCGGATGACGCAGCCGAGCAGCACGTAGCCGTCGAAGTCGGCTGTGCCCTCGTCGACCGCGTCGAGCGCCATGGCGAGCGCCGCCGGGATCTCGAGGACACCCGGCACCGAAACCCGCTCGAAGGTGGCGCCGGCCGCTTCCAGCGCCTCGGAAGCGCCGGCGAAGAGCTCGTCGGCGAGGTCGTTGTAGAATCGTGCGTCGATGACGAGGAGGTGGGGCGCCCGGTCGGCCATGGGTGGCGTGCTTTCTGTGGAAATTCGGTGCCGTGATTGACCACGACGGGGCCGTTTTGTCCAGCCCCGACGGCATCAGCGGGCCGAAGGTCAGCCCTGCGGTCCCGGCCCGTACCCCTGCCCGCTCAGCCCGCCGGAAGGCCCGGAATTCCGCCGGCCTGGACGAGGCGGGCGAGGTAGCGCGCCATCATGTCGATCTCGATGTTGATGCGGTCGCCGACGGCGAGCTCGCCCCAGGTGGTGACCGCGAGCGTGTGCGGGATCAGGAACAGGGTGAAGGTGTCGCCGGAGACGGAATTGACCGTCAGCGACGTGCCGTCGAGGGCGACGGAGCCCTTGGCGGCGATGAAGGGTGCGAGGTCGGCGGGGGCGCGCAGGGTCAGGGCGCGCATGTCGCCCTCGTTCGCGATCGCCACCACCTCGCAGACGCCGTCGACATGGCCGGTGACCATGTGGCCGCCGAGTTCGTCGCCGAGCTTCAGCGCCCGCTCGAGGTTCAGCCTGCGCCCCGGCTTCCAGTCGCCGAGGGTGGTGCGGGCGATGGTCTCGACCGACGCCTCGACGTCGAACCAGTTGCGATTGCCCTTGCCCTTGGCGACGACCGTGAGGCACGGACCCGAACAGGCGATCGAGGCGCCGAGGTCGATGGCGTCGGGGTCGTAGGAGCAGGCGATGCGCAGGCGAAGGCCGCTCTCGCGGGCTTCGACGGCGAGCACTTCGCCGACGTCGGTGACGATACCGGTGAACATGAGCCTTGGATTTCCTTGCGTGAGCCTGCGGAGGAGAGCGGTCGCCGGATCGGCGGGCGACGTTCGAGCAGACGCCGGTTCCCGCTCCGCCTCGCGCACGGAGAACCGCTTTCGGCGATAGCAGACGAGGCGGTCGCGACCAAGCCGTCTTTCGTCGGCGACGGCGTAGGTGTCGACGACGGCGTCGAGATCGAGGCCGGCGAGCGCGGGGACGCCGCCGGTGCCGACGGTGACGGTACCGCGCACGAGGTGGAACTCGTCGACGAGGTCGGCCTCGACGAGGCGCCGGGCGATGGTGGCCCCGCCCTCCACCATCAGCCGGCCGATGCCGATGGTCGAGAGCTGGGCGAGGACGTCGGCAAGGTCGAGCCGGCCGGAGCGGGTTTCGGCGTAGCGCACGTCGACGAAGGCGGCCCTGAGCGCCTCGATGCGCTCGGCCGGCGCCTCGCGGCCGACGAAGGCGATCACCGGATAGGACTGGGCGCTGCGGGCGAGCCGGCTCGACGGCGGCAGGCGGGCGGAACCGTCGAGCACCACGCGCAGCGGTGTGCGCTGCTCCATGCCCGGCAGGCGGCAGGTCAGCATCGGGTCGTCGGCGAGGGCGGTGCCGACGCCAACGAGGATGGCGTCGCTCTCGGCGCGCAGCACGTGGGCGTAGTCGCGCGATTCCGGCCCCGAGATCGCGACCTGCCCGCCGCCGCGCCGGCCGATGTGGCCGTCGGCGGAGACCGCGAGCTTCAGCAGCACGTGGGGCCGGTGGCGCAGCACGCGCGAGACATGGCCGGCGTGGGCCGCCCTCGCCTCGCTTTCGAGTACGCCGACGGTGACGGCGACGCCGCGACCCGCGAGGAAGGCGTGGCCGCGGCCGGCGACGCGGGGGTCCGGGTCCTCCATCGCGGTGACGACGCGGGCGACGCCAGCCGCCGCCAGCGCCTCGCAACAGGGGCCGGCGCGGCCGTGGTGGGCGCAGGGCTCAAGCGAGACGTAGGCGGTTGCGCCGCGGGCGGCCTCGCCGGCCTCACGCAGGGCGATCGCCTCGCCGTGCGGCCGGCCGCCGGCCTCGGTGACGCCGCGGCCGACGACCACGGGTTCGGCGCCCGGACGCACCAGGATGCAGCCGACGGAGGGATTGGGCAGGGCGAGGCCCTGGTGGCGCCAGCCGAGGGCGAGGGCTGCGGCCATGAAGCGGCGATCGCGTTCGGGATCGGGTCGCTCAGCCATGGCGAGAAGCGGCGCCGGCGCCGCACGCGCGCGGCGCGGACCGACAGGCGCCGGCCGGCGGGTGCAGGAGGGGCCGCAGCGCTGTCCGCCGGCTCACGCCCCGGGTTCCTCGTCCGCCGCGCGCAGCAGCGTGCCGGGCTGGTCGGCGAGCTCGCCGAGCAGTTCGCGGAAATCCTTGGCTTCGCGGAAATTGCGATAGACGGAGGCGAAGCGGACGTAGGCGACGTCGTCGATGCCCTTGAGGGCCTCCATGACGAGCTGGCCGATCTGCTCGGCCGTCACCTCGGTTTCGCCGGTGCTCTCCAGCTGGCGGACGATACCGCTGACCATGCGCTCGATGCGCTCGGGTTCGACCTGCCGCTTGCGCAGGGCGACCTGGACCGACCGCATCAGCTTGTCGCGATCGAAGGGAACGCGCCGGCCGTTTCGCTTGAGCACCACGAGCTCGCGCAGCTGCACGCGCTCGAAGGTGGTGAAACGGCCGCCGCAACTCGCGCAGACCCGCCGCCGACGGATGGCGGTATTGTCCTCCGTCGGCCGCGAATCCTTCACCTGGGTCTCGTCACCGCCACAATACGGGCATCGCATCCGGCGGTCTCCGAGGGTTCTCCGATCAGCTGTAGATCGGGAAACGGTCGGTCAGGATCTTGACGCGTTCCTTGACCGCCGCTTCGACATCGCCGTTCCCTTCCTCGCCATTCACGACGAGGCCGTCAAGAACGGTGATGATCATGTCACCGATTTCCTGGAACTCGGCGATGCCGAAGCCGCGCGAGGTGCCGGCCGGTGTGCCGAGGCGGATGCCCGAGGTCACGGTCGGCTTTTCCGGGTCGAAGGGGATGCCGTTCTTGTTGCAGGTGATGTTGGCGCGGCCGAGGGCGGCCTCGGCGGCGCGGCCGGTGACGCTCTTGGGACGCAGGTCGACCAGCATCAGGTGGTTGTCGGTGCCACCCGAGACGATCTCGAGGCCGCCCTTGCGCAGCGTCTCGGCGAGCGCCTTGGCGTTCTCGACGACGCTCTTGATGTAGCTCTTGAAATCGGGCTGCAGCGCTTCGCCGAAGGCGACCGCCTTGGCGGCGATGACGTGCATCAGCGGGCCGCCCTGGAGGCCGGGGAACACCGCCGAGTTGATCTTCTTGGCGATGTCTTCCTCGTTGGTGAGGATGATGCCGCCGCGCGGGCCGCGCAGGGTCTTGTGCGTCGTCGAGGTGGCGACGTGGGCGTGCGGGAACGGCGAGGGATGCAGGCCCGCGGCGACGAGGCCGGCGAAGTGGGCCATGTCGACCAGGAAGAAGGCGCCGACTTCATCGGCGATCTTGCGGAAGGCCTCGAAGTCCCAGATGCGCGAATAGCCCGAGCCGCCGGCGATGATGATCTTCGGCTTGTGCTCGCGGGCGAGTTCGGCGACCTGGTCCATGTCGATGCGCTGGTCCTGCTGGCGCACGCCGTAGGCGACCGCATTGAACCACTTGCCCGACATGTTCGGCTTGGCGCCGTGGGTCAGGTGACCGCCCGAGGCGAGGTCGAGGCCGAGGATGGTGTCGCCCGGCTTGGCGAGGGCGAGGAAGACGCCCTGGTTGGCCTGGCTGCCGGAATTCGGCTGGACGTTGGCGAACTTGCAGCCGAACAGCTTGGTGACGCGCTCGATCGCCAGGTTCTCGGCGATGTCGACGAACTGGCAGCCGCCGTAGTAGCGACGGCCCGGATAGCCCTCGGCGTACTTGTTGGTCAGCACCGAGCCCTGGGCCTCGAGCACCGCCTTGGAGACGATGTTCTCCGACGCGATCAGTTCGATCTCGTGCTGCTGGCGCCCGAGTTCCTTGGCGATCGCAGACGCCATCTCGGGATCGGAATCGGCCAGGTTGCCGGTGAAGAAGTCAGGAAAAATGCTGCTGGCAGCACTCTCGGTCATGGACATTTTGGACGTTCCGTCTGTTCGTGAGAGATGTCCCGTCGCCGCGGCCCGGCGTCCGAGGTTTCGGACGATCCAGACCGCGAGGCGTTTTCGCGAACGCCGCGCCCGCCGACCGGGCGGTGGGTGCGCTCACGCCCGGCCGCCGGCCTCCCCTGCGAAAGGTCCCGGACCGGACGTCGCGCAGCGGGCAGCGTCACCGGGGCCGGGCCTCGCGGGCTGGCATTCCTGTCCCCCGGAGTATCATGGACGTCGAAGCCGCGACAACGGCCAGTCCGTCGCAGCAGTTGGCGCGAAGCGACAACAATGGCGTCCGAACGGGCGGCGCGGGAGGCCGCGTCAGAGCTTGCCCTCGAGTTCCAGCCGCCGTTCGAGCTTGCGCAGGGCGAGGCGCTCGACGTCGCCGCGCGCCGCGCCGATCGGAGCGATTACAATGGCTTCGGTGCCGGTCGCGCCGTCGATGGCGGTGACGCGGACCTGCCGGCCGATCGCCTGGAACTCGAAGTAGACCGCCCCGCGCCACCCGTCCGTCATCGTCCCCCACCCCGACGAAGCGCCGCAGCCGGGGCGCTCATCTTTTTCCGTGGCAAAAGAGTTTATCCGCCGATTATCGCCGCAGCGGATGAAATCCAGGCGATGGCGGGCCGGCCGTCACCGGCCGGGCGGGCCCGCGACACCCGGCGTTCCTCGCTTCGTTTCACTCCCGCAGCACGACTGTATCCCCGTCCACCGGCGCCCGCACGACGAAATCCCGCCGCGGTGGCCGCGGCGGGATGAACGGAAGTCGGGAGCGGCGGCGCCGGGCTCAGCGCATCGCGACGTCGATGCCGTCGCGCTCGTAGATGTCGTCGCGGAAATGCACGACGCCCTCGGAGTTGGCCCAGGCCGTGAAGTAGTTGAAGTAGAGGTTGACCCGGTCGGCGACGACGGCGTCGAGGCGCTCACCGTTGCGAAGGGCGAGGTCGACCGCGTTGGAATCCCAGCCGGGCGTGTTCTTCAGGATCCAGGTCACGTATTCGCGCACGTTCTGGACGCGCACGCAGCCCGACGAGTGGAAGCGGAAGTTCGAACCGAACAGCGTCTTCGACGGGGTGTCGTGCATGTAGACGCCCTCGGGGCTCGGGAAGTTGATCTTCACCGCGCCCATCGAGTTGAGCTCGTTGGGGTCCTGCCGGAGGGTGTAGCTCGCCGCCTGCTCGGTGTTCCAGTCGATCATGCTCTGGTCGACCTCGGCGCCGGTGGAGCGATCGAAGATGCGGATCTTGAACTTGCGCAGGTATTCCGGGTCCTTGCGGACCATCGGAATGACGTCCTTCTTGATGATGCTGACCGGCACCGTCCAGTAGGGATTGAACTTGATGTCGGTGATGTGGGTCGACAGCAGCGGCGTCTGGCGGTCGATCTTGCCGACGATGGCGGCGTGATGCGAATGGACGTAGCCGTTCTCGATCGTCTCGATGTCGGCCGCCGGCACGTTGACCATGACGTAGCGATCGCCGAGGAAGCCCGACATGGAGCGCACGCGCACGAGGTTGACCTCGAGCTGGCGCAGCCGCATCTCGGCCGGCACGTTCATCATCTTGATGGTTTCGCCGTCGGCGGTGATGACGCCGTCGGCGCGCACGCCGTGGCGGGCCTGGAACCGCTTGACGCCCTGTTCGACGAAGCTGTCGAAGGAGGCCGGGTTGCCGCCGACCGCGGTGAGGTCACCGGAGATCTCGAGGCGCTGGCGCAGCACGGCGACGTCCGGGCTGCTGACGCCGACCTTGAGGGGCTGGCCGACGTTGACGTAGGGCCAGCCGCCGCGGGAGGCGATGTCGTAATAGCGCGAGATCGCCTGCTCGACGTAATAGGGCGTGTCCTGGCCGAAGGTCGGCAGATTGGTGCGGACCTTGGCCTGCTCCGGCATCGCGGTGTCGAAGCCGTCGGTCCACTCGGCCTGCTCCAGAGCGAACTGCTGGGCGAGCGCAGGCGAAGCGGCGAAAGCCGCGGCTCCGCCGATCCCGGCGAGAACGGCACGGCGGGACACCGACCCGGCGCCGGCGACGGAAGGGGAGAAACCGAACTTAGAGGTCTTCACTGCTGAAACTCCAGCTTTCGCGCGTCACGCCACTCGGGAAGGGATGGAAAACCCTAGCACGGGGGCCAAGGTCCGCCAATGAAACCGCGATCACATGGCCGTGCACGCGCATCCGGCGGCCTGTCGCGTCCCGTCACAGCCCCGACGCGGGGGCGGCGACACGTCCGATGCCGAGAATGCGCGGAAAATGGTTAATGTTCCGCGACCTTCGGCCGAGATCCGGCACCGGTGCCATGCGCCGCGCCATCCTCTCCGGACGACGATGGAGATCGCCGGATTTTGTGGTGGAACGATGTCGAAACCGGTTCCGAACCGCGGCGACGGCGGATATCCGCGTCCCCCATCGCCGGGCGATGCGAAAATGTCACAATCGGCGGACCCGCCCCGGCGACTGCGCGTTGCTCCTTACGCGCCGCGTCGGGCGACACCGGCGGAGGCCCTTCCCTCCGGACCTGGCCTGACGGCGGTGCGGCGGCGCAGTCGAGGCGGGACGGAGATGCGGGCACCGACGAAACAAAGCTGCAAACGCCGCTTGCGCGACCCCCGCCCCGCCCCACATCCTCATCGTTCGAGCCCGTCGAACAAACCGCAGAGACCGTCGAGGGAGAGACCGAGATGACCATTTCCGCCGCCCAGATCCGCGCCGCCCGCGCCCTCCTCGACTGGACGGCCGACCGGCTCGGCGTCGAATGCGGCCTCGACGGCGAGACGATCACGGGCTTCGAGCGCGGTGCCGACTTTCCGACCGCCGACGAGGCCGGGCGGCTGCGCGCGGTGCTGGAGCGGTCCGGCATCATGCTGCTGCCGGCCGACGGCTACGGCGCCGGCGTGCGGTTCCGGGTTCGCGAGGGCGGTGCCGACGCCGGCCTGCGGCCGGAGGAACTCAATTCGGCCAACGACGGCTGAGATCGGAACGAGCGGTGCTCTCCCGGTTTCGCTCCGGGATCGTGACGTCCCGACCTCCGGGACGTCACCATCACCCTCTCACTCGATGACGATGCGCGGGGCGGCGCGCCGGCCGGCCGGGCCGGCACCGGTGAGCGTGCCCCAGACCGACGAGGCTATGCCTTCGTAGATCCGGGCATGGACGCCGCCGGGCTCGGCGACGGCGACCGGACGTCCGGCGTCAGAATTCTCGCGGATCGCCATGTGCAGCGGCACCTCGCCGAGGAAAGGAACGCCGAGCTTCTCCGCCTCCTTGCGGGCGCCGCCGTGGCCGAAGATGTCGTGGCGGCCGCCGCAGTCCGGACACACGAAATAACTCATGTTCTCGACGATGCCGAGCACCGGCACCTCGACCTTGCGGAACATCGCGAGGCCCTTGCGGGCGTCGAGCAGGGCGAGGTCCTGCGGCGTCGAGACGATGACCGCGCCCGCAAGCGGCACCTGCTGGGCCATGGTCAGCTGGGCGTCGCCGGTGCCGGGCGGCATGTCGACGACGAGGACGTCGAGATCGCCCCAGGCGACTTCACGCAACATCTGAGACAACGCCGACATCACCATGGGACCACGCCAGATCATCGGCGTATCCTCCTCGACGAGGAAGCCCATCGACATGACCTTGAGACCGTGGCCCTCCATCGGCTTCAGGGTGCGGCCGGACACCACTTCAGGCCGGCCGGAGAGGCCCATCAGACGCGGCAGCGAGGGGCCGTAGATGTCGGCGTCGAGGATGCCGACCGAGAGGCCGAGGCCCTTCAGCGCCACTGCGAGGTTGACCGCCGTCGTCGACTTGCCGACGCCGCCCTTGCCCGACGCGACGGCGATGATGTGCTTGACGCCGGGCACGGCCGGCTTCTGCGGCGTGCCGCCGGTCGCCGGGGTGTGGGAATGTCCGTGTCCGTGGCCGTGAGCGTGGGAATGGCCGTTACCGCCCTGGGGCTGGGCCGGGCGCTGCGGCGCGGCGGCGCCGGGCCGGCGCTCGGCGGTGAGCATCACGGTCGCCTTCTCGACGCCGGGGATCGCCTTGACGGCGGCTTCGGCGGCGGTGCGCATCGGCTCGAGCTCGCGGGCGCGCTCGGCCGGAACGGTCAGCGAAAACATCACCTTGCCGCCGGTGATGAAGACGTCGGAGACGACACCGGCGGAGACGATGTCGCGCACACCGTCCGGCCCCGGAACCTTCGCCAGCCGCGCCAGCACCTCTTCCTTGGTCACGCCAGCCATGATCGTCTCTCCAGAATTCATCTCGAAGCCGGCCGCGCCGGCGCCCTCGCCCGGTCCGCACATAGGGCGGCGGCGGGGATTCGCCAAGCCTTGCGGCCGGCGGAGCATTTTCAACGCGCAACCGACGGGCCCGGGACGGAGTCGCCCGGCCCCGCAAGCGGGCTCACTCCGCCGCCCGCGCTGCCGGCGGATCACCGATGGCACGCAGCCAGGCCGAAAAATCGGCGAGCGCCCGCGCGCTCATCGCCTTCTTGCGGGCGATCGACTTCTCGGTGCCGCGCAGCCGCTTGCCCGGCTCCTTCGGCACCTCGACCGGCGGAAACAGGCCGAAGTTGACGTTCATCGGCTGGAACGAGCGCGGTCCCGGTCCCTCCTCGGCGAGGTGGCCGCCGGTGATGTGGCCGAGCAGCGCGCCGAAGGCCGTGGTCGGCGGCGGGGCGTCGATCGGCCGGCCGCGGGCCTCCGCGGCGGCGAGGCGTCCGGCGAGCAGGCCCATTGCCGCCGATTCGACATAGCCCTCGCAGCCGGTGATCTGGCCGGCGAAGCGCAGCCGCGGCGCCGCCTTCAGACGCAACGCACCGTCGAGCAGCTTCGGCGAATTGAGGAAGGTGTTGCGGTGGAGGCCGCCCAGCCGGGCGAACTCGGCGCTCTCGAGCCCCGGGATGGTGCGGAACAGGCGGACCTGCTCGGCATACTTCAGCTTCGTCTGGAAGCCGACCATGTTGTAGAGCGTGCCCAGCGCGTTGTCCTGGCGCAATTGCACCACCGCGTAGGGCTTGACGTCCGGCCGGTGGGCGTTGGTGAGGCCCATCGGCTTCATCGGCCCGTGGCGCAGCGTCTCGGGGCCGCGCTCGGCCATCACCTCGATCGGCAGGCAGCCGTCGAAATAGGGCGTGCCCTCGAACTCCTTGAAGGCGGTCTTCTCGCCGTCGATCAGCCCCTGGACGAAAGCCTCGTAGGTCTCGCGGTCGAGCGGGCAGTTGACGTAGTCCTTGCCGGTTCCCCCCGGCCCGACCTTGTCGTAGCGCGACTGGAACCAGGCCTTGGAAAGGTCGATGCTCTCGAAATGGACGATCGGCGCGATGGCGTCGAAGAAGGCGAGGCTGTCCTCGCCGGTGAGGGCGCGGATCGCCTCGGCGAGGGCCGGCGAGGTCAGGGGGCCGGTGGCGACGATCGCCTTCCCCCAGTCCTCCGGCGGAAGGCCGGCGACTTCGCCTCGCTCGATCGTCACCAGCGGATGGTCGGCCAGCGCCGCAGTCACCGCCGCCGAGAAGCCGTCGCGGTCGACCGCGAGCGCGCCGCCGGCCGGGACCTGGTTGGCGTCGGCACAGCGCAGGATCAGCGAGCCGGCGAGGCGCATCTCGGCGTGGAGCAGGCCGACCGCGTTGGTTTCGGCGTCGTCGGAGCGGAACGAGTTGGAGCAGACCAATTCGGCGAGGCCGTCGGTGCGGTGGGCGTCGGTGGTGCGGTGCGGCCGCATCTCGTGCAGCACCACGGGCACGCCCGCGGAGGCGATCTGCCAGGCGGCCTCGGCGCCGGCGAGACCGCCGCCGACGATGTGAACGGGGGAGAAATCGGTGTTCGTCATGGCGGCGGACACTACATCAAGCCGGGGGGCGACGGGAACCGCCCTCCGCGACGATACGTGACGGCGTTCGCGGGGCTCCCGGACGCCGCGAACTCGGCGCCGACGCGCGCATAAAAAAACGCCCACCGGGGGAGGGATCCGGTGGGCGTCTATACAATCCACGGAGGGAGGAGATCCGTGGACGTCGCCACGACGAGGGAGGAGATCGTCGCGGCTCACGAGGCCTGGCCTGGGGCGGGGAGGAGGTCGCCTTGCGCCTGAGCTCTCGATCGGTGATTCGACTGTGCTCCCGATCCGTTACCGGATCGTTAACGACGTCAGCGCGAAGCCTGGCGGGCAAGAGCACCGATGTCGGCGCGAGCGATGCCGAGGTCGTTGAGCTCGCGCTCGGAGAGACGCGACAGCTCCTTGTAAGTCTGCTGGAAGCGGACGTAGTTGTTGTACTTCTTGACGATCGAGCCGAACATGATGCTCATCCTTTCATTCATCTGGAACCGGGTGATCCGGGTCGCTCACCAGGACGTTGTCCTTGCCGCGCCCCGTTTCGTTGGCCCTGAGATACGCTCTCCCCCCTCCCTGCGACAGAGGGGGCGGTGCATGTCCCGCATGTATTTTTCGCATAGCGAAATTAATGGCCCTGCAGATCCGTGTGGACTTTGTGTCGAGGGGGTGTCGGGCCTTTGGCGACAAAGTCGATAGGAATTTAATTTCTCTTGCGTTTTCCGTGATTTACTCGAATCTTGCCCTAGGCGGAATTCTTAATGCCGGCCCTGGAAGATGGCGATGGTGCGGCGCAGCAATAACGGCCGGATCGACCGTGAACGGAATAAAAACGGTTTAGCGGCCGACTGCCTCCGGCGAGGGCCGGGAAGCTAAACGGTTCAGGTCGCCAGCGGCGATCCGGCCGACGCGGGCCGGCCGGTTCAACGGTGTGAAAATCGCTGCTCGAGCGGTGCGCGACCGCCGGAATCGGCGGAGGCAGCTGCCCTCGCGCGTCCGGACGACGTCCTTCGCCGGGGGAGCGGGCGAGACTCCAGCCGGAAAGGCGACGAGATCGAAGAGGGACGACAGATCGGGGGCGGCGACGCCCGACACGCGAATGACCGCCGACGCCCATCCGCATTCACACGGATGAAAGGAGCGGCTCCGTGCTCCGGAACACTCAAAGCGGTGGCGGACGATCGAGGCGCGGAGACGGAGTGCGCTGGCCTGAACGGCCTCAACGGGTCTGGTCGAGGACGCGCTTGCACTCGAGCAGTTCGAACAGAGTCGACTGCAGGCGGCGGATGTCCTCGCGCGACAGATTTCCGGTCGCAGGCCCCTCGCCGCCGCCGCCGCCGCGCAGGCGCTCCATGAAACGGAAGCCGGACCGGGCCGGCGCATCCTCGGGCAGGATCCCGGAGGGTAGCGGATCCTCGGTCGGCTCGTCCCGCCGGGCCGGCGCGACGGGCGGAGCGAGCCGTCTGGCGAGATCGAGAGCCGAGGCCTCCGCCTCGCGGGCCTGGCGCTGGGCGAACAGGTCGCGGTCGGCCGGAGCCGAAGATTGCGGAGGCTTTCGCGAGGCCATGGGGGCACCTCCCTGTGGGGCGGCCGACATCTCGTCGTGCGGCTCGCCTGCGGCAGGGTGGTCGACGTCGTCCTGGTCCGCCGTCCACTGAGCGCCGTCGTCGCCGTGCTCTTCGCCGTTGTCGTCCTCTCCTTCGGCGAAGACGGCGGCCGGAGCCGACACGGCGTCCGGATCGGCGGGCGAGCGCCAGACGGCCATGACGTAGTGCACACCCTGCTCTTTCAGAATGCGCTGAACACCCTTGATCGTAAAGCCCTGACCATAGAGGAGATGGCGAATTCCCCTGAGAAGATCGAGATCCTCGGGACGGTAATAGCGCCGCCCTCCTCCGCGTTTCAGCGGCTTGATCTGGGAGAAACGGGTCTCCCAGAAGCGCAGGACATGCTGCGGCAGGTCGAGTTCTTCCGCCACCTCGCTGATGGTGCGAAAGGCGTCGGGGCGCTTTTCCAGGGTCATCGCTGAAGTCGGCTCAAAATCAGGTCAACGGTTGGTGGCTGGATAGGTCACGGAAGTCCATGGCGAAAGTTCGGCGCCCCGGACAGCTCCCGGTTGCCGTGAGGCTGTGGTGACGTCCACTGGAGATTTACTCTGGACCCATTCCCGCTCGACGATACGAGAAGCGGGACGGATCGTCAGATCTCACTCGTCCTCGTCATCGTCGACACCGTCGCCGGCGCGGCCGTTGACATGGTCCTTGAGCACGTTGCTCGGCTTGAAGACGAGCACGCGGCGGGGAAGGATCGGCACTTCCTCGCCGGTCTTCGGGTTGCGACCGATCCGCTCTGTCTTGGAGCGGACGTTGAACGTGCCGAAGGACGAGAGCTTCACCGACTCGCCGGAGACGAGGCAATCGGAAATCTCGCGCAGCACCGCTTCGACCAGTTCCGCGGATTCGGTCCGCGAAAGCCCGACATTCTGGTAGACGGCCTCGCACAGGTCGGCCCGTGTGACGGTCTTGCCCCCCATCGCGCCACTCTCTTCTTTTTGAAATCGCCGCTCACTGGTCGACCGGCCAGCGGGCGCAACGGTAAGACGCCCCGGAAGCGAGGTCAATATCGTCAACGACATACGCCGAAAATTCGGGCAGGCGCCAATGCTTCGCGTGAGCGGGTCGGACCGCGGCGGCCGCCTCGCTCCGCGGTGGGCGGGCGTCGTCGGCTAACCTCGTCGCAGACGCCGGCTAACAGTGCTCGGCGAGAGACGGCATCCTCTCCGTTTCGGATCCGAAATCCGGGCGGGTTCCGGGCCTGCCCCGCGGCCCCGTCCCGACCGCGGGAGGAATGGCCGCATCGTCCGATGTCCGCCGCGAAGGAGGGAAGGCGATGGTCCGTGGTCTAGGCAGCCGCGGGGGCGGCCGGCCGCGCCTGCCGGCGTCAGGAGATCTCGTCGAGGAATTCGAGGACGCCGGCCTTGTAGATCTTGTCGCCGACCGCGAGCATGTGGTCGCGCCCGGTGATCTCCAGCGCGCGGCCGTTCGGCAGCAACGCGGCGAGTTCCTCGGCCGAACCGGCGACGACGTCCTTCGTGCCGACGGCGACCAGCGCCGGCTGGCGGATGCGGGCGACGTCCTCGGGCGACATCCGGGTGCGGATCGCGCGCATGCAGGCCGCGAGCGCCATGCGGTCGCTCTTCGTCTGCTCGGCGAAGGCGCGGAAGGTGCGGCCGACCGGATCGGTGACGAGGTCGATGCTGTCGGCCTCGAGCGCCTCGACGATCGGCGCCGAGCCGCCGACGCCCGTGACCATGCCGATGCCGAGACCGCCGAAGACGACGCTGCGCACGCGCTGCGGATGGGCGAGGCACATGAAGGCGGCGATGCGGGCGCCCATCGAATAGCCCATCACGTCGGCTTCCCCGATGCCGAGGTGGTCGAGCAGCGCGATGGCGTCGCCGGCCATGATCTCGGACCCGTAGGCCGCCGGGTCGTAGAGCTTGCCGCTTTCGCCGTGGCCGCGGTTGTCGATTGCGATCACCCGGCGGCCGACCCGGGTCAGGGTCGTCACCCAGCTCGTGTAGCTCCAGTTGATCTCCTTGGTGGAGGCGAAGCCGTGGATGAGGAGGATCGGATCGCCGTCGCCCTCATCGAGATAGGAGAGTTCGACACCGTCGTGGACGAAGCTCGGCATGGCGCTGTTCCGGTTCGCCCGGGCGAAGGCCGCGGGCCGTGATCGTTCCCTGCCCTTACCGCCTCCCCCGCAGGGTGGCAATCGCCATCGTCTCAAGCCTCAGGCCGGGCGAGGGAAAAGCAGTTTTTCGACCTCTGGCCGCTTTTGCCGTCGAGGAGCGGCCGATCCCCCTACCCACCGCGGCGGCGAGGGTCTATGGTGCCGCCGATTTTCGTGACGGAGAGTGAGCGCGAGCATGGCTGGACATGTCGTTCCGCATTTTCACAACGACGGCGGCGTCGAGGCGATCCGGATCGGCGCCCGCGAGTTCATGTGCATCGGCGCCAAGCCGCCGTTCGACCATCCGCACGTCTTCCTCGACATGGGTGACGACGACGAAAAGATCTGCCCCTACTGCTCGACGCTCTACCGCTTCGACGCCGCGCTGCACGCCGACCAGTCCGACCCGGCCGGCTGCCTGCTCCAGATCGACCACGCCTGAACGGAGGCTGCGGCGATGGCCGCGCCGGTCGTCATCGTCGGAGCCGGCATCGCCGGCCTGACCACCGCCCTCTGCCTCGCCCGCACGGGACGGGCCTCGCTCGTCGTCGAGCGCGCCGCCGATCTCGCCGAGGTCGGGGCCGGCATCCAGATCTCGCCCAACGCCGCCCATGTCCTCACCGGCCTCGGCCTCGCCGACCGGCTCGACGAGCGCGGCGTGCGGATCGCGTCGGTCCGCGTTGCAGATGCCGCCACCGGCGCCGTCGTCGGCGACCTCGCCCTCGGGGACACCGTCGCCGCCCGCCACGGCGCACCCTACTGGAACCTGCACCGGGCCGATCTGCTCGCCGTCCTCGCCGAGGCCGCACGGGCCGACCCCGCCGTCGAGATCCGGCTCGCGACCACGGTCGAGGCCGCCGCCGACGGCGGCGGGGCTCTCGACGTCCGCCTCTCCGACGGCACGACAGTTTCGGCCGCCCTGCTCGTCGGCGCCGACGGCGTGCGCAGCGACGTGCGGACCCGGCTGATGGGCGGCGCGCCGGCGCGCTATTCGGGCAAGGCCGCCTTTCGGGCGACGGTGCCGGCCGAGGCGCTCCCCGCCGCCCGCCGCGCGGACCTCCTGAACGAGACGCGGCTGTGGATGGGGCCGCGCCGCCACCTCGTCCACTATCCGCTGGAAGCGCGGACGAGCTTCAACATCGTCGCGATCTTCGAGACGCCGTGGCCCGAGGCGCCCTGGGACGTTCAGGCGACGCCCGCGGAAGTGAGGGAGACCTTCGGCGGCTTCCCCCGCGCCGTCACCGATCTCCTCGCCCTGCCGGACCGCTGGCGCAAATGGGCACTGTCGGCGGTCGATCCGTCCGGCGACTGGGTGAAGGGCCGCATCGCCCTCGTCGGCGACGCCGCCCACGCCATGCTGCCGACCGCCGCCCAGGGCGGGGCGATGGCGATCGAGGACGCCGCCGTGCTGGCCGACGCGCTGGCGCGGAAGGCGGACGTCGTCGCCGCTCTCGCCGCCTATGCCGCCGCGCGGAAGCCGCGGGTGCGCCGGGTGGTCGACACCGCGGCGCGCAACGTCGCGGTCTACGGCCTCGGCGGATTGGCGGCGACGGCCCGCAACGCCGCGATCCGGCTTATGGGCGAGCGTGGCATGGCGGCCCGCACCGACTGGATCTACGGCTGGAAGCCGCCGTCACGCTTTCTCTGACGACCCGTCCCCCGCCGTCTCGCCGGCGCCCTGCCCCCTCGCGATCCGGTCGAGGCCGACGTAGTCGAGCTTGCCGGTGCCGAGCACCGGCAGGCTGTCGACGTGGATGATCGTCTTCGGAACGGCGAGTTCGCTGATACCGACGCTGCGGGCGTGGTCGAGCAGCGGCCCGATCGCCGCCTCCGCCTCCTCGGTGACGAGCACCAGCGCCTCGCCCTTGCGCGGGTCCGGCACCGCGACCACGGCGTGGCCGCTCTCCGGCCAGATCGCGGACGCTTCGGCCTCGACGGCGGCGAGCGAGATCATCTCGCCGCCGATCTTGGCGAATCGCTTGGCCCGGCCGCGGATGATGACGAAGCCGTCCTGGTCGATCGAGACGATGTCGCCGGTGTCGTGCCAGCCGTCGGCGAGAAGGTCGAGCTGGCCCGGCGCCGCGGCCCGGTAGTAGCCGGCCATGACGTTGGGTCCGCGCACCGACAGCCGCCCGGCCCCGTCGAGACCCGGCACCGGCTCGAGCCGCGCCTCGATGCCCGGCAGCAGGCGACCGACCGTGCCCTCGCGCCGGGCGCCGGGCACGTTGACGGCGAGAACCGGCGCAGCCTCGGTGACGCCGTAGCCCTCGTAGAGTTCCAGCCCGAACTTTTCGCGCCACAACGCCCGGGTCGCCACCTTGACCCGCTCGGCGCCGAGAACCGGGAAGCGGACGGTTGCGAGATCCTCCGGGTTCGCGGCGCGCGCCCAGCCGGCGGCGAAGGTGTCGGTGGTGAGCAGGATCGTCGCGCGGGCGTGACGGATGAAGCCGGGGATCTGCTTGTAGTGCAGCGGCGAGGGATAGAGGAAGCAGCGGAAGCGGCACAGAATCGGCAGCAGCATGCCGGCGGTGAGGCCGAGCGAATGAAACGCCGGCAGCGCGTCGAACATGCAGTCCTCCGCCGAGAAGGGATTGGCGGCGGCGACCTGGGCGATGTTGGCGAGCAGGTTGGCATGGGTCAGCGCCACGCCCTTCGGCGTTCCTTCCGTGCCCGAGGTGAAGAGAACGACGGCGACGTCGTCGGGCGATCGCCGCGGCGCGAGCAGACCGAGAACGCCCGGCACCTTCGCCGCGAGAAAGCCCGCCGCCTTATGAACCAAAGAAAGGTCGCGAGCGACGTCCTCAAGCAGCCAGACCTCGTGATCCCGGGCGAGATGATCGACCGCGCCCTGGAGCTCCGCCTTCTCCACGAAGGCGCGGGCGGTGACGACGCGGCGCACGCCGGCGGTGCGGCAGGCGGCGGCCATCGCCCGCGCCCCCGAGGTGAAGTTCAGCATCGCCGGAACGCGGCCGACGGTCTGCAGGGCGAAGAAGACGACGGCGAGGGCGACTGCGTTCGGCAGCATCACGCCGACCCGCTCGCCGGGCCGTGTGCCCTCGGCGAGCTTTCGGCCGAGGACGGCCGCCTTGAGGAGCAGGTCGCCGCGGGTCATCGGCCTGCGGTCCTGGTCCTCGAGGCAGACCGCCGCCGGGTCGCGGGCGACCACCGCGAGCAGCGCCTCGCAGAGGGTGCGGCGATAGAAGGCCGGATCGAGCCGGTCGGCCGGGCTGCGGCCCGCCGGTGCGGCGCCGCGCCGACCCTGCCCGTCCTTCGTCGAAGCCACCAATGTCGCTCCGGCCGATGTCGGCGTTTCGTCATCGCGGGGTTTCGTCGCCACGCCCCATCCTCCCGGAATTCGCGGCACGATCGCGGCCGCCCTCGGGCCGCCAACGGATCGCGTGCCCGCCTTGTTCGCCGGTCCGCCGGCCGTTTCGTCGGCGGCGGCAGCGTCGGAGAGGACATGCGCACCGTCAACGGATTTCTGCCCCGCTCCCGTCCCGTCGCCCCGCCCGCCGAACGGGACGACCTGTCGCGGCAGGTTAACTTTTGTTCACCTGACCCTCCCCGGCCCGGTGGCTATAGTCCTGCCGGACCATCGACACCGCCGCCAAGGCGGGGACCGACGAGATCGAGAGGACGCGGCCCATGGCAGGTGCCGGAGCCATCGCCAAGCGCACCGCCACCACGCCTCGGCCATGCTTGCGTGCGTCCGGTGAGGCCCGCGTGGGGCCGTCGATGTCGGTCGTCGGGTCGGCCCGCCGATGAAGCTGCTCGCGTCCCTGTTCTCGGCCGCCTCCTTCGTCGCGGTCTGGTCGATCGTCGCGCTCTATGCCGGCAGCCGGTTGATGCCGCCGCCGTGGACGGTGGTCGAGATCATGCTGGCAGAGATCGCCTCGGGCGACCTTCCCTATCATCTGATGATGACACTTGGCCGTGTCGCGGCCGCCTTCACGGCGGCGATGGCGATCGGCAGCGCCATCGGCCTCGCCATGGGGCGCAGCCGGGCTGTCAACGGCGCCCTCGACGTCTGGCTCGTCGTCCTGCTCAACATCCCGGCCCTCGTCATCATCATCCTCGCCTACGTCTGGTTCGGCCTCACCGAGGCCGCGGCGGTGGGTGCGGTGGCGCTCAACAAGCTGCCCAACGTCATCGTCACCATCCGCGAGGGTGCGCGGGCGCTCGACCCCGAGCTCGACCAGATGGCCCGCGCCTTCCGGCTCGACTGGAAGAAGCGCCTGTTCGACATCGTGCTGCCGCAGCTCCAGCCCTACGTCGCGGCCGCGGCGCGTTCGGGCCTGTCGCTGGTGTGGAAGATCGTGCTGGTGGTCGAACTGCTCGGCCGCTCCAACGGCATCGGCTTCCAGCTCAACCTCTACTTCCAGCTGTTCGACGTGGCGACCATTCTCGCCTATGCCCTGTCCTTCGTCGTCGTCATGCTCGCCATCGAGATTCTGATCCTCCAGCCCATCGAGACCCGTGCAAACCGCTGGCGTGTCCGCACCACTTGAGATCCGCATCGACCGCAAGGTCTTCCGCAGCGCCGACGGTACCCCCGTCACGGCGATCGAGGGCCTGCGCCTGACGCTGGAGACCGGCGGGCTCACCGCGGTGATCGGCCCCTCGGGCTGCGGCAAGTCGACGATGTTGCGAATCCTCGGCGGCCTCGACCACGCCTACGAGGGCCGGCTCGATCTGCCGCCGGACCTGCGCATCGGCTACGTCTTCCAGGAGCCGCGGCTGCTGCCGTGGCGCACCGTCGAGGCCAACGTGCGGCTGGTGCTGCGCCGGCAGGAAAATGCCGATCCGACCTCCCTGTTCGAGAGCCTCGGCCTTTCCGACATGCGCCAGCGTTTTCCGACCGAACTGTCGCTCGGCCTCGCCCGCCGCGTCGCCATCGCGCGGGCTCTCGTCATCGAGCCGAACCTGCTGCTGCTCGACGAGCCCTCGACCTCGCTGGACGAGACGACGGCCCAGCGCCTGCGCGCCCTGATCCTCGACATCTGGACGACGCGGCGGACGACGACGCTGCTCGTGACCCACAACGTCCGCGAGGCGATCGCGCTCGCGACGCGGCTCGTGCTGCTGGCGCCGAGGCCCTCGCACGTGCTCGCCGACATCCCGCTGGCCCTGCCGCAGGACCAGCGCGACGAGACCTGGATCGAGGCCAAGCGCAGCGAACTGATCGCGCTCTATCCAGGCATCGTGGCCTGATCGGCAGAGCCCTGCAACGACGGCTCCCTGCGACGACCGGAAACCGTGACGGCTCCGGGGCGGAGATAATACAACCTTCGGTTCTTCAGATTTTATTAGAATAGATGTGGTCTTTTTTGCGGCGGGGAAACATACAAGCGAAATCGCCATGCAGCCACTGCAGGTCCTGTCATCGCCCGTGAAGGTGATGGTCGCAGACGATTCGGCGACCGTGCGAAAATTCATCGAAATCGCCATCCAGGATTCCGGCACGGACGCCGAGATCGTCCTTGTCGCTGACGGTAAGGAAGCCGTGCGGAAGCTGACGCAGGAGGCCTACGACGTCGCCTTCCTCGACATCAACATGCCCCACTTGAGCGGCGTCGAGGTGATGGGCGCGCTGCACCTGCAAAAATCCGACACCTTCGCGATCTCGATGTCGAATGCGCTCACCGGCCATTCCGAAGCTCTGCTCAAGTCCTTCGGCGCCTACGATTTTCTGACGAAGCCGTTCTCCCGCGCCGACGTCGCGCAGGTGCTGAAGACGTTCCGCACCATCCGGCGGCGCCACGACGTGCTGATCGTCGACGACTCCGCCACGGTCCGCAAGATCGTGACCAAGGTTCTGACGCGCAGCATGTTCAACCTCGACCTCGTCGAGGCCGAGGACGGCGCCTCGGCACTGGAGCGGATGGGCGAACGCTCCTTCGCGATCATCTTCGCCGACTTCAACATGCCCGGCATGACGGGCATCGAGCTCGCCGGCAAGATCGCCGAACGGGCGACCGGCGCCGACGTCATCCTGATGTCGACCGATTTCACCGATACGCTGGAGAAGGCCGCCGAGCGCGTCGGCGCCCGCGCCTTCCTGCGCAAGCCCTTCTTTCCCGAAGACGTCGACACCATCCTCCATCACCATTTCAACCTGAAGCATCCGCATTTCAGCAAGCAGGTCCGCATCTTCGCCACGACCTGAAACGATTGAAGCTTCGTCGCCAACTGCCTCTTCTCTCCACTCTTCCCGGCCGAACGTGACGAAAGGGCGCCCGCCGTCGGCGATGCGCCCCCTCGCCTGTCTTCGAACTCGCCGGCCACGGCGACGCGGCCGCCGCCGTGGCCCGGGCGTCAGCTCGCCTTCCTGAACTTCGCGGCCTCTTCCGATCCGCCGGTGGCGTTGCCCTTCGAATAGGAATGGGCGCCGACGCCGGCCAGCGTGCCGCCCTGGACCACGAGATACTCGTCGCGGATCGGCCGGCCCTCGAAGAAGCATTCGAGGATCTCGCGGGTGCCGGCGGCATAGCGGGTCTGGGCCGACAGCGAGGTGCCGGAGATGTGCGGCGTCATGCCGTGGTGGGGCATCGTCCGCCAGGGGTGATCCTGCGGCGCCGGCTGCGGGAACCAGACGTCGCCGGCATAGCCGGCGAGTTGGCCGCCCTCGAGCGCGCGGGCGATGGCGTCACGATCGCAGAGCTTGCCGCGGGCGGTGTTGACGAGATAGGCGCCGCGCTTGAACAGCTTCAGCGTCTCCTCGTTGATCATGTGCTCGGTCTCGGGGTGGAGCGGGCAGTTGAGCGTGACGACGTCGCAGACCCCGTACATCTCCTCGCGGCTCGCGTGCCAGGTGAGGCCGAGTTCCTTCTCCACGCTCTCCGGCAGGCGGTGGCGATCGGTGTAGTGCAGGTGCATGTCGAAGGGCTTGAGGCGCTTCAGCACCGCGAGGCCGATGCGCCCGGCCGCGACGGTGCCGACATGCATGCCTTCCACATCATAGGAGCGCGAGACGCAGTCGGCGATGTTCCAGCCGCCCTTCACGACCCACTGGTAGGAGGGGATGTAGTTGCGCACGAGGCCGAGGATCATCATCACCACGTGCTCGGCGACCGAAATCGAGTTGCAGAAGGTGACTTCGGCGACGGTGACGCCGCGCTCCATCGCCGCCTGCAGGTCGACGTGGTCGGAGCCGATGCCGGCGGTGAGCGCGAGCTTGAGCTTCGGCGCTTTGGCGATCCGCTCCGCGGTGAGGTAGGCCGGCCAGAACGGCTGGGAGATGACGACCTCGGCGTCGTGGAGGTGCTTTTCCAGTTCGCTGTCGGGACCGTCCTTCGACGAGGTGACGACCAGTTCGTGGCCTTGCGATTCCAGGTATTTGCGCAGACCGAGCTCGCCGGAGACGCTGCCGAGCAGCGTGCCGGGCGCAAAATCGATCGCCTTGGGGCTCGGCAGGGTCTGCCCGTCCGGATAGGCGTCGATCCTCGGCAGGTCGTCGCGGGCGTAGCTCGCCGGGTAGCCGTCCACCGGATCGTCGTAGAGAACGCAGACAACCTTGGCCATGGTGTTTCCTCCATCCTGCGGGCATGCGGGGGCCGTTCGCCCGCGGCGGCGCCGCGGGCGCAGATCCCTGTTCGCCCTTGCTGGTGAGCGCGCCGGCGCCGCTGCGGGCCGGGGCCTGTTCCGCCCGGCTGCTTCAGCATCACCGGACGGGGAAACCCTAGGCGCCGCGGCGCCGGGCCATCAAATGAAAGTCTTGGAAGGCGCGATAGGCGCCGTCGATCGCACGGCGGGCGTCTTGCCCGCCTCGGTCATCAGCGCCGTGAGCGCCCTGGCCATCGGCGACAGCGGATCGCGGTCGGAGACGACGAGCCCGATCTCCTGGGAGTGGACCGGCTCGACGAGAGGGACGAGCTTCACCCCGGAAACGGCGCCGAAGGCATCGAGGAAGGTGTGGGGGACGATGCTGGACCAGCCGCCGCTGCGCAGATGCGAGCAGATGCCGAGGTAGGACGTGCTCGTCACCGCCGGCCGGATGGCGAGGCCGATCGAGGCGGCGACGCGGTCGATGATCCGCCGGTTCTGCATGTCGGCGCCGAGCAGGCACAGCCGGCTCGCCACCGCCTCGGCCCAGGTGATCGTCTCGCGATCGCCGTAGGGGCCGTCTTCCTCCGTCGCGAAGACGTAGGTCTCGCGGTAGAGAGGATAGCGCCGCACCCCGTCGACCGGTTCGCTGTCGAGATAGGTGACGCCGGCGTCGATCTCGAACGCGTCGAGGCCGCGCTGGATCGCCCGCGACGACAACGCCTGGAGATCGATGGTCGCGAGCGGATGACCCGCGGCGAACCGAGCCGTCATTTCGGCGATTCTCGGCATCGCGGCCGGAACGACGCCGAGCCGCAGGCAGCCGGCGAGGCCGCGGCGCAGGCCGGCGAGGTCGTCGCGCAGGCTGTCGTAGTCGGTGAGGATCTGCTGGGCCCAGAGCAGAAGACGCTCCCCCTCGGGCGTCAGCCCCATGAAACGATTGCCGCGCAGGATCAACCGCACGTCGAGTTCTTCCTCGAGCTTGTGCACGGCGGCCGAAAGCGTCGGCTGGGCGACGTGACAGGCTTCGGCGGCCCGGGCGAAATGCTTCTCCCGGGCGAGGACGACGAAATAGTGAAGATGGCGAACCAGCATGGCGACCACGCGGACGAGGCGGGGGCGGACGGGAGACGACGGGCCTCCCCTTCGAGACGATCGAGGAAGCGGGATGTTCGGCCCGATGCCGGCCACGCCGTGTCGGCCGTGCCGCATCCCGCCGGGGACGATGACGTGAGCGACACCTCAACCTCCACCGGGTCCCGGCGTCGGTCGGGGGAGGATGGTGGAAGACGGATGCCGTGGGCACCCCGGTGCGTCACGCCTGAGTCGGCGTCGCCGGACGCGGCCGAACTCGGGGCCTGCGCCTGCCGGGGGAACGACGGGAGCCTCCGGCGGCTGTGACGAAATCCGCCGCCGACGGACCGACAGATTCGCAGGCGGCGACCATCGGTGCCCCCCTGCCCCGCTCGCTCACTCCGCGCCCAGCTCCTCGTCCGGCTCCTCTTCAGGCCGCGGCACCGGCTTGCGGCGCTCCACCGGGAGGTCGTCGAAGGTCCAGCCATCGGTGCCGTCGGGATACCAGTAGACGGTGCGATAGCCCCATTCGAGGGCGCGCCGGGCGGCGTTCCAACTCATCCAGCAGTCGGCGAGGCAATAGAAAAGCACCGGCTTGGACTTGTCACCGCCGGTCGCCGCCGCGAGTCCGTCACGGAAATAGCCGGTCATCGTCTCGTTGAGACGGCCGTAGCCGACATCGGGCAGCCAGGTGCTCCCGGGAATGTCGTCGCGTGGCGGTTGCCGGAATATCGTGCTCGGCGGCAACTTCGGCTTCGGCGGCATCGGCAGGACGTCGATGAAGACGGTCTCGCCCGCCTCCCAGAGCACCTTCGCCGCGGCGGTGTCGACGACGGTGGCACCAGCCAGGGTGTCCGGAACCGGGGCGCGGAAATCGTCCTGCCGATAGTCGCTCGGCTCCGCGACCTCTTCGGCGCGAACCGGCGCAAGAACGCCCGCCAAAAGGACGGCGGCGAGCACACAGGACCAACCGCGCATGGCGCCACTCCGAAAGACCGTGGGCTCGATCCGGGACAGCGCAGCCCGCGACAGTCTCGGCCGTCGCGGCCACTGTCGTCATCCCCGCCTCGCCGGAAGGTTCCGGCGGGAGCGGGTCGGATGTCAGTTGGTGATCGGCTGATCGCGCTCGTCGAGCAGCGGAACGCCATAGTCGAGCAGGATGCGCTCGATCTCTTTCTGATTGTCGCGCAGCAGCGTGTTGAGCTGCCGCTTCCAGTTCTGATCCTGCCGGCGCACGCCCATGGTGATGCGGTAGGCCATGCGCGGCCCGCCGACCTCCTTGACCAGGGGAACGACGGCGAGGTCGAGACCCGACTGCTTCGCCTGCCAGCCCGCCATCGGCCCCCAGAGAATCGCCACGTCGATCACGCCGTCGGCGAGGTCCTTCATCATCCGCTTCGAGGGAGAATCGATCCGGGTATCGACCATCAGCGGATAGGGCTTGGCGCGGCCGAGCAAACCGTATTGCGCCATGTTCGACGCCGGCGGCGTGCCGGCGACGACGCCGATGCGCTTGGACTTGAGGCGCGGATCGGACAGCGCGTCGAGCCCGTCGAGCCCGTCGCCCTTCTTGAAGACGATGGCATAGGCGGTGCGGTAATAGGCGTTGGTGTTCTGGACGAGTTCGTCGCCCTGGGCGAAGCCGATGATGACGTCGCAGCGATGCTCGCCGAGCGTCTTGCGCACGAAGCCGGTCGCCATCGGGAACCAGGTGTAGGACACCGACTTGCCGAGTTTCTCGGCGAGCAAATCGGCGATCTTGTTCTCGAAGCCCTCCTTCGCCTGGTCGGAGAAGGGCATGTTCGCCGGATCGGAACACACGCGCAGCACGTTGGGGTCGACGAGTTCGATCGCCTCGCCGAACGTCTGCTCACCCGCCGTCTGCGCGCTGGCCCCGGTCGAAAGGACCATGAGCCCCGCGAGCATCAGCGCCGCCGCCTTGCTCCACTGCCTGTTCATGTGATCCTTCCTCCCGCTGCTGTCGCCTTCTTGGTCGTCGCGCGGTTCTCCCTGGAGCCCTTCCCGGTCGGGAACGGCCACAGGAGCCGGCAACGCACGTCCTGAGTCTATGGTCGCCGCATAAGCGGCGCAACCGCGGGCGGCGCCGATGCGAAAGACCACCGGCACTCGTCCTCTGCAACGGCTCCGGCGCGTGGACGGCAGCACCGGTGATGACGCCGAGAGAACCTCGGATGCCGGACGCCTCACCCCGCCCCTGCCGGCCGATTGCCGGAGCGGCCGAGCACGAAGAAAAGGACCCGCCCGACCGGGGCGGGTCCGTCGTCACTCACGCTCGCTCAGAAGCCGAGGCAGGCGTAGGCGTCGTCCTTGGCCTGCTTGTCCACTTCCGGACGCTTGGGCTCGCCGCGACCGAGCTTGCCGTCGGAGCGGCCGCGCAGGTAGGCGTAGATGTCGTCGAGATAGCACATGACGTTGAGGTCGGTGCCCCAGGCCGGCATGACGCTGTTGACCGGATGCCAGACGTTCTGCTGACCGCTGGAGACGACCTCGGCGAACTTCTCGTAGTCGATCGACTTCAAGGACGCCGTGAGGTCGGGCGCGAAGCTGCTGCCGGCGCCGTCGGGGCCGTGGCAGGGCATGCAGTTGCCGGTGTAGCGCTTGTAGCCCATCCAGGTCCGGTAATCCGGAATGCCGTCGTCGCCGATCTTGTAGGTCGGATTGCCGTCGGCGTCGCGCCAGATGGTTCCGTCCTTCTCGACCGCGGTGCTGTCGGCCGCGATGCTCGCGCCCGCGCTCATCAGGATCGCCGCCGCCAGGGTGACACTTCTCAGAATCATATGTCCTCTCCAGTCCTCTTCAGTTCGCTTCTCGCGTTTGTCGGCACGGCCGTTGGCGTTTCTGGCGGCGGCCGGGCCACCCGCGCCGGCGTGGCGCAAGGAGCCCTGGCTCGTTTCCGGGAAACCGCCCGCGTCGAGGCGGACGACGATCACCGGCACACGCCTTCGGTTTGATCGGCCGTCTGTCGTTCTTGCGCAGTCCCGCCGATCCTTCGGACGGGGTGCGAGGCACGAGACCTTACCGGGCGGACTTCATCGTCGCGATGTGATGAAAGATCGCAGCCCGAAAGTCGAACCGTCGCCTCCTCTCTCGCCCGGAACGTTCTGACCGGGTGGCGTCGAGACATTCGCAGATCCGGCGACGAACGAGACGCGTTACGCGCATCGAACGCTCGTGGATCATGCCGTGTTCCGCACGTGAGGAGACACGAATGCACACGAAAAGAAAAACCCGGCCCACACGTTTGAAGCGTGAACCGGGCCTTCGTCTCGAAAACGCCGCTCCTTTACGAAGGAGCGGCGTTCGCTGTTGCGATGTCGAGACCGGTGCGGCGCAGGTTGCGCCCCACCGGAAGCCCGGCGTCCGATCAGTTCGGCAGCGAGAAGACCGTCAGCTGGCCACCGAGAGCGGTGTACTTGCTGAGACCGGCGTAACCGCCCACCGCGCCGAGACCGGCGTTCGGGTCCGTGAGGCCAGCGGCGAGACCGATACCGGCCCAGCCACCGATGCCCGACAGGATGGCGATGTACTGCTTGCCGCCGTGCTCGTAGGTGGTGACGTTGCCGATGATGCCCGACGGGGTCTTGAACTTGTAGAGTTCCTTGCCCGTCTCGGCGTCGACCGCCTTCAGGTAGCCTTCGAGCGTGCCGTAGAACACGACGTCACCGGCGGTGGCGAGAGCGCCCGACCACACCGAGAACTGCTCGGGGAGCGACCACTTGATCTCACCCTTCTTGCCGTCCCAGGCGATGAAGTTACCCATGCCGCCATGGCTGTTCGGCGCGGGGTACATCGACAGGGTCGCACCGACGTAGGGCTGGCCCGCGGTGTAGGACACGCGGAACGGCTCGTAGTCCATGCAGACGTGGTTGGTCGGAACGTAGAACAGCTCGGTCTTCGGCGAGTAGGCCGCAGGCTGCTGGTCCTTGGTGCCGAGCGCCGCCGGGCAGATGCCGGTGGTGTTCACGTCTTCACCGTTCTGGGCGGTCGAGTACTGCGAGACGACCTGCGGGCGGCCGTACTGGTCGCTGTTCGGGTCCATCACCACTTCCGTGGCCCAGTTCACGACCGGATCGTACTTCTCGGCGACGAGGAGTTCGCCCGTCTCGCGGTCGAGCGTGTAGCCGAAGCCGTTACGGTCGAAGTGCGTGAGGAGCTTACGATCCTTGCCGTCGATCTGCTGTTCGGTGAGGATCATCTCGTTGACGCCGTCGAAGTCCCACTCGTCGTGGGGGGTCATCTGGTAGACCCACTTCGCCATGCCGGTGTCGGCATCACGGGCCCAGATCGTCATCGACCAGCGGTTGTCACCGGGACGCTGCGACGGGTTCCAGGTCGACGGGTTGCCGGAGCCGTAGTAGACGAGGTTCAGCTCGGGATCGAACGAGAACCAGCCCCAAGTGGTGCCGCCGCCGATCTTCCACTGATCGCCTTCCCAGGTGTTGGTGCCGGAGTCCGGACCGACCGGCTTGCCGAGGTGGGTGGTCTTCTCCGGATCCATCAGCGTGTCGCTGTCGGGACCCATCGACCAGCCACGCCAAGCGCGGGAACCGTCGCTGAGGTTGTAGGCGGTGACCGAACCACGGACGCCGAACTCGCCGCCGGAGATGCCGATCAGCACCTTGTCCTTGAACACCATCGGAGCCGCGGTGCCGGTCTCGCCGATCGCCGGGTCGCCGTTCTTCACCGACCAGGCCACTTCGCCGGTCTTGGCATCGAGCGCGACGACGGTGGTATCGGCCTGGTGCAGGATGATCTTGCCGTCACCGTAGGCGACGCCACGGTTGACCGTGTCGCAGCACATCACCGGGATGACGTTCGGATCCTGCTTCGGCTCGTACTTCCAGATGATCGAGCCGCTGTCGTTGAGGTCCAGCGCGTAGACGATGTTCGGGAACGGCGTGTGGACGTACATGACGTCGCCGATGATCAGCGGGCCGCCTTCGTGGCCGCGGAGCACGCCCGTGGAGAACGTCCAGGCGACCTGGAGGGTGCCGACGTTGTCCTTGTTGATCTGATCGAGCTTGGAATATCGCGTGTTGGCGTAGTCGCCGGTCTGCATGACCCAGTCGGCGGGGTTGTTAGCCATCTCGATCAGCTTGTCATTGGCGGACGCCGGAAGGGCCATCAGAGCCACGGCGGCCGTCATGCAAGCGAACTTGATTGCTCTTTTCATTGTATTCTCCCTAGATCGCATTTTTTCAGCGTACGGCTGGATAGACGAAACGGCTCGGGCTACCGGACCCGGTTCATTGTCGACGTATCAGCAGGGACAGCCTCCGACAGCGTGTCACAACCTACAGGGCGCGTTATCGATACGTATGACGTATCCATTCTTCTCGTCCCTGCTGCGGTCTTCGAATCGGTACCCGACATTCCCTCAAACGTCGGATCCGTCGAAATCGGCGGCTGAGAGGACTGTAATCAGCTTTTCCGGACACCGCAAGCGGGCTAGCCTCGGGAAATTAAAGCGATTTAGGGTGAAGGAACGGCTAAGGAGGGCGACGGCGCGTCGAAAACGGCCGGGTTCCGCCACCGGCCGGGCAGGTGCGACAAATTGGCGGACAAGACGCCTCTGGCAAGACGAGGACGCCGGATCGACCTTCCATCGCGACGACGAGAAAGGCAGACCGATGCAGCCGACACACGTTAATGTTGCACCGCAAGACGGAAGTTTGACGCGCCGCAGCATGACGCGACTGCTGCTGGCGGCGGCCCTGCTTCCCGGCTCGGCCGCCGCCACGGCCGCCGGGAGCGAGGGTCTCGAGGTCGTGGAGCTCGCACGCGGCATCTTCGCCCACCGCGGCGTCAACGCACTGATGACCGCGGAAAACGGCGGCGCCATCGCCAACGTCGGTTTCATCGTCGGCGAGGAGGCGGTGGCCGTCGTCGACACCGGCGGGAGCGTGCGCGAGGGTCGGGCCCTGCTCGCGGCGATCCGTCGGCACACCGACCGGCCGGTGCGCCACGTCATCAACACCCACGTCCATCCCGACCATATCTTCGGCAACGCAGCATTCGCAGATACCGGTGCGAGTTTCGTCGGACACGCGAATCTGCCGAGATCGATGGCGGCGCGGGGAAATTTCTACATCGGCGCCAATCGCGACCTGATGGGCGACTCGCTGCTCGCCGACGTGCGCATCGTGTCGCCGGACGTCGTGGTCGACCAAAGTAGGAGGCTCGACCTCGGCGGGCGGGTGATCGACCTCGTCGCCCGCCCGGTCGCCCATACCGACGCCGATCTCACGGTCTTCGTCCCCGATGCCGGCGTTCTCTTCGCCGGCGATCTCGTCTTTCTCGAGCACCTGCCCTCGATCGACGGATCGATTCTCGGCTGGATGAAGGTGCTCGACGATCTCGCCGCCGGACCGGACGCGATCGTCGTGCCCGGCCACGGCCCGCTCGGGGTGCCGCTGGCGGAGGCGATCGCCCCGGAACGGCGCTATTTCGAGGTGCTCGCGGCCGACCTTCGTGCCGCGATCGCCGCCGGCGTGCCGTTGTCGCGGGCGGTCGAGACGGCGGGACGGTCGGAAAAGGAAAACTGGACGCTGTTCGACCAGTTCAACGCCCGCAACGCCACCGCGGCCTATGCGGAACTCGAATGGGAATGACCGGCAATCGGCGCCCTGCCCGCGACCGCCCTGAAAACATCGGCGTTCACGGGCTTGTCATCGGCTTCGCCGCAGCGCAGCGTGAGCCGTGCGCGATCTTATGTTAGACTTGACGAAACTAATAGCGGCAAGGACCGGCTCGCGTCCACGACGTGGCCGCACCGGAACCGGTCGAAGAGGCGCGCGGGTCGTCACCGCGGTGTCCTCGACGTGGAGGAGAGACGAAAGATGACCGTTCGCATGCTGTCCGCCTTCACCCTCGCCGCCGGGCTCGCGCTCGCCGCCTCGTCGGCGCAGGCCGGCTCCGACGAAACCTGGAAGGGCCTCGTCACCGACGTCTTCTCCGACCGTCCGATGCAGGACGGCGCCGGCGTCATCACCATCGACGCCCCCTATCGGGCCGAGGATGCCGCCATCGTGCCGATCACCCTCGATTTCGCGCTGCCGCCGGGCGATGCACGCCGCATCGAGAAGGTGACGCTGGTGATCGACGAGAACCCGGCGCCGGTGGCGGCGACCTTCACCCTCGGCGAGAGCGCGGCGGTCGATCACATCGAGACACGGGTGCGGGTCAACGCCTACACCAGCATCCATGCGGTCGCCGAGGTCAGCGACGGCACGCTCTACGTCACCGATCGCTTCGTGAAGGCGGCGGGCGGCTGTTCGGCGCCGGCCGGAAAGGACCAGGCGCTGGCGCTCGCCGAAATGGGCAAGATGAAGTTCCGCGAGTTTCCGGTGGAAGGCGCGGCCAGCGGCCGGCAGGACGCGCAGCTGATGATTCGCCATCCGAACAACTCGGGCCTCCAGAAGGACCAGATCACGCTCAACTACATTCCGCCGCGCTTCATCGACGAGATCACCGTCAACCAGGGCGACCAGATGATCTTCAAGATGGAGGGCGGCATCTCGATCTCCGAGGATCCGAACTTCCGCTTCTCCTACGTCGCGAACGGCCAGCCCGTGTCGGTATCGGCGACCGACACCGATGGCGCCGCCTTCTCGGCCACGTTCCCGCAGCACCGGCCGACCGACAGCTGACCACGACCGCGCGATCACCGGGCGCCGCCCGCCCCTGCGCGGTGTCGTCGCCCGGTCCCGTCGGCAGACCGGCGGAGCCGGGTCATCCCGGCTCGACCCCCCGCCGCATCCGAGCGCGTCGTCGCACCCGAGGGGCCGGAAAGCCGGGCCTCATGGCGGTGCGACCGGCGGTTCGTCGGCCCCCTGCCGAGGCGCCGGTGAATGGACCGGGTCGTCCTACCCCGACGGACGATGGCGCCCCGCCGTTCGAGAGGCGTCAGGATGGCGCCTCGGAGGGCACGCGGCGAGAGGTCGGTTCAAGCCGCTACCGACATGACACCAGCTCCGCTTCGAGCCGCCGTCTCCGCCCACTCCCGAGCGCCGGTGAGCGTTGGCGCGAGCAACTGAGCACGACGGAACCGGACGCGTGGTCATCCTTCCAGTGACAATTGCCGTCATTTCCGCGAGGCGGAATCCGGCCGTTCGCCGGAAGAATCCTCGCGTCCGGCCGCCCGTCTCGATAAAGCCGCCGCCGGATTCGCGCGCGGGAACGACGGCGGTGCGCCTCCTGGAAAAGGCCCTGCCCGTTCGCTCCGGGTCGAGCCGGCGCCGTCGTCAGCCGAGATCGACGCCGCTCCCTCGTCGCCATTCGCGCGCAGGCGCAGCGACCCGGCCCGGTTCGTCGAGGTGACCATCGGCGCGGGGTCCTCAGGAGGGGAGTTTGAGAATTTCCCAGTCTCCTCCTGTGTTTGCGCGTCTTTCCTCAACCGCCGCACATCGCGAAAGACCCTCCGCAAGAGCCAGGAAACAAAGCCACGAGCACGACAGGTGCCGGGACCTTCGTCAACCATATTTTGAACGCTGTTCATTTTGTGAATTGCGTCCGCAACGGAATTCTGTATCCTCCCTTTTGTGAACAACGTTCATAATGGAGGATCCGTCGATGTTCAGGCAGTTCGTGGCCCTCGTGCGGGGTCAGGCCCACGAGGCGGCCGAGGTGGTGGTCGATGCCAATGCGCTCGTCATCCTTCGCCAGCAGTTGCGGGATTGTGCCGCCGCCGTCGATGTGGCGCGCAAGTCGGTGGCGATCGCCACCGCCGAGACCATGCGCGACCGCGAGCGGCTGGCGGGGATCGAGGCGAGGATCGCCGATCTCGAGGAGCGCACGCTGGCGGCATTGGGCCAGGGCAAGGCCGATCTCGCTCGCGAAGGCGCGGAGGCGATCGCCGCGCTGGAATCGGAGCGGGCCGCCACGGCCGAGGCGACGCGGGCGGCGGAAGCCGAGATCGAGCGGCTTCGGCAGGCGCTGCGCCGGGGCCGGGCCCGCGTGGCCGATCTGGAACGCGGGCTGCGCCTCGCGGAAGCCGGCGAGCGCACCCGGCGGCTGCGCGGCGATGGCGGAGCCGCCGGCCTGTCGTCACTGCGCGATGCGGAGGCGACGCTGGACCGCTTGAAGACGCGCCAGCGCCACGCCGAGGCGGTCGACCGGGCGATGGAGGAGGTCGCGGGCGAGACCGACGCCGGCGCGGTCGCCTCGAGGCTGGCGGCGGCCGGCTGCGGCAAGCCCGCCTGTCGCAACGGCTCGCCGGCGGTGCCTGATCGCCGGCACACCGACTCTCCGGCAAGGCCGCCGCATCGGCCGGTCTCGCCCCTTTTCCAACCCGACCCACATGACGGAGAAAGCAGATGTCGAGCACCGCACCCTATGCCCCGAAGGATTCCGGCGCCTGGAAGATGTTCACCGTGGGGAGCTTCGTCGTCGCCGCGGCGATGATGGCCGGCGGCATCTGGTTCATGGAGGCGAGCTTCGCCGCCAAGGGCTTCTACGCCATGGCGGCGATCATGCTGGTCCACACTTCGATCACGATCACCAAGACGCTGCGCGACGATGAGGAATCGAAGCGCTTTCTCAACCGGCTCGACGAAGCGAAGACGGAGAAGCTGCTGATGGACATCCACCGCTCCGACACGCTCTAGGACCAGCGCGCCGTTGGATCGCCTCTCTCCGCCCTCAACCCAAGGAGGCCCGTCCGGGCCGTCTCCAATCGCGGGGGCGGCCTCGTCCTTCGAGCCGGACGCTCACGCGCCGTCCTCCGGATGAGGCCGGGCAAGATCGTTCATCGGCAAAACGGACTGCAGCCGCCGGCGGCGCGGCGGCGGAGAGAGGCTCGGAGTTCGACCGCTGCGGCGGGTCGATCCTGCGTCGTCACGACGAGGCCGGAGCGGCCCGCCGCCTTCGACGAGCCGGTGGCGCTCGGGTCGCCGGCCGCACGCACGGCGTCAGAAGCAGCGCATCTCGGCTTCGGCCTGGGCGCGGCGGAGATCGCCGACCGAGGCCTTGGACTCCTCCGACGTTCTGAACATCGCGCCCTTCTCGCCGCTGACGAGGCCCATGCTGATGAAGGTCGAGGCCTCCTCGTAGCGCGTATAGGGCACGATGGTGGCGATCACGTCGATCGAACAGGAGCAGCGGCGCATCGAATCCATCGATTCGCCGTTGACCTTCATGCAGCCGAACACGTAGTCGGCGCGCACGTCGGTCGGATAGTCGTTGATGAGCTGCTGGCTCTGCGCCAGCGCCGGGCCGGTGCCCGCGATCGCCAGCACGGAGAAAATGGCGAGGGCCTTCTTCAAGTCAAACCTCCCGGGAATTCGTCGGGCCGTTCACCGGCCTTGCCTGTTCGCCCGCTTCTCGGCGCCGCCGCGGTGCGCAGCCGCGTCGGCGCGGGCATGCCACCCCTGCCGGCACGGCGGCAGACGGGGCGAACCGCGGTGCATCGGTCCGAGGCTTCCGCCGGACGCCCCTCGAGGCGGCGCGGGCGCAGTCCGGCCGGGAACCGCCGACACCGACCGGAGACTAGCGCGTCGCCGGGAGGCGCGGCATTACTTTTTCGTCATGGACGGCGCCGGTCCCCGTCAGCGCCCTGCGCTGGCCGGACGGCTCGTCCGCGAGGCCGCCTCACGGTCCCTGCTCGTTCAGCGTCTCCTTCACCGTCGTCGCCAGCTGCTTGAGGCTGAAGGGCTTCGGCAGGAAGTTGAACCGCTCGTTCTCCGGCAGGTTCTTCTTGAAGGCGTCCTCGGCATATCCGGAGACGAAGATGATCTTGAGGTCGGGCCGGGTCTTGCGCAGCTCGCGCAGCAGCGAGGGCCCGTCCATCTCCGGCATCACCACGTCGGAGACGACGAGGTCGACCTTGCCGCCGGTCTCCTGCATCACCTCCAGCGCCTCCGCCCCTGTCGAGGCCTCGTGCACCTTGTAGCCGCGCGAGGCCAGCGCCCGGGCGGCGAAGGCGCGAACGGCCTCCTCGTCCTCGACCAGCAGGATCGTGGCACTTCCGGTCAGGTCGCTGAGCGCGGTCTGCTCGGCGACCTTCTTCGGCGCCTCGGTGGCGAGCGGGATGTGGCGCGGCAGGAAGATGTGGAACACCGTGCCCTTGCCGACCTCGCTCTCGGGGTAGATGTAGCCGCCGGTCTGCTTGACGATGCCGTAGACCGTGGAGAGGCCGAGGCCGGTGCCCTTGCCGACTTCCTTGGTCGAGAAGAACGGCTCGAAGATCTTCTCCATCACCTCGGGCGTCATGCCGGTCCCGGTGTCCGACACCTCGATCAGCACGTAGTCGGCCGCCGGGAAGCCCTGGTGCTCGAGGGCGCCGGATTCGGCGGCGGTGATGTTGCGGGTGGTGATCCTGAGCTTGCCGCCGCGGGGCATGGCGTCGCGGGCGTTGACCGCGAGGTTGATGATGACCTGCTCGAACTGGTTGATGTCGGCCATGATCGGCCAGAGGTCGCGGCCGTGGACCACCTCGAGTTCCACCTTCTCGCCGAGCAGCCGGTCGAGCAGGATGGTGATGTCGGCGATGACGTCGGCGAGCACCAGCACCTGGGGGCGCAGCGTCTGGCGGCGCGAGAAGGCCAGCAGCTGCCGGACGAGGCCGGCGGCGCGGTTGGCGTTCTGCTTGATGTTCATGATGTCCTGGAAGGACGGATCGGTCGGCCGGTGGTTGGCGAGCAGAAGGTCGGAAAAGCCGATGATCGCGGTCAGCACGTTGTTGAAGTCGTGGGCGACGCCGCCGGCGAGCTGGCCGACCGCCTGCATCTTCTGGCTCTGGCTGAACTGCAGTTCGAGCGCCCGCTGCTCCGTCGTCTCAAGCGCGTAGACCACGGCGACGTCGCCGTCGCCGGCGCCCTCCTCCACCGCCGAGATGTAGAAGCGGGCGCTGCGGTTGCGATCGTCCGGCAGGGCGGCGTCGACCGGCGGGATCTGGCCCTGGCCCTTGGTCGCGGCGTCGAGGGCGGCGGCGAGTCCCGGCCGGTCGCGCTCGGCGACGACGTCGACGAGACGGCCGAAGCCGAGGCGCGGGTCGGACTTCACGAAGCTCGAGAACAGCCGCATGAACGGCGCGTTGGTGCGCCCGATCCGGCCTTCCTTGTCGACGCCGGCGATGGCGATCGGAGTGTTGTTGAAGAAACGGGAGAAGCGGACCTCGGCGGCGCGCAGCGATTCCGAGACGTCCTCGCCGGGCGAACGGTTGATGACGAGGGTGCGGCTGTCGCCGATGCCGCCGTCGGCGCCGACCGGGACCCGGTGCAGCAGACGCACGGGCAGGCTCTGGCCGCTGTGCTTCCTGAGGTCGAGGTCGATGATGCCGGTGCGCACCTCGCCCGGCGCGCCGTGGACGCCTTCGAGCAGCGCGGCGCCGTCGCCCTGGACGATCTCGGAGAGACTAATCAGCCCGTCCTCGACGTCTGCGAGGTCGAAGCCGAGCCAGTCGGCGAGCGTCGCGTTCATGTAGACGATGCGGCCGAGCGGATCGACCGAGAAGAAGCCGGCCGGGGCATGGTCGAGGAAGTTCACCGCCCGCTGCAGCGCCTGGAAGCTGTTCTCCTGCGCGTCGCGGTCCTTGGTGACGTCCGAGACCTGCCAGATCGCCATCGACCGTTCGCGGCCGACCCCGGGCAGCGGCCGCACCCGGATGCGATACCAGCGCGCCGGGCCGTCGCCGCGGCCGAGCGGATGGGCGCGGCGAACCTCCTCCTCGGCCCGCCTTCCGGCCCGGGCCGCCTGGGCGAGGCGGAAGATGACGTCGGCGGCGTCGGGGTCGGAGGAGAACACCCGCTCGACCGTGCGGACTTCGCTCGCGCTCTCGGCGCGGATCATGCGGGCATAGGCGCTGTTGGCGTAGACGATGCGCCCGTCGAGGTCGGTGACGCAGATGCCGTCGACCATGGTGTCGAGGAAGCGCCGGGCGAGGCCGTTGCCTTCGGCTCCGGCGCCGAAGCGCAGCAGCCCGATGGCGCCGGCGAACAACGAGAAGACGCCGATGACGGCGAGCAGCCCGAGCAGACCCATGACGTAGGGCTCGGCCGAGGCACGGTCGAGGATGGCGAAGACGCCGGCGGCGGTGACGAGGGCGACGGCGAGAAGAACGAGCAGCAGGACGTTGCCGGTCCGGCCCGACCGGTCGACCATGGCCGGTTCGACCGCAGGCGAGCCTTCCGTGTCGCTGTTCTCGCTCATGGTCCTCAATCCGCCCGTCGGTCGTCTCTGTCGCCACGCCCGCGGGGAAGCGGGCCGGCCCTGCTGCGCCGCGCACCGGGACGGAAGTCCCGGAGAATCGGCACGATCGGGAATTCTCGCCACGATTCGGTCTATAGCAATCCCGCGAAGGCCAAGCGAGCGCGGCGTCACCAGATTCTTCGCTGGGACGGCGGGCGGAAAATCGCGGCGGGACGGCCGGACCGGGACCTCGGACGGCCGGGCGCAACGCGCGGCCGGGCGGCCCGTCGACGTGCGGCGTCACCGCCGCCGAGGAGTGAGCGGCTCGCACCCCCTCGCCGAACCCGACCTTTCGCGACACGGCGGCATCCGGCCGAGGCGCGCCAGGGTATCCGGCGATGAACATTCGGCGACCCGAGCGGTTCGCCACACGGTCATGCCGCCGGTCCGCGACGGCAGCGACGGCAGCGACGGGTTCTGCGAAACGGGAGAGCGACGATGGCGGACGTGCGTGTGATCTGTGCGATCGGCCGCAGCGGCCAGATCGGCCTCGGCGGCGGCATGCCCTGGGAGGGCCGGCGAGAGCCCGAATTTTCCGCCGACGTCGCCCGCTTCTTCGAGGTGACCCGCGGCCACGTTCTGATCGCCGGCCCCCGAACCGCCTCATCGGTGCCCGACTTCGCCCGCGCCGACCGCACCGTCGTGACGATCCGCTCGTCCGACGACCCGGCGGAGGTGCTGTCTCGCTTCGAGACCCGCGTCGTCTTCGTCGGCGGCGGCCCGACGGTCTGGACCGCCTATGCCCCCTTCGTCCGCCACTGGGACGTCACCACCCTGCCCTACGACGGCCCCGCCGACCGCTGGTTCGATCCGGCATGGCTGACGGCGGGCGGCGGGCGGGCGTGACGGACCGGCGGCGCTTCAGACGGACGGGCAGGACGCCCGGGTCGGCCGCGTCCGCCCCTCAGGATGCGAATATCGCAGTCGCCGTGAAGCCGTAGCGCGTCGCCACACCCTCCGGCGGGAGGCGGCCGGTGGCGAGGAAGACGTCAGGCGGCGCTTCGTCGTCGCGCGCCGGCGTATCGGCCGTGACCTGGAGCACCCGTCGGGCGATGGCGGGGGCGGGATCGATCCAGGTCACCGGCCAGGGGGCGAGGCGGGTGAGACGGGCCAGCACCAGCGGATAGTGGGTACAGGCGAGCACCACGGTGTCCGTGCGCCGGTCGCCCTCCTCGACGAAGCAGGGCGAGATCTCCGTCCGGTAGTCGTCGTCGGGAACGTTCTCTCCAGCGAACTCGGCCTCGACCAGAGAGGCGAGGCGCCTGGAGCCGACGAGGGTGAAGCGGCAGTCGCGGCCGTGGGTGGCGACGAGGTCGCGGGTGTAGTCGCGCTTCACCGTCCCGGGGGTCGCGAGCACCGAGACGAGGCGCGAGACGCTGGTCTCCGCCGCCGGCTTCACCGCCGGAACCGTGCCGACGATCGGCAGCGTGAAGCGGGCGCGAAGATCCGGCAGCACCAGCGTCGAGGCGGTGTTGCAGGCGATGACGACGGCATCCGGCACCGCCCGATCGACCGCGAGGGTCATCAGGTCGGCGACGCGGGCGATGAGATCGGCCTCGGCGAGATCACCGTAGGGAAAGACGGCGGTGTCGGCGAGATAGGTGATGCGGGCCGCCGGCGCGGCCGCCCGGATCGCGGCGACGACCGACAGCCCGCCGAAGCCGGAATCGAAGACGAGAAGCCGGGGTGCGGCCGTCATCGCGCGGTTCTCACGTCGCACCCTCGTCGCGAACCGGCTTGTTGCCGTTGGCGTCGCGCGGCCGCTCGTGGCGGCGTTCGAGCGCGGAGACGACGCCGCGCAGGGTGCGCACCTCCTGGGCGTTGAGATCGGCCTTCTGGAAGATCGCCCGGAGGTTGCGGACCATGGTCGGGCGCTTTTCGGCCGGCCGGAAGAAGCCGGCGACGTCGAGCGCGCCCTCGAGATGCTCGAAGAAGCCCGCGACCTCGCCCTTGGTCGCCGGCAGCGACCGCTCCGGCATGCGGAAGGGAATGCCGCCGTCGACCTCCGCAAAGCCCGCCTTGCGCCACTCGTAGGCGATGACCAGCACCGCTTGGGCGATGTTGAGCGAGGCGAACTCGGGGTCGACGGGCAATGTGAGGATCTCGTCGGCGAGCGAGATCTCGTCGTTCTCGAGACCCCAGCGTTCGCGCCCGAACAGGATGCCGGCGCGCCCGCCCTGCCCTTCGATCTGCCGCATCGCCGCCGCAGCCTCGACCGGGCCGCGCACCCGCTTCGTCACGTCGCGGTCGCGCGCGGTGGTCGCGTAGACGAAGGAGAGATCGGCGATCGCCTCGGCGACACCAGGGAAGACGCGGACCGCGTCGATGACGTGGGTGGCGCGGCTGGCGGTGGCGACGGCCCGCTCGTTCGGCCAGCCGTCGCGCGGGGTGACGAGGCGAAGGTCGGCGAGGCCGAAGTTGGCCATCGCCCGGGCCGCGGCGCCGATGTTCTCCCCGAGTTGCGGCTCCACCAGAATGATCACCGGGCGCAGATCGCCCTCCGCGGTCGTCATCGCCTGCTCGTCCTCCTGCTGCGGCGTCCGTCACCTGCGCCGCCCCTGCCATGACGGTGCGCCGATGCTCCGGATCGCGCCCCGTCCGTGCCGCCTATAGCATTCTTCGGCAGGGTCCTGAAAAGCGGCGTGCGCTGCGAAAGAAGCCGTTTGCGCGACAGCGCCGCGATGCTATGAAACGGCAAGACATCAGGAGCGCAACTTTCGTTTACGTAAGCGGAAGTTTCGTCATCGGCCAGATCGAGGGGCGTCGAGCCTCCGGCACGGACGGCGATCGTCTTGCCCGCGGGAGGCCGGAGGGCTCCCGCATCCGCGCAATGTCCGACCGAGAAACGGGGATTTTTCATGACCAAGATCAAGGTGGCGAACCCGGTCGTCGAACTCGACGGCGACGAGATGACCCGAATCATCTGGCAGAACATCAAGGACAAGCTGATCCATCCCTATCTCGACGTCGATCTCGAATATTACGACCTCTCGGTCGAAAACCGCGACGCCACCAACGACCAGATCACGATCGATTCCGCCAACGCCATCAAGCGCGTCGGCGTCGGCGTCAAATGCGCCACCATCACCCCCGACGAGGGCCGCGTCGCCGAGTTCGGGCTCAAGAAGATGTGGCGCTCGCCCAACGGTACGATCCGCAACATCCTCGGCGGCGTCATCTTCCGCGAGCCGATCATCTGCAAGAACGTGCCGCGCCTCATCCCGGGCTGGACGCAGCCGATCGTCGTCGGCCGCCACGCCTTCGGCGACCAGTATCGCGCCACCGACTTCAAGGTGCCGGGCAAGGGCAAGCTGTCGATCAAGTTCGTCGGCGAGGACGGCACCACGATCGAGCACGACGTCTACGACTTCCCCGGCGCCGGCGTCGCGCTGTCGATGTACAACATCGACGAGTCGATCATCGACTTCGCCCGGGCGTCGTTCAACTACGGCCTGATGCGCAACTTCCCGGTCTACCTCTCGACGAAGAACACGATCCTCAAGGCCTACGACGGGCGATTCAAGGACATCTTCCAGGAGATCTTCGACGCCGAGTTCAAGGCCGAGTTCGACAAGCGCAAGCTCACCTACGAGCACCGGCTGATCGACGACATGGTCGCGGCGGCGCTGAAGTGGTCGGGCGGCTACGTCTGGGCCTGCAAGAACTACGACGGCGACGTGCAGTCGGACATCGTCGCGCAGGGCTTCGGCTCGCTCGGCCTGATGACCTCGGTGCTGATGACGCCGGACGGCAAGACCGTGGAGGCCGAGGCCGCCCACGGCACCGTGACCCGGCACTACCGCCTGCATCAGCAGGGCAAGCAGACCTCGACCAATTCGATCGCCTCGATCTTCGCCTGGACCCGCGGCCTCGCCCACCGCGCCAAGCTCGACGACAACGCCGAACTCGCCCGCTTCTCGGCGACACTGGAGAAGGTCTGCGTCGACACCGTCGAGGCCGGCTTCATGACCAAGGACCTCGCCCTGCTCGTCGGCGCCGACCAGGGCTGGCTATCGACCGAGGGCTTCCTCGACAAGATCTCGGCCAACCTCGGCACCGCGATGGGCGCTTGGAAGTAGTCGACGCTCCGGCGGCCGGGGCCTTCACGGCGCCCGGCCGGGAGTGTTCGAGACGGCTCGGCCGAACGGACGACGGCCTGCGGATGTGGCCTTCGCCTATCGCCGCCGGGACGACGACGAACAACGCGAGAAGGCGGCGCGGGGGAACCCGGCCGCCTTCAACATTTGTCGGGATGCCCGGAGAGAAGCTGCCGTTCCGAGGCGCCGTCGGCTACCCGAAGCAAGCGACCGGCCGGACGAGCGCCGTCGGCGGCCAGCGCCTTCCGCCGACGGCGGCGGACGCCGGTCCGCGGCGCCCTCCCGTCATCGGCACCCGGCCCGAAGGCGAACCTGCGCGAACCCTGCCCCCAGGGACGTCAGCCCCGAGAGGTCGAGCCGACGATGCGTCAGGCCCCCGAGTCGTCAGGCCGACGGGGCGTCAGGCTGCCAGCACCTCCGGCAGGCCGCCCGCCACCGCGTCGATCGCCTGCGCGGCCTTCGCCCCGTCGGGGCCACCGGCCTGGGCCATGTCCGCACGGCCGCCGCCACCCTTGCCGCCGAGGGCCTCGGCGGCGAGGCGGACGAGGTCGACGGCGCTGACGCGGTCCTTGAGGTCTTCGGTGACGCCGACGACGACGCCGGCCTTGCCGTCCTCGGCGACGCCGACCATGACGACGACACCGGAGCCGATGCGCTTCTTGCCCTCGTCGACGAGCGACTTGAGATCCTTGGGTGCGACGCCTTCGGCGACCCGGCCGAGGAACTTGATGCCGCGGACCTCGCGGACTTCGTCGGCGGCACCCGAGCCGCCCATGGCGAGCTTGCGGCGGGCGTCGGCGAGATCGCGTTCGAGCTTGCGGCGTTCCTCGACGAGCGCCTGGACGCGGTCGACCACCTCGGTGACCGGCGCCTTGAGGGCCCCGGCGACCTCCTTGAGACGGCGCTCCTGCTCGACGAGGTGGCGGCGGGCCTCCGCCCCGGTCAACGCCTCGAGACGGCGGACGCCGGCGGCGACCGCGCTCTCCTGAACGACGCGGACAAGGCCGATCTCGCCGGTGCGCCCGACGTGGATGCCGCCGCAGAGTTCCACCGAATAGGTTTTGCCGGCCTTCTCGCCCTCGATCGCGGTCCCCATCGAGACGACGCGGACCTCGTCGCCGTATTTCTCGCCGAACAGCGCCATGGCGCCCGAGGCGATGGCGTCGTCGACGGCCATCAGCCGGGTCGAGACCGGCGCGTCCTGGAGGATGATGGCGTTGGCCATCGACTCGATCGCCTCGATCTCCTCCTCGGACACCGGCTTGGTGTGGGAGAAATCGAAGCGCAGCCGCTCGGGCGAGACCAGAGACCCCTTCTGGGCGACGTGGGTGCCGAGCACGGTGCGCAGCGCCTCGTGCAGCAGATGGGTGGCGGAGTGGTTGCCGCTGATCCGTGCGCGGCGGGCGGCGTCGACGATCATCTCGACTTCGGCGCCGGTGGCGAGCGATCCCTCGACGACCTTGCCGATATGGACGAAGAGCCCGCCGGCCTTCTTCTGGGTGTCGGTGACGACGAAGCGGCCACCCGGCCAGCGGATTTCGCCCGTGTCGCCGACTTGGCCGCCGCTCTCGCCGTAGAACGGCGTCTGGTTGACGACGACGCAGCCCTCGGTGCCCTCCCCGAGCCGCTCGGCCGGCTGGCCGTCCCGCACCAGAGCGCCGACCACGGCGACCGCGCGGTCGGTCCCATAGCCGAGAAACTCCGTCGCCCCGGCGGTTTCACGCAGGCCGAACCAGACGGTCTCGGTCGCAGCCTCACCCGAACCCGCCCAACTCGCCCGCGCCTCCGCCCGCTGGCGCTCCATCGCCGTCTCGAAGCCGGCACGGTCGACGCCGATGCCGCGGCCCCTCAGGGCGTCCTCGGTGAGGTCGTAGGGGAAACCGTAGGTGTCGTAGAGCTTGAAGGCGGTCTCGCCGTCGAGCCGGTCTCCGGAGGCGAAGCCCTCGGTCGCCTCGTCGAGCAGGACGAGGCCGCGCGACAGCGTGCGGCGGAAGCGGGTCTCCTCGAGCCGCAGCGTCTCGGTGATCAGCGCCTGGGCCCGAACCAGTTCCGGATAGGCCTGGCCCATCTCGTGGACGAGGGTTCCGACGAGGCGGTGGAGCAGCGGGTCCTTGGAACCGAGCAGGTGGGCGTGGCGCATGGCCCGGCGCATGATGCGCCGCAACACGTAGCCACGGCCTTCGTTGGACGGCAGGACACCGTCGGCGATCAGGAAGCTCGCGGCCCGCAGGTGATCGGCGATGATGCGGTGGCTGGCGACGGTCGCGGAACTGGAGCCGACGCCGGTCGCCTCCTCGGAGGCCCGGATCAGCGCCTTGAACAGGTCGATGTCGTAGTTGTTGTGGACGCCCTGGAGCACGGCGGCGAAGCGTTCGAGGCCCATGCCGGTGTCGATCGAGGGCCGCGGCAGATCGAGGCGCGGGCCGCCGGCGATCTGCTCGTACTGCATGAAGACGAGGTTCCAGATCTCGATGAACCGGTCGCCGTCCTCGTCGGGCGAGCCGGGCGGACCGCCGGGAACGCTTTCGCCGTGGTCGTAGAAGATCTCCGAACACGGGCCGCAGGGGCCGCTGTCGCCCATCGCCCAGAAATTGTCGGAGGTCGAGATGCGGATGATGCGGTCGTCGGACAGCCCGGCGATCTTGCGCCAGAGCCCGTGCGCCTCGTCGTCCTCGGAGAAGACCGTCACCAGAAGCCGGTCGCGCGAGAGGCCGAACTCCCGGGTGACGAGATTCCAGGCGAGTTCGATCGCCCGCTCCTTGAAATAGTCGCCGAAGGAGAAATTGCCCAGCATCTCGAAGAAGGTGTGGTGGCGGGCGGTGTAGCCGACGTTGTCGAGGTCGTTGTGCTTGCCGCCGGCGCGCACGCATTTCTGCGCGGTGGTCGCCCGGGCGTAGGGCAGCTTCTCGAGGCCGGTGAAGACGTTCTTGAACGGCACCATGCCGGCGTTGGTGAACATCAGCGTCGGGTCGTTGCGCGGAACGAGCGGACCGGACGCGACGATCTCGTGATCGTGGCGGGCGAAATAGTTCAGGAACGTGGACCGGATCTCGTTGACGCCGCTCATTTGGACAACCCATCACCTCGCGGCGCCGCCGGAACCCGGCGGCGCGATTGTCATGGGGTTTTAAACGGGCGTCCGAAGACTGTCCACACGCGCTCGCGGCGCGCCGCCGCGGCGGCATTCCTCCCCTGCGGCGCTCCGCCGTCACCTCCCCGCCGCCAATCCGCCGGCGGGATATGACGACGGGGCGGAGCGATCACGGCTCGCCGTCGGCGTCGTCCTCCGGCTCGCCGGCGAGAATCTCGGCGGCGATCACGCCGGCGTTCTGGCGGATCGCCAGCTCGATCTCGGCGGCGAGGTCGCGATGGTCGGTGAGGAACTGCTTGGCGTTCTCCCGGCCCTGGCCGAGGCGTTGGCTGTTGTAGGAGAACCAGGCACCCGACTTTTCGACGATGCCGGCCTTGACGCCGAGATCGACCAGCTCGCCGGTCTTGGAAATGCCCTCGCCGTACATGATGTCGAACTCGATCTCTTTGAACGGCGGAGCGAGCTTGTTCTTGACCACCTTGACGCGGGTCTGGTTGCCGACGACCTCGTCGCGGGCCTTGATGGCGCCGATACGGCGGATGTCGAGGCGCACGGAGGCGTAGAACTTGAGAGCGTTGCCGCCGGTGGTCGTCTCGGGGCTGCCGAACATCACGCCGATCTTCATCCGGATCTGGTTGATGAAGATCACCATGGTCTTCGACTTGGAGATCGAGGCCGTCAGCTTGCGCAGCGCCTGGCTCATCAGGCGGGCCTGCAGGCCGGGCAGCGAATCGCCCATCTCGCCCTCGAGCTCGGCGCGCGGCGTCAGCGCCGCGACGCTGTCGACGACGAGGACGTCGATCGCCCCCGAGCGCACCAGCGTGTCGCAGATCTCGAGCGCCTGCTCGCCGGCGTCCGGCTGCGAGATCAGCAGGTCGTCGAGATTGACGCCGAGCTTCCTCGCGTAGATCGGATCGAGCGCATGCTCGGCGTCGACGAAGGCGCAGACGCCGCCCTTCTTCTGGGCCTCGGCCACCGTGTGCAGCGCCAGCGTGGTCTTGCCGGACGATTCGGGGCCGTAGATCTCGACGATGCGCCCGCGCGGCAGACCGCCGATGCCGAGCGCGATGTCGAGGCCGAGCGAGCCGGTCGAAACCGATTCGACCTCCACGGCCTGGCCCTGGCCGAGCCGCATGATCGAACCCTTGCCGAACGCCCGCTCGATCTGGGAGAGCGCGGCGTCGAGCGCCTTGGTCTTGTCCATTGAACTTCCCTCGACGAGGCGTAGTGAGTTCTGCGCCATCTCGCGCTCCCTTATTCCATGTGCAGCCGGGCGTTTCAAACAGCGCCAATGTACACTTTCTGTTCTCATCTGCAAGAGGCGTCTGGCGATTTTTGTTTCTTTTTTGTTCTCGTCTCCGCCACTATGTCCCTCGACGCTCGCCCTCCCGGCCGACGCGAATCGATCGGCATGTCGATGGATGCGGGGACAGCAGCCCCCCGCAAAGCGACGAGGGAAGGCGCCCCGCGCGCGAGCGAGATTGCGGATACCGGCCCCTCCGGCGAGGAGCCGTCGACCGACCATGGCGCCTATCCCTGCAGGGTGTTGCTCATCCCGGTGCCCCTCGCCCCCCTACTCCGCCGCCTCCCGCGCCGCCGGGTTGTTCGGGTGGGTCGTCCAGTTGGCGTAGGGGGCGCCGGCGGGGCGGCCGGTGCGGGGGTCGGTGCCGGCGGTCATCGGCTCCATGGTGATGCAGTTCTCGACCGGGCAGACGTTGACGCAGAGATTGCAGCCGACGCACTCGTCCTCCATCACCTCAAAATGGCGGATGCCGTCGACCTGCGCGGTGATCGCCTGGTGCGAGGTGTCCTCGCAGGCGATGTGGCAGCGGCCGCACTTGATGCAGAGGTCCTGATCGATGCGGGCCTTGGTGACGTAGTTGAGGTTGAGATACTGCCAGTCGGTGACGTTGGGCACGGCGCGGCCGCGGAAGTCCTCGATGGTGCGGTAGCCCTTGGCGTCCATCCAGTCGGAGAGCCCGTCGATCATCTCCTGGACGATGCGGAAGCCGTAGGTCATGGCCGCGGTGCAGACCTGGACGTTGCCGGCGCCGAGGGCGATGAACTCGGCGGCGTCTCGCCAGGTGGTGATGCCGCCGATGCCGGAGATCGGCAGGCCGCGGGTCGCGGGGTCGCGGGCGATCTCGGCGACCATGTTGAGGGCGATCGGCTTCACCGCCGGGCCGCACATGCCGCCGTGGCTGCCCTTGCCGTCGATCGTCGGGGTCGGGGCGAAGAGGTCGAGGTCGACCGACATGATCGAGGAGACGGTGTTGATCAGCGAGACGGCGTCGCTGCCGCCGCGGTGGGCGGCGCGGGCCGGATAGCGGATGTCGGTGATGTTCGGCGTCAGCTTGGTGATCACCGGCATGCGGGTCGCCTGCTTGCACCAGCGCGCGACCATCTCGACGTATTCCGGCACCTGGCCGACCGACGAGCCCATGCCGCGCTCGCTCATGCCGTGGGGACAGCCGAAGTTGAGCTCGATGCCGTCGGCCCCGGTCGCCTCGACCATCGGCACGATCCTCTTCCAGACCTCCTCCTCGCAGGGCACCATCAGCGAGACGACGAGGGCGCGGTCCGGCCACTTCTTCTTGACCTCGGCTATCTCGCGCAGGTTCACCGCGAGCGGCCGGTCGGTGATGAGCTCGATGTTGTTAAGCGCGATCAGCCGGCGGTCGTTGGAGTGGACGGCGCCGTATCGCGGCCCGGAGACGTTGACGACCTCGGGGTCCTCGCCGAGCGTCTTCCAGACGACGCCGCCCCAGCCGGCGGCGAAGGCGCGCTCGACGTTATACTGCTTGTCGGTCGGCGGCGCCGAGGCCAGCCAGAACGGGTTCGGGGAGCGGATGCCGCAGAAGGTGGTGGAAAGATCGGCCATGACGGTGGTCCTCGTCCCTTGCGGTGTCAGCCCGCGAGCGCGGCGTTGATGGAGGCGGCGGCGGCGCGGCCCTTGGCCACCGCCTCGACGGTGAGGTCCTCGCCGACGCCGGTGCAGTCGCCGCCGGCCCAGACCTTCGCCAGCGACGTGCGGAACGCGCCGTCGACGGCGATGCGGCCGCCTTCGAGAGCGAGGCCGCCGATCGAGGCGGGATCGCCGAGGGTCTGGCCGATCGCCTTCATCACCTGGTCGGCGGCGAGGGTGACGATCTCGCCGGTGCCGGCGAGCCGGCCGTCGGGCTCGGTGCGGGTGCGCTCGAGGTCGATCGCGGTCAGCGCGCCGGCGGAAAAGCGCAGGCCGGCCGGGCGCAGGCCGGTGCGGATGACGACGCCGGTGCTGCGGGCGAGTTCGCGCTCGTAGGCGCTGGCGTTCATCGCCTCCTCGCCGCGGCGGTAGGCGATCGTCACCTCCTCGGCGCCGAGCTTCTTCGCCTGGACGGCGGCGTCGACGGCGGTCATGCCGCCGCCGATCACGACGACGCGGCGGCCGACCGGCACGGTGGACTTGTCTTCGGACTGCCTCAGGGTCTCGATCCAGTCGACCGCGTCGACGACGCCCTCGCCGGCCTCGCCGGAAAGGCCGAGGGCGTTGACGCCCTGCAGGCCGACGCCGAGGAAGACGGCGTCGTGGTCGGCGGCGAGACCCGCGAGCGTGAGGTCGCGGCCGAGCGCCCTGCCGGTCTCGAGGGTGATGCCGCCAATGGCGAGGACGAAGTCGACCTCGGCCTGGGCGAAGCCGCCGGGGGCCTTGTAGGTGGCGATGCCGTGCTCGTTGAGGCCGCCGGCCCGCGCGCGGGCGTCGTAAAGCGTCACGTCGTGGCCGGCAATGGCGAGGGCGTGGGCGCAGGCGAGGCCGGCCGGCCCGGCGCCGACCACGGCGACGCGGCGGCCGGTGGCGGGGCCCCGGGTGCCGAAGGTGGCGTGGCCGGCCATGTAGTGGTCGGTGGCATGGCGCTGCAGCAGGCCGATCCGTACCGGGATCTCCTCGGCGGTGTTGCGCACGCAGGCCTCCTCGCACAGCGTCTCGGTCGGACAGACCCGGGCGCACATGCCGCCGAGGATGTTCGAGGAGAAGATGGTGGCGGCGGCGCCGTCGACGTTGCCGGTCGCGATCTTGCGGATGAACAGCGGGATGTCGATCGACGTCGGACAGGCGGTGACGCAGGGGGCGTCGTGACAGAAGTAGCAGCGGTCGGCCTCGACCAGCGCCGCGTGCGGATCGAGCGGCGGATGGAGGTCGGAGAAATTCGCCGCATAGTCGGCGAGCGAGAGCCGCCCGCAGGCGACGTCCGGCGTATGCAGGGCTTCGGCTGTCATCGACATCGGATGTCCTCCACGAGCAAGATCGGGCACGGGCAGGATCGGGCGCGGCGGCGCGGGCCTGCGGTCGGTCGTGAATCGGCGGTGGTTCCCCGCGCGGGGCGTCGATCCGGACATCCGTCCCCGGACGGTCCGCGCGCTGCCCGGCCGGTTCGGCCCGCCTGCTGTTCCCCATCCGGTTGATCCGGAATTTCATTGATCATCTGGTCAATTTTTGACGCCGTCAAGGGCTCTGGAACGGTTCCAGCCTGAGTTGCCGCCAAATTCCGCGGCCTGACCGCATTTTGATCAGATCCCGACGATCGGACGGGGGAGGCGAGCGGCAGGGGAGCGCCGGCCGCGGCGACGGCGAGCGAGGAAGCGGCTGTTCTCGCCGGCGATCTCGGCTATGACAGGACGACCGGCGCGGGCGGCCCGCCCCGCCGAGAATTGCCGCGAGGTTTCATGTCGGACGGTGCGACCCTGTCGCTGCTCGCCCGGCTCGTCGCCTTCGACACGACGAGCCGCAATTCCAATCTCGAGCTGATCGCCTTCGTCGAGGACTATCTCACCGGCCACGGCGTCGCCTCGCGGCGGATCTACGACGACACCGGCACCAAGGCCAATCTCTTCGCGACGATCGGGCCGCAGGACGTCGCCGGCTACATGTTGTCCGGCCACACCGACGTCGTGCCCGTCGACGGCCAGACCTGGACGAGCGATCCCTTCACGCTGCGGCGCGAGGACGGGCGGGTCTACGGGCGAGGCGCCTGCGACATGAAGGGCTTCCTCGCCTGCTGTCTCGCCGCGGTGCCCGACCTCGTCCGCCGGCCGCTGGCGCGGCCGATCCATCTAGCCTTCTCCTACGACGAGGAGGTCGGCTGCCTCGGCGCGCGCGGCCTCGTCGCCGACCTCGGCGCCCGCGGCATCGCCCCCCTCGCCTGCTTCGTCGGCGAGCCGACGTCGATGCAGGTGGTGACGGCGCACAAGGCCAAGCGCAGCCTGCGCGCCACCGTCACCGGTCTCTCCTGCCACTCCTCGCTCAGTCCGCACGGCGTCAACGCGGTGGAATACGCCGCCCGGCTGATCGGCCGCATCGCCGAGGTCGGCGCCGGGCTCGCGGCCGGGCCGCGCGACGAGCTGTTCGACGTGCCGGTGACGACGACCCATGTCGGCACCATCGCCGGGGGGACGGTGCTCAACATCGTTCCGGACGAGTGCGTCTTCACCTTCGAGGTCCGGGCGCTGCCGCGCGAGGACGCCGACGCACCGCTGCGCGAGATCGAGGCCTTCGCCCGGGAGGTGCTGGAGCCGGAGATGCGCGCGCGCCATCCGCAGGCCGCGATCCGCTTCGACATGACCTCGACCTTCCCCGGCCTCGACACCGGGCCGGAAGCCGACGTGACGCTGCTCGCCAAGCGTCTCGCCGGCCGCAACGACCACGCCAAGGTCGCCTACGGCACCGAGGCGGGCCTCTTCGACGAGGCCGGCATTCCCACCGTCGTCGTCGGGCCGGGATCGATCACCGAGGCGCACAAGCCGGACGAGTTCATCGAGATCGCGCAGCTCGCCCGCTGCGACCGCTTCATCGCCGACCTCGCCGAGATCGCCACGCGGGGCTGACGCCGGCTCCCGCCGGTCCGCGATCCGAAGCCGTCAGGGGGCGTCAGGGGACCGCCGTGGGGGCGTCGGGGGCGGACCGCGCGTGCGGACAAAAAAAGAGGAGGATTCTCATCCTCCTCTTTGAAAGTTTGGACCGCAACTCCGCGATGACGCGGAAGGATCGGAGAACCGATCCGCAGAGAAACGAGCGCCAGCGATCATCTCTCTACAGAAGTGATGATATGCGTCGGCGGAGGGCGAGCCTACCCCTGAAATTTTAGGGGTGTCGACAAGTCCGCGCGCCGCTCGCCTCGGGTTGCACGCCCGGCGCATTGCGCGGCAGCTCTCGAAGATCATGCCGTTGTTGGCCGCGGTCGCGAATAGAGCGAAGATTATCATCGGGCTACGTCGTCGCCGCGCGAGCCCAGACGAACTTGTGCGGCGAAACTCCAAGCAGAAACGGAAAGCCACCCACCGAAATCGGACGTCGACACCCGCGGCATGCCCGCAACACCGCGGAAAGCCGGCGAATGCGAGGCGGTCGCACCGTTTCGATGCGCACTCATCATGTGGCAGGCTTATGATCATCGCCGCTGCACGGGTCGAAGCCTCGACCGGCGCCGCGCGATCTGGTCGCAGATTCTCACGATCCGGCCGCTGCGCCCGAGCAGCGCGTTCACGGTATAAGGGTTCCTACGGATGACGAGGCCGAGCCGCAGCCTCGCTGCGCAGCCGTCATGGGCAGACCGGCGACGCGTGATCACACCGGGGTCCCCTGGACAGCCTCCCGCCTCTGTACCCGCGGGTGCGATCGTGAACCGGTGGAACGGAGACGGCCGAAGGCGAGCCGCGAAGGAGGCGGTCGGCCGCATGATTGGAGGGGGCCGCCGGCGTGGCTTCCCCGTGACGGGGCCGGTCCGGCGGCTTCATCGGCTCGCCGGTGTCAGGCCCGCTCGGGCACCCCGCCCCTCGCCCCCGCCCGGTTGCGCCGGGCGACGACCAGGTGGCGCACGGCGTTCTCGACGATGGCGTGACCGGCGTCGTCGCCGAGCGACATGATCGATTCGGGGTGGAACTGGACGGCGGCGATCGGCTCGGCGATGTGTTCGATCGCCATGACGACGCCGTCGTCGGTCTCGGCGGTGACCCGCAGGTCCGGCGGCAGCACCGCCTTGCGGGCGTGAAGCGAGTGGTAGCGGCCGACGATGATCGTCTCGGGCAGACCTTCGAACAGTCCCTCCGTCTCGACGCGGATCGGCGAGGGCTTGCCGTGGACCGGGATCTCGAGCTGGCCGAGTTCGCCGCCGAAGCTCTCGGTCAGCGCCTGCAGGCCGAGGCAGACGCCGAAGATCGGGATCGCGCGTTCGCGGGCCGCGGCGATGGTCCGCGCGCAGTCGAAGTCGCGCGGGTTGCCGGGGCCGGGCGACATGACGAGGAGATCCGGCTTCAGCCGGTCGAGTTCGGCGACGTCGAAGCCCGTGCCCTTGCCGGCGCGCTCGGTCATCACGGTGGCGCCGGTCTGGCGAAAATAGTTGGCGAGGGTGTGGACGAAACTGTCCTCGTGGTCGACGAGAAGGATCCTCACCCCCTCCCCGATCGTCGCCGGCCCGTTGGTCGGCGCCGCGGCCCGCACGGTGCCCGCCTCGCGGATCGCGGCGATCATCGCCGAGGCCTTGAGCTCGGTCTCGGCCTCCTCGGCGGCGGGATCGGAATCGTAGAGCAGCGTCGCCCCCGCGCGCACTTCCGCGATGCCGTCCTTGAGGCGGATGGTGCGCAGGGTCAGGCCTGTGTTGAGGTCGCCGTTGAACAGCAGCGCGCCGACGGCGCCGCCGTACCAGGCGCGCGGGCTCTTCTCGTGGTTCTCGATGAATTCCATCGCCCAGCGTTTCGGCGCGCCGGTGACGGTGACCGCCCAGGCGTGGGAGAGGAAGGCGTCGAGCCCGTCCATGCCCTCGCGCAGCCGGCCCTCGATGTGATCGACGGTGTGGATCAGCCGCGAATACATCTCGATCTGGCGGCGGCCGATGACGCGCACCGAGCCCGGCTCGCAGATCCGGCTCTTGTCGTTGCGGTCGACGTCCGAGCACATGGTCAGCTCGGCCTCGTCCTTCTTGGAGTTGAGCAGCGCCCGGATCTGGGCCTCGTCCTCGATTGCGTTGCCGCCGCGGCGGATGGTGCCGGAGATCGGGCAGGTCTCGACCCGGCGGCCGTTGGTGACGCGGACGTACATCTCCGGCGAGGCGCCGACGAGGAACTCGTTGCCGCCGAGGTTGAAGATGAAGCCGTAGGGCGAGGGATTGATCTGCTGCAGCCGCCGCGAGATCGCCGACGGCGGCGCCGAGGGCCGCTCGTAGAAGGTCTGGCCCGGCACCACCTCGAAGAGATCGCCGCGCTTGAAATACTCCACCGCCTTGGCCACCGAGGCGGCGTATTCGCCCGGCTCGTGGTCGCCGCGGCCGGGGATGCGGTCGGCCGGGGCATAGGGCGCCGGCGCGCCGTCGCGCGGCAGGTCCTCGGTGGAGACGCCATTCACGGTGAAGTCGTAGGCGTAGACGGTGGCGGCGGCGCGGTAATGGTCGACGATCAGGATCTCGTCGGGAAAATAGAGCACGAGATCGCGCTGGTCGTCCGGACGGGTCAGCTTGAAGTCGATCGGCTCGAACTGGAAGGCGAGGTCGTAGCCGAAGGCGCCCCAGAGGCCGAGGTTGCCGTCCTCCTCGACCCGGAACTTCGCGATGATGCGGCGGATCAGCGAGAACACCGACGGCTGGCGCGAGCGCTCCTCCTCGGCGAAGCGGCCCTTCGGCGCCGCCACCTCGGCGAGGACGCGGGCCGGGCCGACGTCGAGAGAGGCGAGGTCGTCGCCCGCGGCGATCGCCTCGGCCACCGCCTGGAGCAGCACGCGGCCGCGGGCGTTGAGCGCCTCGATCTCGACGGCGCGGCCCCGCGCCGTCAGCACCAGCGGCGGGTTGACGAAGGCGATGTCCCAGCGGGCGTAGCGGCCCGGATACTCGTAGTTGGACGAGAGCACCGCCCCGCGCTCGCGATCGAGCCGGTCGACGTAGGCGAGCGCCGCGTCCTGATAGGCGACCGCGCGCGGCCGGCGGACGACGGCGATACCGCCGGCGGTGGTGAACGTCTCTTCACTCGTCATCATCGTTTCCACTCCGCCGGCCGGGACTTGCCGCCCGCCTTCGCCGTTTCAACCCGATCCCGCCGCCGCCGGTCTCCGGGCCCGCGCCCCAAGAAAAAGGCCGCGTCCGGAACCCCGGAGCGGCCTCGATATCTCCCGCAGCGTCGAGACGTGCGTGATCGGCCGCTCAAGCGGTCCGCCACCACCAGGTCATCGCGATACGGGTCGTCGTCATGGCCGCGGACCATAGTTCAACCACCTTGTCTTGGCAATCGAGGTCGAAAGCCGGCGGACCTTCTCCTATCGGCCCCTCCGACGCGCCGCCACCCGGTTTCGCGACGGTTGCCTGCGGCGGCCCGCCTCGCTAAGCCTGACGGCGAGGCGCCCCGCCCGCCGCCATGACCGTTCCGACGAAAGCCCGACCCCGATGCGCACCGACACCGCCTCCCCGATCCTGCTCAAGGACTACCGCCCGAGCGCCTATGCGATCGACCGCGTCCACCTCGACGTGCGGCTCGACGAGGCGGAGACCGTGGTGACGGCGAGCCTGTCGCTGCGGCGGCGCGAGGGGACGGCGGCCGCAACGCCGCTGGTGCTCGACGGCGACGAACTGGCGCTGGTCTCGCTCGCCGTCGATGGCATGCCGGCCGATGCCGCGGCCTTCGAGGCGACGCCGCAGATGCTGACGCTGAAGGCGCCGCCGGCCGACCCCTTCACGCTGACGATCGTCACCCGGCTCGACCCGGCCGCCAACACCAAGCTGATGGGGCTCTACCGCTCGAACGGCGTCTGGTGCACCCAGTGCGAGGCGGAGGGTTTCCGCCGCATCACCTACTTCCTCGACCGGCCCGACGTGCTCTCGGTCTACGAGGTGCGGATCGAGGCGCCGAAGGCGGCGGCGCCGGTGCTGCTCGCCAACGGCAACCGGGTCGAGGCCGGCGACGTGCCCGGCACCGACCGGCACTACGCCGTCTGGCAGGACCCCTGGCCGAAGCCGAGCTATCTCTTCGCCCTCGTCGCCGGCGACCTCGCCGTCGTCACCGACGACTTCACGACGGCGTCGGGCCGCAAGGTCGACCTCGGCATCTACGTCGAGCACGGCAACGAGCCGCGGGCGACCTATGCCATGGACGCGCTCAAGCGGTCGATGCGCTGGGACGAGACCGCCTTCGGGCGCGAATACGACCTCGACGTCTTCAACGTCGTCGCCGTTTCGGATTTCAACATGGGGGCGATGGAGAACAAGGGCCTCAACGTCTTCAACGACAAATACGTGCTCGCCGATCCGGACGTCGCCACCGACCAGGACTACGGCGGCATCGAAGCGGTGATCGCCCACGAATACTTCCACAACTGGACCGGCAACCGCATCACCTGCCGCGACTGGTTCCAGCTCTGCCTGAAGGAGGGCCTCACGGTCTTCCGCGACCAGGAGTTCACCTCCGACATGCGCTCGCGGCCGGTCAAGCGCATCGCCGACGTGCGGCTCCTGCGCAGCCACCAGTTCCCGGAGGACGGCGGCCCCCTCGCCCATCCGGTCCGGCCTGAAAAATACATGGAGATCAGCAACTTCTACACGGCAACCATCTATGAGAAGGGCGCCGAGGTGATCCGGGCGCTGAAAACCCTCATCGGCGACGACGCCTTCCGCGCCGGCATGGACCTCTATTTCGACCGCCACGACGGCGACGCCGCCACCATCGAGGATTTCGTCGCCTGCTTTGCCGAGGCGTCGGGCCGCGACCTTTCGCAGTTCATGCTCTGGTATCGCCAGGCCGGCACGCCGCAGCTCGAGATCGCCGACGCCTACGACGCCGGGGCGCGCGAGTACCGCCTGACGCTGAAGCAGAGCCTCGGGCCGACGCCGGGACAGGCGGAGAAGGCACCGATGGTGCTGCCGGTCCGCTTCGGCCTCGTCGGCCCCAACGGCGAGGACATGCTCTACGAGAGCATCGCCGGCGCCGAGGTGAAGGGCGACGTCATCGTCATGACCGAGCCGGTGCACGAAGTGGTGTTCACCGGCGTCGGCGAGCGGCCGGTGCCCTCGATCCTGCGCAATTTCTCCGCCCCGGTGCGGCCGGTCTTCAACCTGCCGATGGCCGACCTCGTGTTCCTGATGCGCCACGACCGCGATCCGTTCAACCGCTGGCAGGCCGCCTCGACCGTGGCGATGTATGCGCTCACCGCCGCGGCCGAGGCGGGTGGCGGTGGGCCGGCGCCGGTCGACGAGGGCTATCTCGCCGCCCTCGGCGAAATCGTCGCCGACGAGAGCCTCGATCCGGCCTTCCGCGCGCTGATGCTGTCGATTCCGCAGGAGGCCGACATCGCCCGCGAAATCGGCCGCAACGTCGATCCCGACGCCGTCGCCCAGGCCTTCCGGCGCTGCCGCACCGCGATCGGCACGCGCCTCGCCGGCCCGCTCGACGCGGTGGTCGAGGCCCACACCCGCGAGGGGGTCTATTCCCCGGACGCGGCCAGCGCCGGCCATCGGGCGCTCGCCAACGCCGCCCGCGACCTGCGCGCCGCCTCAGGCGAGGAGGCCGTTCACGCGGCGGTTTTCGACCGCTTCGACGCGGCCACCAACATGACCGACCGCCTCGCTGCGCTGTCGAGCCTCGTCCAGAACGGCGCCGCGCAGGCAAACGCCGCGCTCGACGCCTTCTACGAGCGGTTCCGCGGCATTCCGCTGGTCGTCGACAAGTGGCTGGCGGTGCAGGCGGCCCGGCCCGGCGCCGGCACCCTCGACGAGGTCCGCCGCCTCACCTCCCATCCGGCCTTCTCGACCCGCAATCCGAACCGGGTGCGCTCGCTGGTCGGCGCCTTCGCCACCGGCAACCCGGCCCAGTTCGCACGGTCCGACGGCGCCGGCTTCGACTTCGTCGCGGACACGGTGCTCGAGCTCGACCCGATCAACCCGCAGGTCGCCGCCCGGCTCCTCGTCAGCTTCCGCTCCTGGCGCACCTACGAGCCGAAGCGGCGGGCGGCTGCGGAAGCCGCGCTGCGCCGGATCGTCGCCCGCGACGGCCTCTCGCGCGACGTGCGCGACATCGCCGAACGCTCGCTCGCCTGAGGCTCCGCGCCGGGGCGCGGCGACATCGCCGAGGGTCGAAGAGCGGCATCGGTGCCACCGGAGCCGGAAATCGATTCCGGCACGCCGGATCGCGCCGATCGGCTATGGACAACGGGATTCCGCTCGATTCAAACTGATGTTGATTCGGAGCGTCGACCGAATTTCCCGGAAGTAGCGAGTCCAGCACCTTGAAGGGGGCGACGAATGGCGCGGGCAGACGATGCCGGCGTGGCCAATCGATGGCGCGCACGCTTTTTCGGCGGGTCGCCCGCCGAGGATCCGCTCCGTGGACATGCCAGTCTCATCGCCGGGCCGGCCTATCGCCGCCTGATCCAGGCCGAGCCGCTGCTGCGCCGGTCGATCCCGGCTCTCATCGCCGTCTTCCTGATCGTCGTCGCCATCGCCCGGGTGTCGAGCCTGATCGATCGCCGCGCCGAGACCGAGGCCGGCGCGATCGAGGCGCTCGATCTGCTCGCCGAGACCCTCGACGTCACGCTGACCGGCACGGTGCCTACGGCCCCGGGCCAGACCTACGTCGCCGAAATGAAGGCGGCGCTGCGGTCGGCGCTGCCGGCCGCCGCCGAGACCGGCGGACGCGTCGTGCTGCTCGCCGATCCGGTCGGCAAGATCGTCGCGACGACGCCGGGTGACGACGCCCTCGCCGGCCGGACCCTCGACGACGTACTCGGGCAGGGCCAGCCGCTCACCACCTTCGGCGCCGCCGCCGGCGTCCTCGACCTCACCCTCGCCGACGGCTCCGAAGTCTTCGCGACGCTGCACACCCTCGCCGGCGAGGGCCGCGGATCGGTCGTGGTGCTGCAGCCGCAGGCGGAGGTCTTCGCGTCGTGGCGCCGCGACGTCTCGGTCAACGTCAGCCTGTTCATCGGCACGAGCTGCATCCTGATCGTCATCGTCTATGCGTATTTCATGCAGACGACGCGGGCGCGGGAGGCCGACAGCCTCTACACCCAGACCCAGAACCGGGTCGACACCGCCCTGCGCCGCGGCCGCTGTGGCCTGTGGGACTGGGACCTCGCCCGCGGCCGGCTGTTCTGGTCGCCGTCGATGTACGTCATCCTCGGCATGGAGCCGAATTCCGACCTGATGGGCTTCGGCGACCTCCAGGACATGATCCATCCGGAGGATGCCGACCTCTACGCCCTCGCCCGCGACCTGCTCGAATCCGGCCAGTCTTCCGTCGACCTCGCCTTCCGAATCCGCCACGCCGAGGGCCACTGGGTCTGGCTTCGTGCCCGCGCCGAGATCGTCCGCGACCGCGACGGCACGCCCCATCTCATCGGCATCGCCGTCGACGAGACCGAGCAGAAGCGCCTCGCGGAGAAGACCGAAACCGCCGACATCCGCCTGCGCGACGCCATCGAGACCATCTCGGAGGCCTTCGTGCTGTGGGACGCCGACAACCGGCTGGTGATGTGCAACTCGAAGTACCAGAGCCTGCACGAGCTGCCGGACGGCGTGATCCGTGCCGGCACGCCCTACGAGAGCGTCATGGCGGCCGGGACGCAGCCGGTCGTCCACAGCCACGTCAAGATCGCGGCTTCGAGCGAGGACGGAGCCCGTTCCTTCGAGGCGCAGCTGCGCGATGGCCGCTGGCTGCAGATCAACGAGCGGCGCACCAAGGACGGCGGCTTCGTCTCGGTCGGTACCGACATCACCGAACTGAAACTGCACGAGGAACGCCTGCTCGACAGCGAGCGCAGGCTGATGGCGACGGTCACCGACCTGCGCCAGTCGCGCCAGAAGCTGCAGGCCCAGACCCATCAGCTCGTCGAACTCGCCGACAAGTATGCCGAGGAGAAGACCCGCGCCGAGGCCGCCAACCGGTCGAAGTCGGAATTCCTCGCCTCGATGAGCCACGAGCTGCGGACCCCGCTCAACGCCATCATCGGCTTCTCCGAAGTGATGCGCTCGGGCATGTTCGGAGCGCTCGGCTCGCCGAAATACGACGAATACTGCCGCGACATCCACGAGAGCGGCACCTATCTCCTCAACGTCATCAGCGACATCCTCGACATGTCGAAGATCGAGGCCGGCCGCGTGGCGCTGACGCTGGAGTCGGTCGACTTCGACGAGGTGATCGGCGAATCCGTCCGCATCATGAACAACCAGGCGCTCGACCGCTCGATCCAGCTCGTCACCGATTTCTCGGTGGAGACGCCGATCGTGGCAGACCGGCGGGCGATCAAGCAGATCACCCTCAACCTCGTCTCCAACGCGCTGAAGTTCACCCCGCTCGGCGGGCGGATCCGGGTACGCACCGAGCTTGCCGGCGACAACGCCCGGATGGTGGTCGAGGACACCGGCATCGGCATCCCCTCCGCCGCGCTCGCCCAGCTCGGTCAGCCCTTCGTGCAGGTCGAGAACCAGATGACGCGCAAGCATCCGGGCTCCGGCCTCGGCCTCGCCATCGCGCGCTCGCTGGCCGAACTGCACGGGGGAACGATGCGGATCGATTCGCACGAGGGCGTCGGCACCACCGTCGTCATCGACCTGCCTCGGATCGCGGCGCCGACCCACAGCGTCGACGCGCTCAAGCTGCGCAACACCATCCCCTCGCTCGGCAGCAAGGACACTTCGGCGAGCGGCCGGGTCTACGGCCGGCTGGTGCATTGAGAGACTTGCGCTTCTGAACGATCTTCCCTCCGCCCTAACCTGACCGGCGGCGGCGGGCGTGGCCCGAGACGGCAGAGGATCGCGACGGAACCAGCAGGTCGGGCAACCGTCCGCTGCCCTCTCGACCGTCATTCCCGCGCACGCGGTAATCCAGCCCTCCGCGGGGGCAGCCTGAGCGACCGGCGTCCGCTCCCGCGTCGCCGCCCCTCCGAAATCACCAGCCTTTCCCCCTGCCGCCCACTGGATTCCCGCTTTCGCGGGAATGACGATCGAGAGGCCAACGGCAGGACGACAGGAAGGACGGAGAGAGGACGGTTCAAACGCAGGCCGGCGAGCCGGCCTGATCGATCACCGAGGCCCTGAAGCCGCTCCCTTCCCGCTCACGCCTCCTTGCGACGCTCCACCCGCCCGATCAGCCGCTCGAAGGTCGCCCGCACGGCGGCCTCGGTGTCGACGAGGCGGGCCTCGAGCGAGGAGAGATCCGGCATCTCCGCGGCCGCGGCGACCAGCCGGGCGAGGCCGCGGGTCGCGGTCGCCGGGTCGAAGGTGCCGCCGACGGTGAGGCGGACGATCTGGGTGAGGTCGGCGTAGAGACGGAGCGCCGGCAGCAGCGTCTCCGCCGCGGCGACGTCGAGCAGCCCCGCCTCCGCCGCCGCCTGCAGCGCGGCTTCCGTTCCGGGCCGGACGATCTCGCCCGCCGTCGAACCGTGAACGAGTTGCAGGGTCTGGGCGATGAACTCGGCGTCGAAGACGCCGCCGGCGACGCGCTTGAGGTCCCACGGATCGCGGCTGCCGAGTTCCTGCTCGACGCGGGCGCGCATGTCGGCGACGTCGGTGCGGATCGCCGCGGCTTCGCGCGGCCGGCGCAGCGTCTTCGCGATGATCGCCTCGACGCGGGCGGCGAGCGCCTCGTCGCCGGCGACGACGCGGGCCCGGGTCAGCGCCATGTGCTCCCAGGTCCAGGCCTCGCTCTCCTGATAGCGCTCGAAGGCGGTGACGCGGGTGGCGAGCGGGCCGGCGTTGCCGGAGGGGCGCAGGCGGAAATCGACCTCGTAGAGCTTGCCCTCGGCGGTCGGCGACGTCAGCGCCGCGACGAGGCGCTGGGTCAGCCGGGTGAAATACTGCGTCGGCGCCAGCGGCCGGGCGCCGTCCGAAGCCTCGGCGTCGTCAGCGTGGTCGTAGAGCAGGATCAGGTCGAGGTCGGAGGTCGCGGTCATCTCGGCGCCCCCGAGCTTGCCCATGGCGACGACGACGAGGGCGCCCCCGGCGACGCGGCCGTGGCTGCGCTCGAACTCGGCGACGACCCGCTCGAGCAGCTGGTCGAGGATGGCGTCGGCGAGGCGGGTATAGGCCTCGCCGGCCCGGCGCAACGGCAGGGCGCCCGAGATCAGCCGCACGCCGATCAGAAACTGCTGTTCCTTGGTGAAGATGCGGATCCGGTCGAGCGCCTCCTCGTAGGACCGGGCCTCGGCGAGGGTGCCGGCGAGCCGGCGGGCGACCTCGTCGTCGGCCGGGATCTCGCCGAAGAAGGCCGGCTCCAGCACCGCGTCCATGACATGGGGACGCCTCGCGACGATCTCGGCGAGCCGCGGCGCCGCGCCCATGATGGTGGCCAGCAGGTCGAGAAGATTCGGATTGGCCGAGAGGATCGAGAACAGCTGGACGCCGGTCGGCAGGCGGCCGAGAAAGGCGTCGAAGGAGCGGAAGGCCTGGTCGGCGGCCTCGGTGCGGGCGAGCGCCTCGATCAGCTTCGGCGTCAGTTCGGTCAGGATCTCGCGCGCCTTGATCGAGCGGGTCGCCGGATAGCGGCCGAAGTGCCAGGCCCGGACCGCGCGGGTGACGTCCTCGGCCTGGGCGAAGCCGAGCCGGCGCAGGGTGTCGAGGGTGCCCGGGTCGTCCTCGTCGCCGGTGAAGACCATGTTGCCGATCTCGCCGGAAAGCGACGTCTCCTGGTCGAACAGGTCGGCATAGTGCCGGCTGACGCGCTGCAGCCGCTCGATCACCGCGGCGCCGAAGGTCTCGACGTCGGAGAAGCCGGACAGGCGGGCGACGCGGGCCAGCGCCTCCGGCGCTTCCGGCAGGGCGTGGGTCTGCTCGTCGTTGACCATCTGGATGCGGTGCTCGACCCGGCGCAGGAAGATGTAGGCCTCCTCCATCTCGGCCCGCGCCTTCGCGTCGACCCAGCCGAGCGCCTGCAAGGCGCCGAGCATCGCCAGCGTCTCGCGCCCGCGCAGCTCCGGCAGCCGGCCGCCGGCGATCAGCTGCTGGGTCTGGACGAAGAATTCGATCTCTCGGATGCCGCCGCGGCCGAGCTTCAGGTTGTGGCCGGCGATGGCGATGCGGCCGTGGCCCTTGACCGCGTGGATCTGGCGCTTGATCGAGTGGATGTCGCGGATCGCGGCATAGTCGAGATACTTGCGCCAGATGAAGGGGCGGATCTCGCGCAGGAACATCTCGCCCACTGCGCGGTCGCCGGCGCAGGGGCGCGCCTTGATCAGCGCCGCCCGCTCCCAGTTCTGGCCGATGCTCTCGTAATAGAGGAAGGCCGCCGACAGCGAGATCGCGACGGCGGTGGCGCCGGGGTCCGGCCGCAGGCGCAGGTCGGTGCGGAAGGCGTAGCCGTCGGCGGTGCGGTCCTGGAGGATGCGGACCATGCGCCGGATGAGGCGGACGAAGAAGGTGGCGACGTCGGTGCCGGCGGCGAGAGGTGCCTTGTCGCCGTCGTAGAAGACGATGAGGTCGATGTCGCTCGAATAGTTGAGTTCTCCCGCCCCCTGCTTGCCCATGGCGAGGACGACGAGGCCGCTGCCGGTCTCGGGATCGGCGGGGTCCGGCGGCAGGTAGCGGCCCTGCCCCGCCGCCTCGGCGAGCAGGAAACGGATCGCGGCGGAGACGCAGGCGTCGGCGAGCCGCGTCAGCGCCCGCGTCACCGTCATCAGGTCCCAGACGCCGCCGAGGTCGGCGAGCGCGATCAGCAACGCGGCCTGCCGCTTCGCCCGCCTCACCAGCACCATCGTCTCGGCCTCGCTGGCCGGGACGCTGGTCGCGAGCTGCGCGAGGAGTTCGTCCATCACCGTCTCGGGCGCGGCGTCGAGGCAGGCGAGCAGCAGGGCCGGTCGGCCTCGGATCAGGTCGCGCAGGTAGGGAGCATTGGCGGTGGCACCGACGACGAGCCGTCTCGCGTCCGCGTTCTCATCGAGCAGCGCCGAGAGGGGTTCGGCGGCGGGGTCGTCGAGGCGCAGCAGGTCGGCGAGGTCGTCCTCGGCTCTGGCGGCCTCCGGGCCCGGATCGGGGATCGCGGTGATGCGGCGGTGGAGCGCCCCGGCGCCCGTTTCGCCCGCCACCCTCCTGGTCGCACCGGGTGTCGCGGGGTCAGGTTGCCGTCCTTCCTGCGCCGTCATGGGGAGTTCCTCCTTCTTGTCGTTGCGCCGCCGGCAGGTCGAGCCGGGCTTCGAGGCCGGGGGCGGCGTCGGCCAGCACGAAGCTGCCGGAATAGTATCGCGCCACGGCGGAGACGAGGCTGAGGCCGAGGCCGGAGCCCGGCCGGGTCCGGCTGGCGTCGAGGCGGACGAAGCGCTGGGTCGCCCGCGTGCGGTCGGCCTCGGCGATGCCGCGGCCGTTGTCTGCGACGGCGAGCACGACGCGCCCGCCGGTGGCCCGCCCCGAGAGGCGGATGGTGCGGGTGGCGACCGGGTCGCCTTCGTCGGCGAAGGCGTATTTCAAGGCGTTGTCGAGCAGATTGGCAAGGGCTTGCGATATCAGCGCCCGGTTGGCCTTCAGCGGCAGCGGTCCGGCGACGTCGAGCGCGAGGGCGACGCCCTCGTCCTCCAGCAGCGGTTCGTAGAGCTCGGCGAGGTCGGCGAGGACGGCGGCCGCGTCGATGACGTCGTTCTCGTCGCCCGACGAGCCGGCCTCGACCCGGGCGATGCGCAACAGGGCGTCGAAGGTGCGGATGAGGTCGTCGGCCTCCTCGACCGAGCGGCCGACCGCCTCGCGCATCGTCTCCTCGTCGAAGGGTTCGCGCAGGACCGTCTCCAGCCGGGTGCGCAGGCGCGTCAGCGGCGTGCGCAGGTCGTGGGCGACGTTGTCGGAGACCTCCTTGAGGCCCGTCATCAGCTGCTCGATGCGGTCGAGCATGGCGTTGAGGCTGGTGGCGAGATTGTCGAACTCGTCGCCGGCCCCGGTGACGGCGACGCGCCGCGTCAGGTCGCCGGACATGATGCGCCGCGAGGTCTCGGCGACGCTGTCGACCCGGCGCAGCACCATCCGGCTGACGAAGAGCCAGCTCGCAAGGCCCATGACGAGGAAGACGGCGACGGCATAGGTCATCGCCTCGGCGATCACCGCCTCGAATGCGGCGCGTTCGCCGACGTCGCGGCCGACCAGCAGCTGGAAGCCGCCCGGCAGGGTGAACACCCTGACGAGGGCCTGCCGGTCGGCGAGCGCGTCGCCCTCCTCCCGCCGGTAGGGCACCGGCGTGAAGCCGCGCTCGTTGCGCTCGGCCCCGGCGATGGGAATGTCGGCGACGTTGCCGACGACGGTGCGGCCGGTGAAGTCCTTGACGAGGTAGAGGCTGGCGCCGGGCTGGCGCGAACGGGTCAGCACGGTCTCGACCAGCCGGCGGATGCCGCCGGACATGTAGTCGTCGGACAGCGCGGCGATCTCGCTGGTGATCGAGGCTTCGAGGGTGCGCGACAGCAGCGCCGACGTGCTGTTCGAGATGTAGATCAGCAGAAAGGCGGTCAGCGCGGAGAACACGCCGAGATAGAGCAGCGACAGCTTGATCGCCGTGGTGCGGAAGATCTTACCGAAGCCCGTCACGGATCATGTATCCCGCGCCGCGGATGGTGTGGAGCAGCGGCCGCTCGAAGCCCTTGTCGATCTTGGAGCGCAGCCGCGAGATGTGGACGTCGATGACGTTGGTCTGGGGATCGAAATGATAGTCCCAGACCTTCTCGAGCAGCATGGTCCGCGTCACAACCTGACCGGAGTTACGCATCAGGTATTCGAGCAGGCGGAATTCGCGCGGCTGCAGCACGATCTCCTCGCCGCCGCGGGTGACGGAGTGGGACAGCCGGTCGAGCACGAGGTCGGCGACGCGATACTGGGTCTCGACGTCCGACGGCTTGCCGCGCCGGGCGAGGCCTTCGATGCGGGCGAGCAGTTCGGAAAAGGCGTAGGGCTTGACGAGATAGTCGTCGCCGCCGGCGCGCAGACCGGCGACGCGGTCGTCGACCTGGCCGAGGGCGGAGAGCACCAGCACCGGCGTCACCTGGCCGGCGTCGCGCAGGCCCTCGATGATCGAGAGGCCGTCGCGCTTGGGGAGCATGCGGTCGACGACGAGGACGTCGTAGTCGCCCGTCGAGGCGAGGTCGTAGCCGGCGACGCCGTCGCCGGCGTGATCGGCGACGTGGCCGGCCTCCTTCAGCGCCTTGAGAAGGAATGCGGCGGCTTCGCCGTCGTCTTCGATGACAAGAACCCTCATGCCTCGCGCCCGATCCCGCATGCCGCGCCGGAGAAGAAGCGGCCGGCGGCCTCGATCCGCCCGGACCTCGGCGAGGTCGCGAACGAAGAGGCGGTCGCGGCCGCATGTCCCGTGGGCGAGCCGGAGGCGGCCCGCCAAGTCCTTCGGATATATCGCTCTTCGCGCACCTTGGGAACCGTCGCGGACGGTCGCAGGCGGGAAGACGAAAACAGCGGGCCACCGGTATGGCCCGCCGCTTCGTGGGATGAACGATCACGCCGGAGGGACGACGCACCGCTCGCGCTCGCCGGACGTCCGCTCTAGGGAAAACGTCGTCCGGTCCATCACCGGGTCACGTCCGATGATGAGCCGATTGTTCGCATGCGCGAGATTACGGTGCGATGGCGGGATCATTAAAGTTTTGAAACCTGTGGCGGCGGCGCGGGAGCGGATCGCAGAACCGCCCGGGTGCGCCGCAGCGCCGCCAGGCCGGAGAACTTCGGCAGCACGTCGGTCGCTCGCCCGTCACCGCGCAGGCGTCACGGCGAACCGCGGCGCGACGCTATTCGCGGCCGTCCATGATCCGCTGCAGCCGCTCCTCTTCCTCCCGGCTGAGGCCGGTCTCCCCCGCCGTCCCGGCCGCCTTGCGGCGTCGCCAGGCGAGGAGGATCGCGCCGACGCCGACCACCAGCACCGCCGGGGCGGCCGCCCAGAGCAGCAGGTTGGAGGCTTCGAAACGCGGCTTCAGCAGGACGAACTCGCCGTAGCGGGCGACGAGGAAGTCGAGCACCTCGCCGTCGCTGTCGCCCGCCGTGATGCGCTCGCGCACCAGAACCCGCAGGTCGCGGGCGAGGTCGGCGTCCGAATCGTCGATCGACTGGTTCTGGCAGACCATGCAGCGGATTTCAGCCGACAGGGCCCGGGCGCGGGCCTCCTGTGCCGGATCGTCGAGCATCTCGCTCGGCAGCACGGCGCGGGCGGGCGCGGCGAGCAGCAGCGCGCCGACGAGCACCGGCAGGGCGAGGCGGCGCCAGCGGGCGGAGCGAACCGGTGTCCGTGCGGTGGTCCCGGCGGGCTGGACGGCGGACGGAGCGAGGCGACGGTTCATGGCGCTCACTCCGCCGGCACGAGGCGGGCGGGCTTCGGCGCACCGACCCTGAGGCGGCGGTCGGACAGCGACAGGGTTCCGCCGATCATCATCGCGACGGTGCCGAGCCAGATCAATGTCACCAGCGGCTTGTCCCACATCCGCACCGTCACGGTGGCGTTGTCGGGGGCGATGTCGCCGAGGGTGACGTAGAGCTGCGAGAAGCCGTGGGTGTAGATCGCCGCCTCGGTGGTCGGCATCTGGCGGACCTCGTAGAGGCGCTTGGCCGGATGCAGTTCGCTCACGACCTCGCCGCCGCGGCGCACGGTCATCGCCGTGATCACCTCGCGGTAGGTCGCGGCGCGCCGGCTCTCGAAGCCTTCGAAGGTGACGTCGAAGGCGCCGATGGTCGCGGTGTCGCCGGCCTTCATGTCGACGATGCGTTCGCTCTCGAAGGCGGTGACGGCGACGATGCCGAGCAGGGTGACGCCGAGGCCGGCGTGGGCGAAGGCGGTGCCGAAGACCGAGCGCGGCAGGCCGGAGAGGCGCCGCAGCCCCTGGGCGAGGCCGGCCTTGCCGAAGTTCGCGCGCAGCGCCAGTTCGCTCACCGAGCCGGCGATCAGCCAGAAACCGAGGCCGAGGCCGAGCGCGGCGAGCACCGGCGCGCCGGAGACGAGCCAGAGCACGGCGAGCACGACGAGGATCGACAGGCCGAAGGCGACGATGAGGCGCTGGCCGGCGGCGAGAATGTCGCCGCGCTTCCAGGCGAGCAGCGGGCCGAAGGGGACGGCGAACAGCAGCGGCACCATCAGCGGGCCGAAGGTCAGGTTGAAGAAGGGCTCGCCGACCGAGATCTTCTTGCCGGTCAGCGCCTCGAGCAGCATCGGGTAGAGCGTGCCGACCAGCACGGTGGCGCAGGCGGCGGTGAGGAACAGGTTGTTGAGGACGAGCGCGCCCTCGCGGCTGATCGGCGAGAACAGGCCGCCCGGCTTCAGCGCCGAGACCCGCGCCGCGAAAAGCGTCAGGCTGCCGCCGATGAAGAGAACGAGGATGCCGAGGATGAAGACGCCGCGGGCGGGGTCCGAGGCGAAGCTGTGGACGGAGGTGAGAACGCCGGAGCGGACGAGGAAGGTGCCGAGCAGCGACAACGAGAAGGTGAGGATCGACAGCAGGATCGTCCAGATCTTCAGGGCGTCGCGCTTCTCCATCACGATGGCGGAATGGAGCAGCGCCGTGCCGATCAGCCAGGGCATGAAGGAGGCGTTCTCGACCGGATCCCAGAACCACCAGCCGCCCCAGCCGAGTTCGTAGTAGGCCCAGTAGGAGCCCATGGCGATGCCGGCGGTGAGGAACACCCAGGCCGCCAGCGTCCACGGCCGGACCCAGCGCGCCCAGGCGGCATCGATCCGCCCCTCGATCAGGGCCGCGACGGCGAAGGCGAAGGAGATCGAGAAGCCGACGTAGCCGAGATAGAGCAGCGGCGGGTGGATGGCGAGGCCGATGTCCTGGAGGATCGGATTGAGATCGCGCCCCTCCATCGGCGCCGGCACGAGGCGGGCGAAGGGGTTGGAGGTGGCGAGGACGAAGGCGAGGAAGGCGGCCGCGATCCATGACTGCACGGCGAGGACATTGGCCTTCAGCGTGCGCGGCAACGCCCCGCCGAACAGCGCGACCGCCGCGCCGAACAGGGCGAGGATCAGCACCCAGAGCAGCATCGAGCCTTCGTGATTGCCCCAGACGCCGGTGACCTTGTAGAGCATCGGCTTGTCGGAATGGGAATTCTCGAAGACGTTGACGAGCGAGAAGTCCGAGACGACGTAGGCGTGGGTCAGCGCCGCGAAGCTGACCGCGATCAGCAGGAACTGGACGATGGCCGCCGGCGGCGCGACCGCCATCAGCGCCTCGTCGCGGCGCAGCGTGCCGACCAGCGGCACGATCGACTGCACGACCGCGAGCGCCAGCGCCAGAACCAGGGCGAAATGGCCGATTTCCGAAATCATCGTTCGTCCCTTTCGCGCGGCGGGCCGGGCCCTGCCGCTCCTCTCGTTCGCGGGTTCTCGACGCCTCCGGCTCGCGCCGGAGCGCAATCTCAGTTGGACGCCGCCGCGGCGGCGTCGCCTTCCCAGACGCCCTGCGCCCTGAGGCTGTCGACCACTTCCTTGGGCATGTAGCGTTCATCGTGCTTGGCGAGGACGGTGTCGGCGCGGAACACGCCGCCCGGCTCCATCCGGCCCTCGACCACCACCCCCTGCCCTTCGCGGAACAGGTCCGGCAGCAGGCCCTTGTAGGCGACCGCGACGGCGTTGACCGTGTCGGTGACCTCGAAGCTGACCTCGGCGTCGCCGCCGCGCTTCACGGTGCCCTCGCCGACGAGGCCGCCGATCCGCAGCCGACCCTCGCCGCCGCCCTGCTCGACGATCTCCGTCGGCGTCTTGAACAGCGTGATGTCGCCGCTCAGGGCGAACAGCACCAGCCCGACCGCGAGGGCGAGCACCGCGCCGGCCGAGCCGATCAGGGTCAGGCGTCTCTGCTTGCGTGTCATCGTCGTTCCACCACTTCGCCCGTCCACCGTTTCGCCCGGGGATCGAGCCGCACCGCCGCCCCCGGCGCCGGGCCACTTCTGCCGCCCGCCGCACGCGGGCCTCGTTCCTCAGCCGCCGGACGCCGCCGCATCGATCCGCGCCAGCGCCGCGGAATCGCCTGCGAAGGCGGCGCGGGCCTTGCCGAGCGCCTCGTCGCGCTTGGCGCTCTCGCCGAGCACGTCATAGGCCCGGATGAGCCGCAGCCAGCCCTCGAGATCGGCGCCGTCGGCATCGAGCCGGCCGGCGAGCTGGGCCACCATGCCTTCCACCATCGCACGCCGCTCGTCCTCCGGCATCGCCAGCGCGGCCGCGACGTCGTCGGCGCTCGGGCCGGGGGCGGCCGACGTCGCCGGGCCGGGGGCGCGTTCACCGGTCGCCGGCGCACCGCCTCCGACCGCCGCCGCGGCGATCGCCCGGGCCTGCGTCACCGCCCCGATCCACGGCGCATCGGCGGCGGAGCGGGCGAGAATGTCGTCGTAGACGGCCAGCGCATCCTGCGGCCGGCCCTCCATCATCCGCCCCTCGGCATAGATGAAACGGGCTTTCATGTTGTCCGGATCGCCGGCCATGGCCTTTTCGAGCGCGGTCATGGCCGGGCGCGAGACGATACCGCCGCCGGCCATCATCAGGGCTCCGGCGTATTCTGTCAGAAGGGCGGGCGTCTCGCCGGTCAGGGCCATCACCCGACCGTAGGCGTCGGCCGCGTCCTCGGCCCGGCCGAGCCGGAGGTAGATCGGGGCGACGACCTTCCAGCCCTCGGCGTCGTCCGGATTGCGGGCGAGGTGGCGCTCGACGCAGACGACGAGAGCATCGACTCCGGCATCCGGTCCGCATTCGCGCGCGGCCACCGGCTGGTCCGGCAGGTCGGGCGAGCCGACCGCGAGATAGAGCGCGACCGTGGAGGCCGGCACGAAGACGAGGGTGAGGACCGCGGCAGCGCGCCGAAGGCCGCGCGGCCCCTGCGCCGCCCTTCCCGCCTTCACGGCCTCGTCGGCGCGGATCAGGCGGCGTGCGATCTCGGTGCGGGCGGCGGTGGCTTCGGCGGGCGCGAGCACGCCGCGCTCGAGGTCCCGGTCGATCTCCGCGATCTGGTCGCGATAGACGGCGACGTCGGCCTCGGCGTCGACGGTCGCCGCGGCGCGGGCGCGCATCATCGGCGCCAGTACCGCGATGGTCGCGGCGGCCGTCAACAACGCGAACAGGATCCAGATCAGCATCGCGATTCCGAGTGTCGCGGCCGAGGCTCCGCGCACGGGCGCGGCATCGACCTTCCGAACAGGCAGGATCCGTCCCCGGTCGGATCGCTCGGGGCCTGAAATAATGGAAGTTGGAACCGTTCACAATGATCCAGCGCAAGCGCCAAGGGTCGCAGGCGCCGCGCCGTCGCGCGGAAACCCTCGCCGCGATCACCCGAAAACAGCGCCGGACAGACCGGTTTCCATGACGGAGACGTGCCGGCGGCGGTTGAGCGCCATCCCACCACACGGGAAGTTGACCGGCTCGTCCGGCCGTTCCCGGTCGAGCGAAGGGCCGTTTCCTCAGCCCACGGCGGCAAGGGTTCCCGGTCGGCCGACCGCCCGGTCGCGCGCCTTGCGCATGACCGAGGCGTATTCGGGGCCGAAGGCGATCTCGGCGAGCTTGAGCATGATGTCGGCGGCGGCGATGGCTTCGGCCTGGGCGAGGCCGCTCGACTTGCGGATCTCGTCGATGCAGCGGTTGCCGAGCACCTCGATCGCCTGCTCGGCCGACTGGGCGACGCGGGCGATCAGTTCGTTGATGGCGAGGCTGTCGCGGCAGCGGCGGGCCTGATTCAGCACGGTCATGGCGCGGACGGCGTCATGGCCGTCGCTGGCGCGGTCGCCGTGGGCGGCGCCGTCGGTCCGCAGGGCGCGGCGGATCAGCGGCACGATGGCGTCGATCTCCGGCTGGACGAGGTCGGACATCCGGCGCCTCAGGTCGCCGAGCCGCTTGCGCCAGTCGCGATCGCCGTCGAAGTCGATGGCGATGGCGATGCCGCGCACCGCCTCGTGGAAATGGCCGAGTTCCCGGTCCATGTCCGGGCCGCCGTCGTAGCGGGCCCGCGCTTCCTCGAAGCGCAGGACGGCGCGCTCGATCTCGCAGAAGTAGAGGTCGATGAACGGCGCCACCGCCGACTTGCGGATGTCGCCGGCGCTGTCGCCGCCGCCGAGCGCCGCGGCGATGCGGGCGAGCGTCACCGGCGAGGACGAGCGCGACAGCAGCAGCGCGGCGATGTGGGCGGCGTCGGCCGGATGACGCATGAGGGCGCGGTGGACCACGTTCATCGCGCTCGTCTCGCTGGCCTCGCCGATCACCGCGAGCGCGGGCAGCTCCTTCTGGATCTGGGAGAAATCCGCCCGCCGCGCATGGATGTGGAAGATGTCGCCGAGTTCGAGGCGGGCGCGTTCGCTGCCGAGGATGCCGTTGAGGCGGAGCTGGCCCTTCGGCGCGGCCTCCATCTGCCGGACGGCGTCGGCCAGGGCCTCGAAGGCGGCGTCGCGCAGCTTGATCGCCTCCCGTCGCAGGTCGGCCGCCGGCAGGAACAGCTTCGGCCAGGATCCCTCGATCCAGGGTGCGAACAGGTCGGAGGCGACGTCCCGGTTCAGGAAGTTCCAGATGCCCTCCACGGAGGAGGCCAGCACCCGGGCCGGCTGGCGCACCGCGACCGGCTCGTCGATGATGAACGGTCCGAACGGCTCCCAGAACAGGGCGCGCAGCTGGCCCAGCCGGTCGGGATCGGAGTGGCGGCGCACGTCGATATGCTCGCGGGCGATCTCGCGCACCACGTCGAGGATCAGCTGGGTGTGCTTGTCGATCGCGGCCTTGTCCATGCCCTCCAGCGTCCGCAGCAACATCTGCTGCGTGCCCGGGGGAAGACCCCGCAGGTAGCCGCTCAGCTTGTCTCGGATCTGACGCGTATCCGCCATGTCCGAGTGATCCTTTCGACGATTCGTCCGTTACGGGCCATGCGCCCGACGATCATCCCCGAACTAGGTTGACGATTCGTATGCGGACCGCCGGCCGGTCCGCACCGAGATGCGGGCCCTGCGCCGCACCGCCGGCCGGACCCGTCTCGCTCCCGCCGCGGGGCGATCGCCTTCACCGCTCCGGCAGCGGCACGAACTCGCTCTCGTCGCCGGGCACGATGTCGAAGCGGCCGCGGCGCCACTCCTCCTTCGCCGCCTCGATGCGCTCGCGAGACGAGGAGACGAAGTTCCACCAGATGTAGCGGCGCGAGCCGAGCGCGGCGCCGCCGAACAGCATGAAGCGGGCGCCGCCGAAGCCGGCGGTGACGGCGAGGTCGTCGCCGGGGCGCAGCACCAGCAGCCGGTCGGCCGGAAAGACGTCGCCGCCGATCTCGACGTCGCCCTCGAGCGTGTAGATCGCCCGCTCCTCGGCGGTGGTGCGCAGCGGAAAGCGGGCGCGCGGGGCGAGGTGAACCTCGACGTAGAGCGTGTCGGACGGCACCGCGACCGGCGAGGCGGCACCCTCGTAGGCGCCGATGACGACGCGGGCGGTGACACCCTCGCCCTCCAGACGAGGAAGATCGCCGGCCCGGGTGTGGGCGAAGGCGGGGTCGATCTCCTCGGCACCGTCCGGCAGCGCCAGCCAGGTCTGCAGGCCCGAGATCGGCTGCTCGCGGCCGCGGGTCTCCTCGGGCGTGCGCTCGGAATGGACGATGCCGCGGCCGGCGGTCATCAGGTTGAGGTCGCCCGGTTCGATCACCATCGCCGTGCCGAGGCTGTCGCGGTGGCGGATGTGGCCGTCGAACAGATAGGTGACGGTCGACAGGCCGATGTGCGGATGCGGTCGCACGTCGAGCGCGTCGGTGCTCTTGAGGATCGCGGGACCCATGCGGTCGAAGAAGATGAAGGGCCCGACCAGACGGCGCTGGACCGTCGGCAGCGCACGGCGGACCTCGAGCCCGCCGATGTCGCTGGTGCGCGGCACGACCAGCGTCTCCACCGCGTCACAGCTTCGCGCGTCGCCCGCCTGGGGATCGGGACAGGGAAAGAAGCTCATGGCCGGCCTCCTCGGAGCGATCAGGACGAGTAGATCACGGCTGGCGGCGCGGCGGAAGGAGGGCTGCAGAGGCGCCCGCGATCAGCCCGCCGCCCTGCCCTGCCGTGCGACCTCGACGACGACCCTCGCCGCGATGTCGCCGGGGCTGTCGCCGCCGGGCAGCGCCATGATGCCGCGAAGACGGCGGAAGGCGTCGGTCTGGCGGCGATGCTCGGGGCTGTCACGGTCGAGCAGCGGCGCCAGCACCGGCAGCAGGTGGTCGGGGGCGACCTCCTCGTCGAGAAACTCCGGCACGACCTTCTCCTCGAGGATCAGGTTGGTGAGCACCATCGTGTCGACGAGGGCGATGCCGGGGATGCGGCGGGCGAGATCCTTGAGGCGGCGGTAGAACCAGTCGAGCCGGTAGCCGACCACCATCGGTACGCCGGACAGCGCCAGTTCGAGGGTGACGGTGCCCGACGCCGCCAGCGCCGCGGTCGCCTTCGAGAACGCGGCAAATTTCTCCCCCTCGCCGACGATCACCTCCGGCCGCACCGGCCAGCCCGCCACCGCGGCGCGCACCTCGGCCTCGAGGTGAGGCACGGTCGGCAGAACGGCGCGGAAGCGGTGGCCGGCGGCGGCGAGCGCGGCGAGCGTCGCGCCCAGCGGGCCGAGCATGCGGCTCGTCTCGCTGCGCCGGCTGCCGGGCAGCACGAGCAGGGTCGGCGGCTCGTCCGGGGCGTCGCGCGGTCCCTGCGAGGCTTCGGCGATCCGTTCGAGCAGCGGATGGCCGACATAGGTGCAGGGCGGGCCGCCGAGCCGGCGATGCACGGCCGGCTCGAAGGGCAGGATCGCGAGGAGATGGTCGACGTAGGCCGCCATCTTGCGCGCCCGGCCCGGCCGCCAGGCCCAGACGCTCGGGCTGACGTAGTCGACGATCGGGATGTCCGGGCGGCGTTTGCGCAGGCGCTTGGCCACGGCATGGGTGAAATCCGGGCTGTCGATGACGACGACGACGTCGGGATCGGCGGCGACGGCGGCGGCCACGGTCTGGTGGACGCGGGCGACGATGGTCGGAAGCCGCGCCAGCACCGCCGTCAGGCCCATCACCGCGATGTCGTGCAGCGGGAACAGGCTGGTCATGCCGAGGCGCTGCATCCGCGTGCCGGCGATGCCCGTGGCCTCCACGGCGCCGCCGAGCCGCTCGCGCAGCGCCGAGAGCAGGCCGGCGCCGAGCAGGTCGCCGGATTCCTCGCCGACGACGAAGAAGACCTTCAGCGCGCGCCCCCTCACGGCATCACCTCCCGGCTGCGGGCGGCGAGGAAGAGGCCGGCGGCGTCGGCGGCCGTCACCATCGCCGGGCGGTCGAGCACCAGCACCCGCCCGGCCTCGATGACGAGGCCGGCGAGCCCGGCGTCGGCGGCGGCGCGCACGGTGGCCGGGCCGATCGCGGGCATGTCGACGCGCAGATCCTGCTGGGTCTTGGCCGCCTTGACGAGGACGCCGTCGCGCCCCTTCCAGCGCAGGCGCCCGCGTTCGCGCAGTTCGCCGACCCGGGCGAGCAGGCTGTCGGTGCCCTCGACGCCCTCGACCGCCACCACACGCCCCCCGACCGCGACGCCGGCCTGGCCGATGTCGAGCCGGCCGAGCATGGCGACGGCCTCGAAACCGAGGGCAATGTCCTCCTCGTGGCGGCGCTGCGGAGCGATGCGGCCCATGATGCCGGGCCGGGCGACGAGATCGGGCGCGACCTGGTGGGCGCCGACGACGGTGAAGCCCTTCTCCTCGAAGAAGCGGACGACGCGGGAGAGGACCGCGTCGTCGCCGCCGATCATCATCGACAGGATGCGCGGCAGGGCGACGATGGCGCCGAAATCGAGGCGAATGGAGGAGAAGTCGGGCCGGGAGACCGAGCCGCAGATCACGATCTCGTTCACGGCTTCGCGCTTCATCAGGTCGAACAGCCGGCCGATCTCGCCCCATTGCAGGCGGTGGAGACGGTGGGCCGAGAGTGCCGGAGCGATCTCCTCGTCGATGCCGAAGACGACGACCTCGCGGCCGGCGGCGCGGGCGGCGTCGGCGACGGCGAGCGGCAGCGTGCCGCCGCCGGCGATGATGCCCAGCGGGCCGGAGGTCATTCCCCGAGGTCCGCGCCCGCCGCCGGCGTGCTGATTTCGCGGTCGCCGCCGGCGCGCAGGAAGGCGATCAGCCGATCGACGAGGCCGGTGCCGCCGAACTCGGCCGCGGCCCTCCCGACCCGCTCAGAGAGGGCGCCCTCGCCGCCGAAGATCGACCGGTAGGCGGCGCGCAGCGCGTGGATCTCCTCGCGCGGGTAGCCGGCGCGCCGCAGGCCGACGAGGTTGAGGCCGCTGAGCCGGCCGCGGTTGCCGACCAGCATGCCGAAGGGGATGAGGTCGGCGGTGACGCCGCTCATGCCGCCGACGAAGGCGTGGTCGCCGATGCGGACCCACTGGTGGACGGCGCTGAGGCCACCGAGAATGACGTGATCGCCGACGGAGACGTGGCCGGCGAGGGTAGCGTTGTTGGCGAGGACGACGTTGTCGCCGACGACGCAGTCGTGGGCGACGTGGACGCCGACCATCAGCAGGCAGCGGTCGCCGACCCGGGTCTCCATCGCCCCGCCGGCGGTGCCGAGGTGGATGGTGGCGTGCTCGCGCACCACGGTGTCGGCGCCGATCACGGCGCGGCTCTTCTCGCCGCGATACTTGAGGTCCTGCGGCGGCAGGCCGGCCGAGGAGAAGGGAAAGAAGCGGCTGCGCGGGCCGACGGTGGTCTCGCCGTCGATGACGACGTGGGAGACGAGTTCGACGTCGTCGCCGAGAGTGACGTCGGGGCCGACCGTGCAGAAGGGCCCGATGCGGACGCCGTTGCCGAGGCGCGCTCCGGGGGCGACCACGGCGCTGGGGTGAACGTCTGTCATGATCTCACTCGTCGACCAGCATCGCCGACAGTTCGGCCTCGGCGACCTTGGTGCCGGCGACGCGGGCCTCGGCGGCGTACCACCACATGCTGCCGCGCTTCTTGATCTTGCGGACGTGGTATTCGACGACGTCGCCGGGGCCGACCGGCTTGCGGAACTTCACCTTGTCGACCGTCATGAAGTAGACGACCTTCGGGCTTCCGGTCGTGCCGCGCGAGGCGACGCACATGGCGCCGGCGGTCTGGGCCATGCCCTCGATCATCAGCACGCCGGGCATCACCGGGCGCGAGGGGAAGTGGCCGGTGAACTGCGGCTCGTTGATGGTGATGTTCTTGATTCCGATTCCCGATTCGTCGCCGTCGACTTCGATGATCCGGTCGATCAGCAGGAAGGGGTAGCGGTGGGGCAGAAGCTGCATCAACCGCTGGATGTCGAAATGCTCGAGCGTCTTCTTCTCGTTTCCGGTCTCGCCGTCCATGGCTCGTTCATCCGTCACGTTCGTCGTCTCCTGACCCGCCGGAAGCCAGCTTCTTGAGGATCCGCTTTTCCTTCATCATCTGGCGGATCGGCCGGGCGGGCGTGCCGCCCCAACGCTCGCCGGCGGGAATGTCGTGCGAAACACCGCTGTTGCCGGCGACCTGTGCACCCATGCCGACGTGAAGGTGCCCCGACAGGCCGGCCTGCCCGCCGAGCGCGACGTAATCGTCGAGCCGCGTGCTTCCCGAAATACCGCTCTGCGCCACCAGCACGCAATGGCGGCCGACCACGACGTTGTGGCCGATCTGAACGCCGTTGTCGATCTTGGTGCCCTCGCCGACGATGGTGTCGCGGTTGGCGCCGCGGTCGATCATCGCGTTGGCGCCGATCTCGACGTCGTCCTGGATCACGACCCGGCCGATCTGCGGCACCTTGAGGTGACCGCCCGGCCCCATGGCGAAGCCGAAGCCGTCCTGGCCGATGCGGCAGCCGGGATGGATGATGACCCGGTTGCCGACGAGAGCGAACAGGATCGTGGAACCGGCGCCGACGTAGCCGTCGCGGCCGATGCGGACGTCGCGTCCGATCACGGCGTTGGCGCAGATCACCGTGCCGCTGCCGATCTCGGCACGCGGGCCGATCACGGCGCCCGGCTCGACGACGACGCCGCTCTCGAGCCGCGCCTCCGGGTGGACCACCGCCGTCGGATGGATGCCCTCGTTGCCGAAGGGACCCTTGAGGCGGATGGCATCGGGGTGCAGCGCCGCGGCCGCCTTCGCCAGGGCGCGATAGGGTGATGCGGCGACGATCACGGTCATGCCGGCCGGGGCCGCGGCGACGTGCTTGCGGGCGCAGATGCAGACCGAGGCGGCACTGCGGCGGAAGAGATCGAGGTACCGGGGGTTGTCGAGAAAGGAAAGATGCCCCTCCCCGGCCTCCTCGAGCGGTGCGATGCCGGCGATCGCCCGATGCGGATCGCCCGCGGCGACCTCGCCCTCGACGATCGCCGCGATCTCGGCCGCGGTGTAGCGTCGCTGGGGGCGGAAGAAGACGGGGTCCGTCATCGTATCGCAGTTCCTGGAACGGGTCCGGCGCGAGCGCGCGGGACCGGAGACGAGAGGCGTGGTGTGACGACCGATGAACGACCTTCCGGCCGGCCGCGTCGCCCGCGGAGGTTCCGCTTTAGCCTTTCTGCAAGGCGCGAGACAAGCCCGACAGCGATCGGCGTCGCATGAAAAAAGCCGCCGACGTGAACGTCGGCGGCCCCTTTTCGCGTTCCGGCGATGCGATCAGAACTTGGTACCGCCGGAGAAGCTGAAGATCTGGGTCTTGTCGGCGTCGTCCTTCGCCACCGGATAAGCGAAGTTGGCGCGCAGCAGGCCGAAGGGCGACTGCCACAGCACACCGACGCCGACCGAAGCCCGCAGCGAGGCGTCGTCGCCGACCACCGTCGCGCCGGTGGACGAGACGGTGTCGCCGTCGACGTCCCAGACCGAGCCGGCGTCGGCGAAGAGCGCGCCGTAGAAGCCGTAGTCCGTCGGCAGCATCGGCAGCGGGAAGATCGTCTCGACGGTGCCGCCGAGATAGAGCTGGCCGCCGAGGCTGTAGCCCGTCGCCTTGTCGCGCGGGCCGATACCCCCCGACTCGAAGCCGCGAACGAGATCGCCGCCCATCCGGAAGTGGTCCTGGTAGGCGAGATCCTGGCCGAGGCCCATGACATGACCGCCTTTGACGCCGACGTGGCCGATGAGGCCGAAGTCGGGCATCACTTCGCGATAGTAGTCGGCCTGGAAGGTCGTGCGCAGGAACTGCGCATCGCCGCCGACGCCGGCGCCATCCTGCTGGAACTTCGCGTAGATGCCGTCGCGCGGCATCGTGAAGCTGTCGATCGTGTTGTAGACGACCGAGTAGCCGACCGACGAGATGTACCGCCTCCCTTCGGAGATCAGGTTCGGATTCTTCGTCTCGATGTCGTTGTCGACGTCGGTGATCTCGTTCTGCGACAGATTGTAGTTGAGGTTCAGCGTCACGTCGTCGGTGAGCGGCACGCCGAGCCGCAGTCCGCCGCCGGTGACGACCTCCTCGTAGGGGTGGACGTTGTCGCTGGAACCCAAGGCATTGCGGTAGATGTCGAATCCCGCGGCGAGACGGCGGCCGAGGAAGTAGGGCTCGGTGAAGGACAGCGAGTATGTCTGCGTGTCTTCACCGCGGCCCGCCGAAATGCGGACCTGCTGGCCGCGGCCGAGGAAGTTCTTCTCGGACAGCGAGACCTGGGCGATGAAGCCGGCCTCGGTCGAGTAGCCGCCGCCGACCGAGATCTCGCCGGTGGCCTGATCCTCGACCTGGACGTTGACGACGACGCGGTCGGGCGCCGAGCCCTGCTCGGAGAAGATGCGGACCGACTTGAAGTAGCCGAGGTTCTTGAGCCGGCGCTCGGCCTTGTCGACCAGCACCTGGTTGTAGGCGTCGCCCTCGGCGAGATCGAACTCGCGGCGGACGACGTAGTCGCGCGTGCGGGTGTTGCCGACGACGTTGATGCGCTCGATGTAGGTGCGCGGACCCTCGTCGATGTAGTAGGTGATCGAGATGGTGCGGTCGTCGTAGTCACGCTCGCCGCGGGGACGAACCTGGGCGAATGCGTAGCCGCGACCGGTGACGGCGAGGGTGAGGTCCTCGAGCGTCTTCTCGACGGCTTCGGAATTGTAGACGTCGCCGCGCTGGGTACGGGCGGCGGCCTGCAGCGCGGTCGTGTCGAGGTCCGGAAGCGTCGTTTCGACGGTGATGTCGCCGAAGGTGTACTTCTCGCCCTCCTCCACCGTGAAGGTGAGGAAGAAGGCGTTCTGATCGCGGTCGAAATCGGCGACGGCCGAGATCACGCGGAAGTCGGCGTAGCCGTTCTTGTAGTAGAAGCGGCGCAGGGCGTCCTGATCGGCGTTGACGCGATCGGGATCGTAATTGTCGCTGGTGCGCAGCCAGCCGAGGATGCCGGTCTCGCGCGACTGGATGACGTCCTGCAGGCGGCCGTCGCTGAAGGCCTTGTTGCCGATGAAGGAGATCTTGGAGATTTCGGTGCGCGGACCCTCGTCGACCTTGAAGACGAGGTCGACGCGGTTCTGGCCGAGGTCGATCGTCTGCGGCTCGACAGTGGCGTTGTAGCGCCCGCCGCGGCGATAGAGTTCGAGAATGCGCTGGGTGTCGGACTGCACCTTGGTGTCGGTGAGGATGGCGCGCGGCTTCAGCTCGATCACGGCGGCCAGCGCCTTGTCGTCATACTTGTCGTTGCCTTCGAAGGCGACGCGGCCGATCACCGGGTTCTCGGTGACGGCGACGACCAGCGTGGAGCCCTGCTGGCTGATGCGGACGTCGGAGAACAGCCCGGTGTCGAACAGCGCCTTGACGGACGTGTCGATGTCGAGGGGACCGAAGTTCTGGCCGGGCTTGATGGTGACGTAGGAGACGACCGTGCTGGCGTCGACGCGGGTGTTTCCGGTGACGGAAACCTGCCTCACGACGGCCGCCTGCGCCGAAGCCGCGCCCACGAGCGGGATTCCATCGGCCACGACCGGAACCGCCGTGGCGACCGCGGCGGCCAGGGCCACCGGCTTGATCATCTGGAAAGGTGCTCTCATGAGATACTCGAACCCGCTGTTGAGTAGCCTGATCCGCCGCTTTCGCGGAATCCGCCAGTGCCTCGACCCTGACGTTTCTTGCAGCCTTTGCACCGGGGTGCAAGCGCATCAACGCCTTGTTTGCCAATTCGCGCGAGGGAGTTGCCGACCGGCAACGCCTCCGCGGTCCGTCCTTCGCCGACCCCGGCGTTTCCCGGCCTTTTCGGCCGGGAGCCTCCGTCAGCCCACGCCCACCCAGCGGGCGATGTCGTTCCAGGTGGCGAAGATCATCATCGCCAGCACGATCGTCATCCCGATCTGCAGCCCGACCCCCTGCAGCCGGGGCGACAGCGGCCGTCCGCGCAGCGCCTCGTATGCGTAGAACATCAGGTGTCCGCCATCGAGCATCGGGATCGGGAAGAGGTTGATCAGGCCGATGCTGACCGACATCACCGCGGCGAGATTGACGAGCGCGGAGAAGCCGAGCGTCGCCATCTGGCCCGAGATCTGCGCCACCCGGATCGGACCACCGAGCTGGTCGGCCGACTCGGTGCCGCGGACGACGTTGAAGAGATATCCGAGCGAGCGCTCGATGATGTACCAGGTCTGGCCGACGCCGGCGCCGAGCGCCTCGACCGGTCCGAAGGTCTTGACGACGACGTCGTCGGTTCCTTCCCGGGCGATGCCGAGCAGACCGAGCCGCATCTTGTTGCCGAAACCGTCCTCGATCTCGTCCCAGCGCGGGGTCGCCTCGAGCGAGAGCGTGCGCCCGGCGCGGTCGACGACGAAGGTCATGGTCTCGTCGGCGCTGGCGCTGACGACCCGCTGGATGTCGGAGAAGTCCTCGATCGGCTTGCCGGCGATCGAGACGATGAGATCGCCCGGCTCGAAACCGGCCTGCGCCGCCGCGCTGTTCTCGATCACCCGGCCGACCACCGGCGGATGCACCGTCTGGCCGTAGGAGTAGAAGAACACCGCGAAGACGAGGATGGCGAGCAGGAAATTCGCGGCCGGACCGGCGGCGACGATCGCCGCCCGGGCGCCGAGGCTCTTGGTCTGGAAGCGGCCGTCCTCGTCCTCGGGCGAAACCTCAGGGGCGGCCTCGCCGGTCTGGGCGCTCGCCGGATTGAGATCGTCGACGAAGCGGACGTAGCCGCCGAGGGGGATCGCTGCCAGCCGCCAGCGGGTGCCCTTCTTGTCGACGTAGGACAGCAGCTCCGGGCCGAAGCCGATCGAGAAGGCCTTGACCTTGACGCCGCACCAGCGCGCCACGGCGAAATGGCCGAGTTCGTGAACGAAGACGACGACGAGCAGCACGAAGAGGAACGGCAGGAGATAGCCGAACAGCCCGTTCACTCCGCCAAGGATCTCCATCGGACACCGCTCTTCCTGCGCGACGCACTACCGTCGGTGCCGATACGCGGCACCGGAGCAAGGCACGCTTCCCGGCCTCGCCGGCGACGCGCCGCGAGGACATGAGGGGGCGGCCCTCCCCCGAAACGCGGAAGAAGGCCGGCTGAACGTGCCGTCGTGGACGCAGGCCCACGCGCTCTTGCACGCATATTTACGCAAAAACCTTCACAAATCCTACCAACCGGATCGCCCGCCTGCGGCGCGCGTCAGGTCCGGTGATCGCACGCCGGCGCGTGCGGGCCCCGCCCGAAGGTCAGAAGGCGAGCATACGAACGGCCTCGACCGCTTTTTGCCGCGCCGCACGATCGAGGTCAAGCGCGTCGTCGAGCCCCGCCGGATCGACGAGGAGGCCGCCCGCCTCTCCCGCGGACAGCGTCCGCTCGACGACGTCGGCGATGGCGAGATAGCCGATCCGCCCGTCGAGGAAGGCCGCGACCGCGATTTCGTTGGCGGCGTTGAGGACGTTGGTCGCCGCCGGTCCGCGGCGAAGCGCCGCCTCGGCGAGGGCGAGACAGGGGAATCGCACGCGGTCGGCGGCCTCGAAGGTCAGGGTGCCGAGCCTGGCGAGATCGAGCGGCTCGACCGGCGCCGCCGCACGCCGCGGCCAGGCGAGACAGTGGGCGATCGGCGTGCGCATGTCCGGGCTGCCCATCTGGGCGAGCAGCGATCCGTCACGGTAGCGGACGAGGCCGTGGACCACGGATTGCGGGTGGACGAGCACGCTCAACTGGTCGGGCGAAAAGCCGAAGAGATGGTGAGCCTCGATCAGCTCGAGGCCCTTGTTCATCATCGTCGCCGAATCGACGGTGATCTTGGCGCCCATCGACCAGTTCGGATGGCGCAGGGCGTCCTCCCGGCGCACCCGGGTCATCTCCTCTCGCGACAGCGTACGGAAAGGCCCGCCCGACGCGGTGAGGATCACCTCGGCGACCGCGTCGCGGTTGGCCTCCTCCAGCACCTGGAAGATGGCGTTGTGCTCGGAATCGACCGGCAGGATGCGGGTTCCGTGCACGGCGGCGCGGCGCATGAACTCGGGCCCGGCGCAGACGAGGCATTCCTTGTTGGCGAGTGCGACGGTGGCGGAGGCCTCGACCGCGGCGAGCGCCGGGGCGAGGCCGGCCGAGCCGACGATCGCGGCGACGGTGACGTCGGCCGCAAGCGAGGCCGCCTCGACGACGCCCTGCGGCCCGGCGAGAACGCGGGTGGCCGTGCCGGCGAGCAGGGCGCGCAGCTCGGCCGCCTTCGACGCGTCGGCGACGGCGGCGACCTCGGCCCGCAGCGCGATCGCCTGCCGGGCCAGCGCCTCCACCGCACCGTTGGCGGTCAGAGCCACCACGCGGTAGCGGTCCGGCGACCGCTCGACGAGGTCGACGGTGCTCTTGCCGACCGAGCCGGTCGACCCGAGGATCGAGAGGCGCAGCGGTGCATCCCCCTGCCCGCCCCTCGCGGCACCTCCCGTCACGGCGGGCTCGTCCATCGTCACCACCTCAGCAGGCCGCCGGCCATGTCGGCGAAGCCGCCCCGGTACCAGCCGATGGCGGCGGCGGCGACGCCGGCGGTGACGAGGCTGTCGAGCCGGTCCATGACGCCGCCGTGGCCGGGGATGATGTGGCCGGAATCCTTGACGCCGAAGCGGCGCTTGACGAAGGACTCGAAGAGATCGCCGCCCTGGGAGACGACTGAGAGGACCAGCGCCACGCCGGCGACCGCCCCGGCGGAGGGAAGGCCGGCGACGCGGGCGAAGACATAGGCGGCGACGACGGCGACGAACGTGCCGCCGATCGCGCCCGACCACGTCTTCTTCGGCGAGATCCGCGGGGCGAGCTTCGGGCCACCGAGGGTGCGGCCGACGAAATAGGCGCCGCTGTCGGTCGCCCAGATCGTCAGGAACAGGAGGGCGATGGCGAGGAAGCCGTCGTCGCCGGTGCCGCGCAGCAGCGCGATCGACCAGCCCGGCAGGGCGGCGTAGACGAGGCCGCCGGCCGACCAGACCATCTCGCCGCGCACCGTCGCCGCCGACAGCGTCATCCCGCAGCCGAGCACGAGAATGCCGAGGGCCGAAAGCGGGTCGACCGCGGCACCGGCGACGACGAGGGCGACGAGGACCGCGAGCGCCCGGCCGCCGTAGCGCGAGTAGGACGAGCCGGTGACGGCGAGCCACTCGATCATGATCAGGCCGCAGACGAGGGCGACCAGCAGCGTGAAGGGCAGGCCGCCGACGAAGGCGAGACCGAGGGCGACCGGCACGAGCACCAGCGCGGAGAGGACGCGAAGGCGCAGGTCGGATTTCGGCCGCGGGCCGCCGTCGCCGCTCATGGATCGGTCCGGGCGGTCAGGCCCCCGAAGCGACGCTCGCGGGCGCCGAACTGCCTGAGGGCGTCGTCGAGATCGGCCGGCGCGAAGTCGGGCCAGAGCGTCGGCACGAAGACGAATTCCGAATAGGCCGCCTGCCACAGCAGGAAATTGGACAGCCGCTGCTCGCCGCTGGTGCGGATGATGAGGTCGGGGTCCGGGATGCCGGCCGTCATCAGCCGCCTCTCCACCGCCGCCTCGTCGATCGCCTCCGGGTCGAGCCGGCCGGCGGCGACCTCCTCGGCGATGCGCCGGACCGCCTCGACCATCTCGGCGCGGCTGCCGTAGTTGAAGGCGACGACGAGCGTCATCGCCTCGTTGGCGGCGGTCAGGGTCTCCGCCTCCTCGAGCAGGGTGCCGATGTCGTCGGGAAGTCCCGTCCGCGAGCCGACCACCCGGACCTTGATTCCGGCACGGTGCAGTTCGATCAGATCCTTGCGGATGAAGACGCGCAGCAGGCGGAACAGCTCGCCGATCTCCTCGGCGGGGCGGCTCCAGTTCTCCGAGCTGAAGGAATAGAGCGTCAGGTAGCCGATGCCGCGGCGGGCGGCGTGGCGGACGATGTCGCGCAGGGTCTGGACGCCGCGACGATGGCCCTCGACCCGGGACAGGCCGCGATGGCGGGCCCAGCGGCCGTTGCCGTCCATGATGATGGCGACGTGACGGGGCGCGGCGGCGTCACCCGTCTCGATCGTGCGTTCCGCCACCGCTTCGGTCCTGACCGTCATGCCCCACCCGTGGCCCCGTCGTTGTCGTGGTGCAGGATGCCACTCCGCGGAGGGCCGTCCCTTGCGCAGGCCCGGCCGGCGACGGCGTGAGGCGGCGGGCCGGCCTCGCCCGCGCGCCGGGCCCTGCGACCGTCAGACCTGCATGATCTCCTGCTCCTTGGTGACGAGCAGCTTGTCGGCCTCGGCGATGGTCTCGTCGGTGAGCTTCTGGACCCGGTCGGCGAGCACGCGCGATTCATCCTCGCCGATGGACCCGTCCTTTTCCAGCTTCTTGAGCGAATCCATGCCGTCGCGGCGGACGTGACGGACGGCGACCTTGGTCTGCTCGGCGTATTTGTGCGCGATCTTGACCAGCTCCTTGCGGCGCTCGGTGTTGAGCTCGGGGATCGGCAGACGCAGCATGGTGCCGTCGGTGATCGGGTTGAGACCGAGGTTCGATTCGCGGATCGCGCGCTCCACCGCGCCGACCATCTGCTTGTCCCAGACCTGGACCGCGATCATCCGCGATTCCGGCACGCTGACGGTGGCGACCTGGTTGAGCGGCATGGTCGCGCCCCAGGCCTCGACCACGATCGGGTCGAGCAGGCTGGCGCTGGCCCGGCCGGTGCGAAGGCCCGAGAGCTCGTTGCGGAACACCGAGATCGTGCTCTGCATCCGCCGCTTCAGATCCTCGATGTCGAGAGTGGCTTCGGCCATGTCGCAATCCTCTTCGTAATCTCGTCGTCGGGTCCGCGCGGGCGCGGCGCCGGGCCGGCAGGCTCTGCGGCCCGGTCAGTCCGCGATCAGCGTGGAACGCCCCGCGCCCCGGAGCACCTCGACGAAGGCCCCGGGTTCGTGAATGGAAAAGACGATTACCGGAATACGATTATCGCGGGCAAGGGCAATCGCCGCCGCGTCCATCACCTCGAGTCCCCGGGCGAGGACGTCCTGGTGGCTGAGCTTGTCGTAGCGGACGGCCGCGGGGTCGCGCTTGGGGTCGGCGCTGTAGACGCCGTCGACCTGGGTGCCCTTGAACAGGCCGTCGCAGTTCATCTCGGCCGCACGCAGCGCCGCACCACTGTCGGTGGTGAAGAACGGGTTGCCGGTGCCGCCGACGAAGACGACGACGTGCCCGCTCTCGAAGGCCTTGCGGGCGTCGCGCTGGGTGAAGGTCGAGCAGACCACCGGCATATCGATGGCCGAGAACACCCGGGCGCGCACGCCGAGCTTCTCGATGGCGCTGCGGATGGCGAGGCCGTTCATCACCGTCGCCAGCATGCCGAGATAGTCGCCGGTGGTGCGGTCCCCGCCCTCGGCCGCGACCTTGACGCCGCGGAAGATGTTGCCGCCGCCGACGACGACGCCGACCTGGACGCCGAGCTTCTGCGCCTCGACGATCTCGGCGGCGACCCGGGTGACGACGGCCGAATCGATGCCGAAGCCCTTGTCACCCATCAGCGCCTCGCCCGAGAGCTTCAGCAGGACGCGCTTGTAGATCGGTTCGGACATCGGTGATCCTCGTTGTGTGTCGATCGGCCGGCGGGCCGCGCCCGCCGTCATCCCGCCCTGCCCGGCGTCGTTATCGGCGAGCGGGCGTTACGGAGCGGTGAAGCGCGGCGAGCGAGCCTACACGTGAAAACGGCGCCGGGGGGAACCGGCGCCGTCGAAAAGCGGTGGAGAAGGCCGGTCAGGACTTGCCGGCGGCCGCGGCGACTTCGGCGGCGAAGTCGCTCTCTTCCTTCTCGATGCCCTCGCCGAGGGTGAAGCGGACGAAGGCCTTGACCGTGACCGGGGCACCGACGGCCGCCTCGGCGGCCTTGACGGCGGCCTCGACGGTCTTGTCCGGGTCCATCACGAAGGGCTGCTTCAGCAGCGTCACTTCCTCGTAGAACTTGCGGATGCGGCCTTCGACCATCTTCTCGATGATGTTGGCCGGCTTGCCGCTGTCCTTGGCCTGCTCCATGAAGATCGCGCGTTCGCGCTCGACGACGTCGGCACCGATCTCGTCCGGCGTGACGCCGAGCGGGCTGGTGGCGGCGACGTGCATGGCGATCTGGCGGCCGAGCTTCGTCAGCTCGTCGGCGTTGCCGGTCGATTCGAGCGCGACGAGCACGCCGATCTTGCCGAGACCGTCGGCCGCGGCGGCGTGGACGTAGGGCGCGACGACGCCGTTCGCCACGGTGAGGGCGGCGGTGCGGCGCAGGTTCATGTTCTCGCCGATGGTGGCGACGAGTTCCTTGATCTCGGCCTCGACCGAATGGTCCTTGCCCGGATAGGGCGCGGCGGCCACGGCCTCGCGGTCGCCGCCGACCGACACCGCCACCGCGGCGACGTCGCGGACGAGGGTCTGGAAGGCGACGTTGCGGGCGACGAAGTCGGTCTCCGAGTTCACCTCGACCACCGCCGCGCCGGTGCCGGACACGGCGACGCCGACGAGGCCCTCGGCCGCGACGCGGCCGGCCTTCTTGGCCGCCTTGGACAGGCCCTTGGCGCGCAGCCAGTCGATGGCCGCTTCCATGTCGCCGTCGGTCTCGATGAGGGCGTTCTTGCAGTCCATCATGCCCGCGCCGGTCTTCTCGCGCAGGTCCTTCACCTGTGCAGCGGAGATAGCCATTCTCTCGATTCCCTTGTTCTGCCCGGGGCGACTCGCGGCGCCCTCCGGGCCAGAGGCCGGGTTCAATGACCCCGGCCGGATGACAGCGGAATGACGCCGGATGATCGCCATCCGCCTCGGGAGGGAGCAGATGCCCCCAACTCCCATGAATTCAGTTCCTTGCAGCCGGACGTGACGAAACCGCTTCACGTCCGGACCCGCTCGCCGTCGCCCCCGGCCGATGCCGGCGACCGATCGATCCGCGGTCCGGCACGGCCGTCCGGCACGGCCTGAGCGGTCGGACGAGGCCGGATTCGGCACCCGTCCCGTCCGCATCGCTCCGACGACGGCGCCGATCAGCCGGCGGCGGCTTCGTCGACCTCGGCGAGGGCCGGCTCCTCGAGGATCTCCTCGGAGGCGCCGATGTCGATGCCGAAGTCGCCCTGGCCGCGCGAGATGCCGTCGATGGCGGCACGGGCGAACAGCTCGCAGTAGAGCGCCAGCGCGCGGCCGGCGTCGTCGTTACCGGGAACCGGGAAGGCGATGCCGTCCGGATCGCAGTTCGAATCGACGATCGCGGCGACCGGGATGCCGAGGCGGCGGGCCTCCTGGATGGCGATGGCCTCCTTGTTGGTGTCGATCACCACGATGAGGTCCGGGACGCCGCCCATGTCCTTGATGCCGCCGAGGGCGCGCTCGAGCTTGTCGCGCTCGCGGGTCAGGTTGAGGCGCTCCTTCTTCGTCAGGTGCTGCGCCTTCTCGCCCGCCAGCATCTCGTCGAGCTTGCGCAGGCGCTGGATCGAGATCGAGATCGTCTTCCAGTTGGTCAGCATGCCGCCGAGCCAGCGGCTGTTGACGAAATACTGCGCCGACTTGCGGGCGGCCTCGGCGATCGGGTCCTGGGCCTGGCGCTTGGTGCCGACGAAGAGCACGCGGCCGCCCTGGGCGACGGTGTCGCTGATCGCCTTCAGCGCCTGATGCAGCATCGGCACGGTCTGGGCGAGGTCGAGAATGTGGATGTTGTTGCGGGCGCCGAAGATGAAGGTCGCCATCTTCGGGTTCCAGCGGTGGGTCTGGTGGCCGAAGTGGACGCCGGCCTCGAGCAGCTGGCGCATGGAGAAATCGGGCAGAGCCATGATGAATGGTGTCCTTTACCGGTTGATCCTCCGCGGGAATGGACCGGATGACCGGCCACCGGATGGGTACGTGTCAACGCACCCGCGTCCCGCGTGTGAGATGGCGGCTCCTATAGTCGACGCGCCGCCGCTTGGCAAGCCGGCAAAGGCGCGGAAATCCGCGCTCCGCCCGTCCGGGGCCCTCCTCGCGGCCTCCGCGCCCTCGCCGGTCCTCCCATTCCCCGCCAGGATCGCTCAGGCGAGTTCGACGTGGACGACGCCCGGCACCGCCTTGAGCGCGCCGGCGAGTTGCGGCGAGACCTTGTAGCGGCCAGGCAGCCTGACCTCGACTTCGCGGACGCCGCTCTCCGCCAGCACGATCAGCGAGACGTCACCGTCGCCGCCGCCGGCGAGCTGCCGCGACAGGCTCTCCAGCGGCTCGGCGCTGCGCAGGAAGACCCGCAGGCTGTGCTGCAGCTTGGCCGCGGCCTCGTCGAGCGGTTCGACCGAGTCGATGCGCACGCTGATGCCTTCGGGCCGGTCCTCGGCACCGACGAGGACGATGACCGAGCGGCCGGGCTCCAGCAGGTCGCGGTAGTGATTGAGCCCCTCCGAGAAGATCACCGCCTCGTACTGTCCGGTGGGATCGGAAATGCCGAGGATGCCCATCTTGTTGCCGGACTTGGTCTTGCGCTCCTGCCGGCTGACGACGGTGCCGGCGAGCCGCCCGGCACCCGCGCCCCGCTTCACCGCGGCCGAGAACTCGGCCCAGCTCTGGACCCGGAGCCGCCCGAGCAGGCTCGCATAGGCGTCGAGCGGGTGGGCGGAGAGATAGAAGCCGATGGCCGCGTGCTCGCGCTGCAGCGTCTCCTCCGGCAGCCACGGCGGGCGCTGCGGCAGGCGGACGGGTTCGACCTCGGCCGCACCACCGAACAGGCCGCCCTGCCCGCTGGCCTCGCGCTCGGCCCGGTCGGCGGCCGCGACGAGGACCCGTTCGATGCCCTCGAACATGCGGGCGCGGTTGGGTTCCAGCGCGTCGAAGGCGCCGGCGGCGACGAGGCTCTCCATCATCCGCTTGTTGAGCGCCTTCGGCTGGATCCGCGCCGCGAAGTCGGAGAGGTCGGCGAAAGGGCGCTCGCCGCGCACCGCGACGATATGCTCGACGGCCTGCCGGCCGACGCCTTTGACCGCGGCGAGGGCGTAGAAGATCGCGCCGCCTTCGCCGTCGACCTCGACCTCGAACTCGACGTCGGAGCGATTGACGCAGGGCGGCAGCACGCGGTGGCCGAGGCGGATCGCCTCGCGCCGGAAATCGCCGAGCTTGTCGGTGTTGCCCATGTCGAGCGTCATCGAGGCCGCCATGAACTCGACCGGGAAGTTGGCCTTGAGATAGGCGGTCTGATAGGCGACGAGGGCGTAGGCGGCCGCGTGGGACTTGTTGAAGCCGTAGTCGGCGAATTTGGCGAGCAGGTCGAAAATGGTGTCGGCCCGGGCCTTGTCGATGCCCTCCTTCAGCGCGCCCTCGACGAAACGCACGCGCTGGACGTCCATCTCCGCCTTGATCTTCTTGCCCATCGCCCGGCGCAGCAGGTCGGCCTCGCCGAGCGAATAGCCGGACAGGATCTGCGCGATCTGCATCACCTGTTCCTGGTAGACGATGATGCCGTAGGTCTCCTTCAGCACGGGCTCGAGCTTGGGGTGAATGTAGTCCGGCTGCTCGTGGCCGTGCTTGCGGGCGCCGTAGACCGGAATGTTGGCCATCGGACCCGGCCGGTAGAGCGCGACGAGGGCGATGATGTCCTCGAAACGGTCGGGCTTGATGTCGGCGATCGCCTTGCGCATGCCCATCGACTCCAACTGGAACACGCCGACGGTCTCGCCGCGCTGGAGCAGCGCGTAGGTCGGCGCGTCGTCGAGGGGCAGCGCCGACAAATCGATGGTGACGCCGCGCCGGGTGATGAGGTCGACCGCCTTCTGCAGCACGGTCAGCGTCTTGAGGCCGAGGAAGTCGAACTTGACGAGGCCGGCGCTCTCGACCCACTTCATGTTGTACTGGGTGACCGGCATGTCGGAGCGCGGGTCGCGGTAGAGCGGCACCAGCTGGTCGAGCGGGCGGTCGCCGATGACGATGCCGGCGGCGTGGGTCGAGGCGTGGCGGTAGAGCCCCTCGAGCTTCAGCGACATGTCGAGCAGCCGGTCGACGATCTCCTCCTCGCGCCGGGCCTCGCGCAGGCGCGGCTCGTCGGCGATGGCCTGGGCCAGCGTCACCGGATTGGCCGGGTTCTGCGGCACCAGCTTGCAGAGCCGGTCGACCTGGCCGTAGGGCATCTGCAGGACGCGGCCGACGTCGCGCAGCACCGCCCGCGCCTGCAGGGTGCCGAAGGTGATGATCTGGGCGACCTGCTGGCGGCCGTATTTCTCCTGAACGTAGCGGATCACCTCGTCGCGGCGGTCCTGACAGAAGTCGATGTCGAAGTCCGGCATCGACACGCGCTCGGGATTGAGAAACCGCTCGAACAGCAGGGCGAAGCGCATCGGGTCGAGGTCGGTGATCGTCAGCGACCAGGCGACGAGCGAGCCCGCGCCCGAGCCGCGCCCCGGACCGACCGGAATGCCGTGGACCTTGGCCCACTTGATGAAGTCGGCGACGATGAGGAAATAACCCGGGAACTTCATCCGGGTGATGATCGAGAGCTCGAAGTCGAGCCGCGCGGCATAGTCGGCCTCGGAAAGACCCGGCGCGGTGCCGTGGCGGGCGAGGCGGTCGGCGAGGCCCTCGCGCGCCTGCCGCACCAGTTCCGCCGCCTCCGCCTTGTCGGCCTCGTCGACGTCGGCGACCCCGGCTCCCGCGAAGCGCGGCAGGATCGGCTTGCGCTTCTTCGGCCGGTGGACGCAGCGCCGGGCGATCTCGACGGTGGTCGCGACCGCCTCCGGCAGGTCGGCGAAGGTCGCGACCATCTCCCTGCGGGTCTTGAAATAATGCTCGGGCGACAGCCGCCGCCGGTCGTCCTCGGCGAGGACGCGCCCCTCGGAGATGGCGATCAGCGCGTCGTGGGCCTCGAAGTCGTCACGTGCCGGAAAAAAGCATTCGTTGGTGGCGACGATCGGCAGTCCGCGGGCATAGGCGAGGTCGAGCAGTCCCGGCTCGGCGATCTTCTCGTCTTCCAGGCCGTGGCGCTGGATCTCGACATAGAGCCGGTCGCCGAACAACGCCGCGAGCCGGTCGAGCCGGCCGGCGGCGAGGGTCTCGTGGCCGGCGACGAGCGCCCGGTCGACGCCGCCGCCCGGGCCGCCCGTGAGCGCGAGGATGCCCGCTGTCATGCCTTCGAGCGCCGTGATCGGCAGATGGGGCGGAGCGCCGGAGGCGGTGTCCATGTAGGACCGGCTGACCAGTGTCACCAGATTGTCGAAGCCCTCGCGCGTCGCGGCGATCAGCAGCAGGCCGTGAAGCGGCGGGCCGGCGTTGAGCTTCCTCGGATCGATCGCCTCGTCGCCGTAGTCGATCGCGATCTCGCAGCCGACGATCGGCTGCAGGCCGGCGCCGGAGGCCTTCTCGGAAAATTCGAGGGCCCCGAACAGATTGCCCCGGTCGGTGACGGCGACGGCGGGCTGGCGGTCCTTCGCGGCGAGGTCGACGATCTTGCCGAGCGGCAGCGCCCCCTCCAGCAGGGAGTAGGCCGAATGCACCCGCAGATGAACGAAATCGAGCTGCGTCACGGTCCCCTCCTCCACCCGGCCCCCATGCCGCGCGGTGCCCGGAGGCGACCACGCCTGGCGGCGCCGGCGCACAATGGCAGGAGCCGCCCCCGGCCTCAACCGCGCCCGGAGCCTCCGCGTGCGACACCCGCCCGGCCTCGCCCGGTCCACGCTTTCGCCGCGGCGAGCCGGGGCATTTCCCGCCCTTGTCCACAGGCGGCGACCGCCTCGCCGCCTGTGGACAAGGGCGGCGCGGCCTCAGCCGAGGACGAGCGCGAGCGTGGTCGAGAAGAGAATCACCGCGCAGAGCGCGGCGACGTCGCGGACGCGGCGCGAGTTGGCGAGATGGCGGGCGGCGACCAGAGGCAGCGGCTCGACGAAATCGGCCACCGGCAACGCCGCGCCGATGCGCCCTTCGCGGCGCGCCGAGGCGAGAATGAAGCGGCGGCAGCGCTCGTCCCATTGCCCGGCGGCGGCGCGGCGGCGCTGGATCTCGGACATCCGGGCGAGCGGATCGGTGAAGGCATGCGGGGAGACGAGGAAATCGACCGACATGGTACCCTCCGTATTCCTGTTTTGTTCTCGTCTATAAGTTCACAGTCTGTTCTCACCGTCAAGCAGAAGACTCGCATCCGGCGCAGGTGTCGGGAGCGGACGGGTCCGGATGGGTTCGTCGGCGTGGACGGCGCCGCGGGCACCGGGGAGATGGAGAGGTGAGGTGCTGTTCTCGCCGCATCGTCGGCGGGCCTGCCCGGTCGTGCTGGTCGGCGCGGCGACCCCGAACCGGGGATCTGGCCGAACAATCCGAGTCGCCGCAGCATGTTGCGGGCGACACTTCGCACCGATTCTCGGAAGCCCTGGCATGGCGACGCGCGCGCCCGGCCAGGGCAGCCTCGTCTCGCGGACACCCGGGCCGCGGCTGTCTCCAGCGAGCCCGCCCGACCGCACGTCGAGCGGCCGTGTCCCGATCACCCGCGTCAGAGCGGCACGACGCGCCCTTCGGAGAGCGTGATGCGGCGGTCCATGCGGCCGGCGATATCCATGTTGTGGGTCGCGATCAGGGCCGAGAGGCCGGTGCCGCGGACCAGCGCCAGCAGGGCGTCATAGACGTAATGGGAGGTCTTCGGGTCGAGGTTGCCGGTCGGCTCGTCGGCGAGCAGGAGCCGCGGCGCGTTGGCGACGGCGCGGGCGATGGCGACGCGCTGGCGCTCGCCCCCGGAGAGTTCGGAAGGCAGATGCGAGGCGCGCGGCTCGAGCTTCAGGTAGGAGAGCAGCGCCTTCGCCCGCTCGGCCGCCTCCTTGCGCGAAAGGCCGGCGATCATCTGCGGCACGACGAGATTTTCGAGCGCGGTGAACTCGGGCAGCAGGTGGTGGAACTGGTAGACGAAGCCGATGTCGCTGCGGCGGATCGCGGTGCGGGCGCCGTCGTCGAGCCCGGCGCAGGCACGCCCGCAGATCCGGATCTCGCCGCCGTCCGGCTTCTCGAGCAGGCCGGCGATGTGGAGCAGCGTCGACTTGCCGGTACCCGACGGGGCGACGAGGCCGACGATCTCGCCGGGCCAGAGGGTGAAGTCGGCGCCGGAGAGGATTTCGAGGCGGCCGTCGCCCTCGGCAAAAGCGCGCGTCACCCCTTCGAGCTGCAGCGTCGGCACCGCGGCCTGCGTGTCGTTCGCCCCCCCGTGCGCTCCGCCGGTGGCGGCCCCGGCACCGTCCTGTCGTTCCAGCATCATCGGCGTCCTTTCCGGGCGTCATTCATAGCGCAGCGCCTCGACCGGATCGAGACGGGCGGCCCGCCAGGCGGGGTAGATGGTGGCGATGAAGGAGAGTGCCAGCGCCATCACGAGGACGGTGACCGTCTCGCCGACCTCGATCTCGGCCGGCAGCTGGCTGAGGTAGTAGAGCTCCGGCGAGAACAGCTCGGTGCGGGTCAGCCACGAGACGAACTGGCGGATCGATTCGATGTTGAGGCAGACCAGCAGGCCGAGCAGGAAGCCGGCGATCGTGCCGACGACGCCGATGCTGGCGCCGGTGATGAGGAAGATCCGCATCACCGAGCCGCGGGTCGCCCCCATCGTTCTGAGGATGGCGATGTCGTGGCCCTTGTCCTTCACCAGCATGGTGAGGCCGGAGATGATGTTGAGGGCGGCGACAAGCACGATCATCGTCAGGATCATGAACATGACGTTGCGCTCCACCTCGAGGGCGGAGAAGAAGGTGACGTTGCGCTGGCGCCAGTCGGAGACGATGTTCGGCCGGTCGGCCGCTGCCGATATCGCGTCGCGAACCCTGCCGACGTCGTCCGGTCGGGCGATGAAGACGTCAATCGCGCTCGCCACGCCTTCCGCCTTGAAGAACAGCTGCGCTTCGGCGATCGGCATGAAGACGAAGGTCGCGTCGTATTCCGACATGCCGATCTCGAAGATCGCCGAGACGACGTAGCCCTTGACCCGCGGCGTGGTGCCGAGAGCGGTGACGTTGCCCTTCGGACTGACGAGGGTGACGCGGTCGCCGACCGAAACGCCGAGGTTCTGGGCGAGGCGGACGCCGATGGCGATGCCCTCGCCCTCGTCGAAGCCGTCGAGCGTACCCTGGCGGATCGTTCCGGCGATCAGCGGGATGTTCTCGAGGTCCATCGCCCGCACGCCGCGCACAAGGGTGCCGAAGGCGCCGGCGGGGCCGGAGGCGAGCACCTGGCCCTCGACGAAGGGCATGGCGAGGCGCACGCCCTCCACGCCAGCGATGCGCGCGGCGACGTCGGCGTAGTCGGTGAAGGGCGAATCGATCGGCTGCACGACGACGTGGCCGTTGATGCCGAGGATCTTGTCGAGCAGCTGGCCGCGAAAGCCGTTCATCACCGCCATCACGATGATCAGCGTCGCCACCCCGAGCATGATGCCGAGAAAGGAGAAGCCGGCGATCACCGAGATGAAGGCCTCCTTGCGGCGGGAGCGCAGGTAGCGGCCCGCGAGCAGCCACTCGAAGGGGGTGAAGATCTGTCGTCCGGCGATGCGCATCGTCCTTCGGCCTCCGGCTCGGCTGGCGCGCCGCGGCGCGCGGGTCAATTCGAGGGAATCACGACCACGGCGTTCGGAACGCTACACGGTCCGGCGAGGACACTCCACGGGCGCGGAGCCGCCGTGGCGCGCAGCGGCATACCGCCCGTCGCCCGCGGACGGGACCCGTCCCCGGACATTCGGGCCTTTCGATGGCGAAGGGCGGCCGGACCGCCGACGGCACGGTCGGCGACGGTCCGCCGACCCGGCCACGATCAGCCTCCGGTCAGCCGTGCCAGCGCCGATTCGACGGAGAGCGTCTCGCGTTCGCCGCTGGCGCGGCGCTTCAGCTCGACGGTGCCGGCGGCAAGGCCTTTCGGTCCGACGATGAGCTGCCACGGCAGGCCGATGAGGTCCATGGTCGCGAACTTGGCGCCGGCGCGTTCGTCACGGTCGTCGTAGAGCACCGAGCGGCCGGCGGCCTCCAGCGATACCAGCAGGGATTCGCAGGCGCCGTCGGTGCCCGCGTCGCCGCTCTTGAGGTTGACGAGGCCGACGTCGAAAGGCGCCACCGAATCCGGCCAGACGATGCCGGCGTCGTCGTGGCTCGCCTCGATCAGGCCGGCGACCAGTCGCGAGACGCCGATGCCGTAGGAGCCCATGTGAACGGGGCGCTCGACGCCGTCGGGACCGGCGACCTTGGCGTTCATCGCGGCCGAGTATTTGGTACCGAAATAGAAGATGTGGCCGACCTCGATCCCGCGGGCGGTGACGCGCCGCTCCTCCGGCAGCGCGGCGAAGGCGGCCTCGTCGTGCATCTCCTCGGTGGCGGCGTATTTCGAGGTCCAGTCGGAGACGATCGGGGAGAGGTCGCCGTCGAAGTCGACGTCGGCGGGCGGAACGGCGGTATCGAGCAGGTCGCGGTCGAGGAAGACGGCGCTTTCGCCGGTCGAGGCGAGCACGATGAACTCGTGGGTCATGTCGCCGCCGATCGGGCCGGAATCGGCCTTCATCGGGATCGCCTTGAGGCCGAGCCGCTCGAAGGTGCGCAGATAGGCGACGAACATCTTGTTGTAGGCGCGGCGCGCGGTGTCCTGGTCGACGTCGAAGGAATAGGCGTCCTTCATCAGGAACTCGCGGCCGCGCATCACGCCGAAGCGCGGACGCACCTCGTCCCGGAATTTCCACTGGATGTGGTAGAGGTTGAGCGGCAGGTCGCGGTAGGAGCGGACGTAGGAACGGAATATGTCCGTGACCATTTCCTCGTTGGTCGGCCCGTAGAGCATCTCGCGCTCGTGGCGATCGGTGATGCGCAGCATCTCCTTGCCGTAGTCGTCATAGCGCCCGCTTTCGCGCCAGAGGTCGGCCGACTGGATCGTCGGCATCAGGATCTCGATGGCGCCCGAGCGGTCCTGCTCCTCGCGAACGATCCGCGCGACGTTGTCGAGGACGCGCTGGCCGAGCGGCAGCCAGGAGTAGATGCCGGCCGATTGCTGACGCAGCATTCCCGCACGCAGCATCAGCCGGTGGGAGACGATGTCCGCCTCCTTGGGCGTCTCTTTCAGGATGGGCAGGAAATAGCGCGAGAGGCGCATGGGAAAAGCCTTCCGATGATCCGTATGGCCGGCCCGCCCGTCCCGGGCGCCGCCGCAAAGCCCGCGGCTTCGCCCCGGGCGAATGCCGCACCCTCTCCGGCCGCGCATGCGGGCGAACACCCTCTTCACGCAGGCCGGCGACGGCTCGCCACACAAAGCGCATCGTCGCGAAAAATACAAGAATGGCGCCTCCCGGCGGCCTGCACACGCTGCCTCCAGAACGGCCTGGATGCCGATTTAGGCGAATTTTCGCAGTGGGATACCAGTTTTGCACCTTCGTGCCGCAATCGCAGAAAGGTGCGCAACTTTTTTTGGCGGAATCGTGATCGAAAGGATGACAACGTGAAATCAGCGGTGTACGGTCACGCCATAACAACAGGGAAGCGACTTCCGACGGACTTGAGGAGCAAAATAACCGCTCTCGCTGATCTTCCGGAAAGAAGTGAATTCCTGGTATACGCGGTCTGATGTCTTGGGAGGAATGCCCCGCTGGCGCGTTATTCGCAGCCGTTCGACGGGATGACCGGGAGGAAAAGTCATCTCGTCGTCATAATGGGGTCGACACGCGAAACTGAGAAAGCAAGGCTTCGGCCTTGCTTTTTTATTTTCTAAATCGATTTTCTCGCCTTCACCTTCGAGACGTCCCGCCGAGATGGCGCAGAGCCATTGCCCCGGTTTCGCCATCGGCATTTGGGCCGCTGCCCCACTCCCGCCGCCGTCTCGCCGACCTCAGTTCCTGCTCCGCGCGAGCGACATCCCGCGACCGAGGCATGACCGCACCGTCTGCGCCGATGCCGCGACCTTTCCCGCAGGCCGCCGGAGGAAGTTCACGGGAGGTCGGGCTCCGCCCGATGGCAGGACGAAGCCATTCGCTTGCGATCGGAATCGCGGTCTCAGCCTTTCGAATCGCCTCCGAATGGCCTGGCGGGTCGCAGGGGGCGGCTGAAACCGACTGACGTGCGCACCGATCTCCAGCCCTCCCCCGGGCGGCGGCGGGCGCCGCTCATGTGGCTACCGGATCGCGACGGAACCAGCGGGGCGGGCACCGCGCCAAAGGCCTCACCACGGTCATCCCCGCGAAAGCGGGCGTTCAGCGGGCGGGAGGTGAACGGCCGGGGGCGGTGTCGGCCTTCGAGACGGCTGCTCTGGCGCGCGTCCCCAGGCGAAGCCGGTGGCGTCCGCGCATCGGCGCCCTGCCCTCGTACCCTCGGCCCGTGGCAGCGACCCGGCGACGACGCCCGGCGTCACCGATTCCTCGAGGCTCGGATCGTGGCGGCCGAAAGAAGGCGAATCCGGGAGACGGCTCCGATGGCCGCTCCGGCGTCGGCGGGCGCGCCGGGACGGGGCGAACGGATGCGGTCGTGCGGTGGGCTTCGGACGGGTCGATGGCGACTGGACTGGAAACCGAAGCCGATTCCGGGCGCGAAAGGCAGAACGCGCGAATGGTCGAGCACGCGGGACTGGTGGGCGGTGAGAGGCTCGAACTCCCGACATCCTCGGTGTAAACGAGGCGCTCTACCAACTGAGCTAACCGCCCGTCCGTCGCCGCGGTCGCCGGGCGATCGTGCCGGCCGCCGAACCGCAGGTCCGGTCGCCGACCCGTCGGCGCCGGCCGCCGGTCGCAAGGTCAACGGCCCCGAGGTCACCAATCGTGATCTCAAGGGCCGTGAAATGCGAGCACCACGGCGCGCCACCGATCTAGAGGCTCGGCGGCCGGGGTGCAAGATCGAAACGACGATGCCCGGCACACGGCCGGGCATCGTCGCCGAGCGACCGAAGTCGCTGCAATCAGGCGTTGACCGCGTCCTTGAGGCCCTTGCCGGCGCGGAACTTCGGCTGCTTGGAAGCCGGGATCTGGATGGTCTGGCCGGTCTGGGGGTTGCGGCCCTCGGTGGCCGCGCGGGTGGTGACGACGAAGTTGCCGAAGCCGACGATGCGGACTTCCTCACCGGCCTTCAGCGTCTCGGTGATCGCATCGAGGAGCGCGTCGACCGCCTGACCGGCCTGGGCCTTGGTGAGCGCGGCCTTCTCGGCGACCTGAGCGATCAAATCGTTCTTGTTCATACTCATCGTTCCTTTTGACGTGTCTTCGTGAAGCGGCCGGCACCCCACCCGGCCAGCGCCTCGCCGGCGACACTCATCAGAAACGGGGGGAAAAGCAAGAGGCGAAGTGAAGTTTTTTCCCGGAAATCCGCTGTTTGTCGGCCTGACGGGTATGATCTGGCGCCCTCGGCGGGCCGTCGGCGTCCCCATCGTTTCTCCCGCCGGCCTTCGCTGCGATGCGAAGACGACGGCGGCCCCGATCCCCGAACGCTCCAGACGCGGCCGAGGCGCCGCCACGTCCCGCAAACGCGAAACGGCCGGGCGTGGGCCCGGCCGTTCGATGTCGACGTCGGAGACCCGGCGAACCGGTGCCGCGTCAGTGGGCGGTGACGACGCCGGCGTCGTCGTCGACGCGGGCGGCCGACTTCGCAGCCGGGTCTTCCTTCGGCTCGGTCCAGGTGATCGGCTCGGGCATCCGGGTCAGGGCATGGCGGAGGACCTCCTCCATGCGGGCGACCGGGATGATCTCGAGGCCCGACTTCACGTTTTCCGGGATGTCCGCCAGATCCTTGGCATTCTCCTCGGGGATCAGGACCAGACGGATGCCGCCGCGATGGGCTGCGAGCAGCTTCTCCTTGAGCCCGCCGATCGGCAGCACCCGCCCGCGCAAGGTGATCTCGCCGGTCATGGCGACATCCTTGCGGATCGGAATGCCGGTCATCACCGAGACGATGGTGGTGACCATGGCGATGCCGGCGGACGGACCGTCCTTCGGCGTCGCGCCTTCCGGCACGTGGACGTGGATGTCCCGCTTGTCGAACAGCGGCGGTTCGAGGCCGAAATCGACCGCCCGCGAGCGGACGTAGGACGCCGCCGCCGAGATCGATTCCTTCATGACGTCGCGCAGGTTGCCCGTCACGGTCATGCGGCCCTTTCCGGGCATCATCACGCCTTCGATCGTCAGCAGTTCGCCGCCGACCTCGGTCCAGGCCAGACCCGTGGCGACACCCACGAAATCCTCGCGCTCGGCCTCGCCGTAGCGGAACCGCGGCACGCCGAGATAGCTCTCGACCACCTCCGGCGTGACCTCGACGGTCTTGCCGGCCGGCGCCATCAGGATGTCCTTCACCGCCTTGCGGGCCAGCGTCGCCATCTCGCGCTTGAGATTGCGCACGCCCGCCTCGCGGGTGTAGCGGCGGATGACGTGGCGGATCGCCTCGTCGCCGACGGTGAACTCGCCCGCGCGCAGACCGTGGTCGCGGACCGCCTCGGGGATGAGGTGGGTCTTGGCGATCTCCACCTTCTCGTCCTCGGTGTAGCCGGCGATGCGGATGATCTCC
>CALCDT010000068.1 GCA_937900425.1 uncultured Alphaproteobacteria bacterium | reverse complement strand
ACGCCGATCGCCGGCGCCGCGAACGTCGCGCCCCGGCGTCCTCGTCGGCTTATAGGCGGTCGAGGGGTCCGGATCAACGAAAGCCGGCCGACGGTTCCGTCGGTCGGCTTCGATCGCGCGCGGCAGTGACGTGGGAACTCGCCGCCGCCAAATCAATGGCGGGCAAGGCGCATTCGCCTCAGGACGGCTCGGAAACGGCCATCCTGTTCCCGTGAAGCGTGGCCGCCACCTTTTCCGCCGCCGCGATGCCGCTGAGATGGGCCCCGTGGGCGGTCGAGAAGGCGTGATCGCTGACCGCCTCGCCGGCGAGAAACAGCCGCCCGTCCACCGGATCCGCGAGCCGGCGGCGCAGGTCGCCCTTGCCCGGCAGCGCGCAGGAATAGGCGCCGCGGATCAGTGGATCGGACACCCAGCGGGTCGCACTCGCCCTGACGATGCGACGGACGATGCCGGAGCCGAAGGCGTCGGTGAGGCCCTCGCGCCCGAAGGCCAGCATCGCCGCCTCGCCCTCCGCCTCGAGGTCGCGGGCGAGCGAGCCGCCGAGTTGGCCGATCGCCATCGCCCGGCCGAAGGGATTGACCGTGAAATTGATCGGCTTCTTCTCCGGCCGGTCGGGATCGAAGCATTCGAGATAGCTGGTGTCGGGCAGGTCGGGAACGAGCCCGTCGAGCTGGAACACCACCTTCTCGGCGGCGCCGAGCGGACAGGCGGCGATGGCCTCCTGAAGACCGGCCGGCAGTTCGGGCGTGAAGCGGATCGCGCCGGCCGCGAGCACCGAGGTCGAGACCGTGACGATCACGGCGCGGGCGGTGATCGCGCCCTTCGTCGTGTCGACCCTCACCGTCCGCCCCGAAAGGTCGATCGCCGTCGCCGCGGTCTCGAGCGCGACCGGCACCGCGGCACCGTGGGCGAGCACCAGGGCGCCGTAGCCGTCCCTCACCGGATAGTTCTCGTGGGTGTCGGCGTAGCGCGACAGATCGAGGGTCGAGATCTCGTGCGGGTCGAGCGAGGACAGCACCCGCATCCAGTGGTCGACCAGCGGATACCACCGCCCGGCCCGGTCGACGACCTCGCTCACCGCGACGTCGCGCCCGGCGGCGCCGGCGGCGTCGGCCGCGGCGAAGCCGGCGTCGATCGCGTCCATCGCCTCGGCCCGGATCGCCTCGTCGGCCTGCCGCCCGCCGACGAAAAGCCGCATCGAGCGCCGGCTCGCCCGCCGCTCGTAGGCGAAGCCGAGGTCGTCGGCGATGGCGCGATAGGGGTTGACCGAGGCGGAATGCAGCCAGTGGCAGCCGCGGTCGAAGGCCATGCCGAAGGTTGTCGTGTCGGTGAAGGCCCGCCCGCCGCGCCGGGCCGCCGCCTCGACCACCCTGACGTCGAGCCCGGCCTCGATCAGCCGCCGCCCCGCCGACAACCCGGCCGCGCCGGCGCCCACCACCACGACGTCGCAATCGCTCATCATCGTCCTCGCCTCGATCGGTCAGCCGCGCTCGTAGACGACGAAGCGGGCGTCGGCACTGTCGCGCTCGCCGCGCGGGATCGGTTCGCTGAAGGTCTCGATCCAGACCTTCTCGTCGATCTCGGGAAACACCGTATCGCCCTCGGGGGCGGCGGCGACGCGGGTGACGTAGAGCCGGGCGGCGAGCGGCAGCGCCTGCCGGTATATCTCGCCGCCGCCGATGACCATCACCTCTTCGGCCGCGGTGTCGACGGCGAGTGCGGCCGCGATCGAAAGGGCCTCGTCGAGGCCGCCCGCCCGCGTCACGCCTCCGGCGGCGAAGGCGGGATCGCGCGTCACCACGATGTTGGCGCGCCCGTCGAGCGGCCGGCCGATCGCCGCGAAGGTCTTGCGGCCCATCACCACCGGCTTGCCCATGGTCAGCCGGCGGAACCGCTTGAGGTCGGAGGGCAGCGTCCACGGCATGTCGCCGCCCCGGCCGATCACCCGGTTCTCGGCCATCGCGACGACGAGGGCGACCGGAACCGCCCCGCCGCTCACGAGCGCCCCTCCGCCAGGGCGAGGAGTGCCTCGCCGTCGAGGCGCACCGGCAGCCAGGCCCGCTTGATCACGGCGCCACGCGCTTCGTAGAAGCGGATCGAGGGCTCGTTCCAGTCGAGCACCTGCCAGTCGAGCCGGCCGAGCCCTTCGTCGACGCAGCGGCGGGCGAGACCGGCGAGCAGCGCCTTGCCGACGCCGTGGCCGCGCATCGCCGGATCGACGAAGAGGTCTTCAAGGAAGATGCCGTGGCGGCCGACGAAGGTCGAGAAGGTGTAGAACCAGATCGCGAAGCCGGCGGCCGCGCCGTCCCGCTCGGCGATGTCGCAGAAGACGTGCGGGTTGTCGCGAAACAGCGCCGCCGCCAGCATCTCCGGCGTCGCCTTCGCCTCGTGCTCGAGCTTCTCGTAGACCGCGAGATCGCGCACGAAGCGGTGGATGAGTGCGGCGTCGTCCGGCGTCGCCGGGCGGATGGAGATCGACATGACGGCTGGTCTCCGTGAGAAGGTCAGACCGCCACTTCGGCCCGGATCGCCGGATGGGGATCGTAGCCCTCCAGCGTGAAATGCTCGTAGCGGAAATCGAACAGGCTGGAAACGCCGGGGTCGATCCGCATCACCGGCAGCGGCCGCGGCGCCCGCGAGAGCTGCAATTCGGCCTGCTCGACGTGGTTGCGGTAGAGGTGGGCGTCGCCGAGGGTGTGGACGAAGTCGCCGGGCCGCAGGCCGCAGACCTGCGCCATCATCTGCGTCAGCAGCGCGTAGCCGGCGATGTTGAAGGGCACGCCGAGGAAGATGTCGGCCGAGCGCTGGTAGAGCTGGCAGGACAGCCTGCCGTCCAGCACGTAGAACTGGAACAGGCAGTGGCAGGGCGGCAGCGCCATCGCCGGCACCTCGGCCGGGTTCCAGGCCGAGACGATCAGCCGGCGCGAATCGGGATTGCGGCGGATCTCCTTCTCGACCCAGGCGATCTGGTCGATGGTCTCCCCGTCCCGCCCCGGCCACGACCGCCACTGCGCCCCGTAGACGGGGCCGAGATCGCCGTTCTCGTCGGCCCACTCGTCCCAGATGCTGACGCCGTTGGCCTTGAGGTAGCCGATGTTGGTGTCGCCGGCGAGGAACCAGAGCAGTTCGTGGATCACCGACTTCAAGTGCACCTTCTTGGTGGTGACCAGCGGAAAGCCGGCCGAAAGGTCGAAGCGCATCTGGTGGCCGAACACCGAGAGCGTGCCGGTCCCGGTGCGGTCGTCCTTGGCGACGCCCTCGCGCAGCACCCGCTCCAGCAGATCGTGATAGGCCTTCATCCGACGCACTCCACCAGGGGCCGCATCCGCCGGGCGGCCCTCGCCCATAGATTCCCCGCCGGCGGGCCCGGATCAAGGGCCGGCGCACACGGGGCGCGGGCGATCCCCGTCTTTCGGCGAACGAGGTCTTTCGGCGGACGAGGGATGCCCGCCGGTTGCGCCGGGTGCGCCGCGAGGGCACGCACAGGGCCGACGGCGAAACTCCAAATCCGCCTTTGCATCCCGGCCCCTCGCCCCCTATATTCCTTCTGCCGGCGCAAGCCGGCTATGGCGATAAACGGACGACGTAATAAACCTTTCGGACCCGGGGGCGGTACCCGGCGCCTCCACCCGAACCCGCGGCCCGCAGCGCATGCGGAGGTCGCCGCGGGTTCCGGCGGGGGCGAAACAGGATCGACGAGGGTGTAAAGGTCTCTCTTTCGCTCGGCATGGTTCCGCCGTCATCGGGCCAAAACTAGTAGTTGCCAACGACAACTATGCTCCGGTCGCTGTCGCCGCGTAATGCGGTGCCGGTAACCGAACCAAAGTCCTGAGGGGTAGCACTTTCAGGCGGGGTCCGGAGGCACCTGGCAACAGAAGCCTCCACTTCTCTTCTCCCCGTTCCTTCCCGTCGTCGCCCGCACACCTTCGGCCGATCCGCGCAAAAGCGTTTTGCCGGCGGCTGCGATCGGATAAGGTGAGCGCACGAGTCTGGAAGTGGCGCCGCCGCCCGTCGCGGCGCGAGCAGGAACCCGCGATGGCCGAAGATCTGATCCGCTACGACGTCCTCACCCAGGAAGCCTTGCGCGGCATGGTGAAGAAGGTGCTGACCGAGGTGGCGCGGGCCGGGTTGCCGGGCGAGCATCATTTCTACGTTTCCTTCGACACCCGCGCCCCCGGCGTGCGGATCTCGACGCGGGTGCGCGAGCGCCATCCCGAAGAGATGACCATCGTGCTCCAGCACCAGTTCTGGGATCTCGTCGTCACCGACAACGCCTTCGAGGTCGGCCTCGCCTTCGGTGGTGTGCCCGAGCGCATTCAGGTCCCCTTCACCGCCCTCAAGGGCTTCTTCGACCCGTCGGTGGAATTCGGCCTGCGCTTCGAGGTCGACCTCGACGAGCCGGCGACGGAGACGGACGAAGCCGGGGCCACCGCCGAGAGTGCCCCGGTGAAGCTGCCGCCCCGCAAGGAGGCCGCGCAGGACGAGGGCAAGGTCGAGGAGACCGCCAGGATTGCCGACGACGCCCGCGAGGGCGCCGCCGTCGTCTCGCTCGACGCTTTCCGCAAGAAGACCTGAGGCGCGGCGATGGGCGAGGTCGTCAATCTGCGGATCGCCCGCAAGCGCAAGGCCCGGGCCGAACGCGAGGAAACTGCCGCGGAAAACCGCGCCAAGTTCGGCCGCAGCCGCGCCGAGAAGCAGAAGACGGTCGCCGAGGACGCCCTGTCCGCACGCCGGCACGAAGCCCACCGGATCGAGGGCACGGAAGGTCGCGGCGCGGGTGTCGATCGCGAGGCGGCCACCGACCGGAAAGACCGCGGAGCCTGCTCGCCCCGCGACATCGTTCGATCGGGCGACGAGCCCGCAAGTCGTTGAAGCCGGACGTCCGGCAAAATCATTTCTCCCCGACGGACGGGGCAACAAGGCAGCGGGTTCGAACCGCAGCCGCTTTTCACCAACTTCGTTAGACCCGCGTCGCCTTTCGGTCGGATCGAACCGCTCCGTCCGAACTTCGGGACGATCCTGCCGCGATCTCCTCACGATCGCGTCGGGGCCATCGCGTCGAGGCGTCGCCGCTCCCAATCCATTTCAAGCCGGAGCCGGATCTCCCGACATGGAAAAGCGCTCGGTCACCCTGTCCGGACACCGGACATCCGTCGCCCTCGAACCCGAATTCTGGGATGCGGTCGATCATTTCGCGGCGACCGACGGCGTCTCTCTCGCCGCCTTCATCGCCCGGATCGACCAGAGCCGCGGCGAGCGCAATCTCGCCTCGGCGATCCGGGTCGCGGTGCTGGCGCGGCTGAGGGGAAGCTAGGGGCGGCAGACGGGCTTCGGCGGTCGGCCCGCCGGGCAGGCGCTTCCCCGAGTGCCCCGCCGTCGCCATCTCGACAGCCGAACAGGCAGGTGACCGAAGCCGCCAGAGACTGCCGCCCCCGCTGCCGCCTTCGGACCGCCCTATCCGCCGCCCGGCGTCGGCCCCACCTCGATCGGCGGCGGCAACGGATCGAGCATCAGCTGGTCGAGCTTGCGGCGGATCTCGTCGGAGAAGAAGTCCCCGTCCCCCGATACGGCCTCGACGGGCACAGCCCCGGCAGCCGCCGCCCCGGACGGAGCCTCGCCGGCGGGAACGGAGATCGGCGCCGCTCCTCCGCCGCCCCCCGGCGCCGGCAGGGCACCGGACGGATCGAGGTCGAGGGGCGGCACGACGCCGAGCGGCGGCGCCGGGCTCTGCGGCAATCCGTCCGGCAGCGCCTCGCGCAGACGGCGCTCGGCTTCGGCGGCGGCGGCGCGCTCGGCTTCGGCGGCCGCTTCC
>CALCDT010000067.1 GCA_937900425.1 uncultured Alphaproteobacteria bacterium | reverse complement strand
GGCCCGGCTCCGTCGGAAGTCTGAAGGCGTCCACTCGCTACTCCCTGTTGCCTCAATGTAGACACTACCATACTAATGTTGGTCAGCCGAGCGGAAAGCGCCCCGCGCCTCGCCGGCCGGCACCGCACAAGAACAGGCGACGCAGCTCGCCGGCCATACACAGTGACGTTCAGGGAGGACGCCCATGCCCACTCGCCGCCATGCGCTCGCCTTGGTCGCGGCGCTCGCCGCGCTGCCTCTCGCCACCGCCCCGCTCGCCGCCCAGGAACTGGTGCTGCGCTCCGCCGACATCCATCCCGACGGCTATCCGACGGTAGAGTCGGTCAAATATTTCGGCGAGATCGTCGCCGAGAAGACTGGCGGGCGCATCAAGATCGAGGTTTTCCCTTCCGGCCAGCTCGGCCAGGAGAAGGACACCATCGAGCAGACCCGCTTCGGCGTCATCGACATGAACCGCATCAATATGGCGCCGTTCAACAACCTCATTCCCGAGACGGGTATCCTGTCGCTGCCGTTCCTGTTCCAGTCGGAAGACCACATGCACAAGGTGGTCGACGGCCCCATCGGCCAGGAGATCGCCAAGGCGTTCGAGCCGCACGACCTGGTGCTGCTCGCCTTCTTCGATTCCGGCTCGCGGTCGATGTACAACTCCAGGCACCCGATCAACAGCCTCGAGGACATGAAGGGCATGAAGATCCGGGTGCAGCAGTCGGACCTGTTCATCGCCCTCATCGACGCGCTCGGCGCCAACGCCACGCCGATGCCCTTCGGCGAGCTCTATTCGGCGCTGCAGACCGGCGTCGTCGACGGCGCGGAGAACAACTTCCCCTCCTACGATTCGGTCAAGCACTACGAGGTGGCGAAGTTCTACTCGCTCACCGAACATTCGATGTCGCCGGAGGCGTTCGTCATCTCCAAGGCCGCCTGGGACAAGCTGTCGCCCGAGGATCAGGCGATCTTCCGCGAGGCCGGCGTCGAGGCGACCAAGAAGATGCGCGAACTGTGGAAGCAGCGCGAGGAGGCGGCCAAGCAGCGCGTCATCGAGGGCGGCGCCGTCGTCAACGAGGTCGACAAGACGCCGTTCATCGAGGCGATGGGCCCCGTCTACGAGAAGTTCGTGACGACGCCCGAGATGAAGGACCTCGTCGAGCGCATCCGCGCCGAGGCGAACTGACGGGGCGCCGCGCGCGAGCGGGGAGGGCGACGGCCCCGTCCCGCCCGCGCGACCGCGACGACGGTACCCGGTCGCGGGCCGGGACCGCGGGGCGGGGGAGGCGTCGTGTCCACGCGCCGCCGGTTCCGCCCCGCCTCGAGGAAAAGTCACCCGGGGAGGCTCATGCCGATGACCCACCACAGCCTCGCCGGCCAGGGCGCACGGCCGCGCGTGCCGGCGCTGGTGCCGCTCCGCCGCGTCGTCGGCGCGATCAGCCGGCTCACCCTCTGGGTCGCCGGCGCCGGTCTCGTGCTGATGACCCTCGCCGTCGCCTGGCAGGTGTTCGGCCGCTACGTGCTCAACGCCTCGCCGGGTTGGACCGAGCCCACGTCGCTCCTGTTGATGAGCTGGTTCATCCTGCTCGGCGCCGCCGTCGGCGTGCGCGAGGGCAACCACCTCGGCTTCGAGATCGGCCTGCACATGGCACCGCCGCCGCTGCGCCGGGTGCTGATGCTCGCCACCCACGTCCTCGTCCTCGGCTTCGGCGTGGCGATGGCCTGGTACGGCTGGCAGCTGTCGATGAAGACCTGGTCGGCCAAGATGGCCGGCGTCGGCCTGCCGCAGGGTGTCGACTATCTCGCCCTCGTCGGCGGCGGCGCGCTGATCGCGCTGTTCTCCTTCGAGAAGATCCTGATCGACCTCACCGAGCCGGCGGCCGATCCGCTGCCCGAACTGCCCGCGATCGACTGAGCCGGAGGCGGTCATGGCCATCCTCGTCCTCTTCGGGGTCTTCTCGCTCCTCCTGCTGATCGGCACGCCGGTCGCCTTCTGCCTCGGCATCGCCGCGGTCGCCACCGTCGTCTATCTCGGGTTGCCGCCGGTCGTCGTCTTCCAGCAGATGAATTCCGGCATGAACGCCTTCTCGATGCTGGCGATCCCGTTCTTCATCTTCGCCGGCGACCTGATGATCCGCGGCGGCATCGCCGACCGGCTGATCGGCATGGCCGCCGCCCTCGTCGGCCACCTGCGCGGCGGCCTCGGTCAGGTCAACGTCGTCGCCTCGACGCTGTTCGGCGGCATCTCCGGCTCGGCGGTGGCCGACGCCTCGGCGATCGGCGGCCTGATGATCCCGCAGATGGCGAAGCGCGGCTACGGCCGCGACTACGCCGTCAACGTCACCGTCAACGCGGCGATCATCGCGCTGCTGGTGCCGCCGTCGCACAACATGATCATCTATTCGCTCGCGGCCGGCGGCACGGTGTCGATCGCCGACCTGTTCACCGCCGGCATCATCCCCGGCATCCTGCTCGCCGCGGCGCTGATGCTCACCGCCTACATCGTCGCCCGCCGCCGCGGCTATCCCGCCGGCACCTTCCCCGGCTGGCTCGGCGTCGCCCGCGCCGTCGCCGTCGCCGCGCCCGGCATCCTGCTCATCTTCATCATCTTCGGCGGCGTCCGCTCCGGCGTCTTCACCGCCACCGAATCCTCCTGCATCGCCGTCCTCTACGCGTTCCTCGTCGCCCTCCTCGTCTACCGCCAGCTCGACCTCGCCGGCTTCCTCGCGGCGGTGACGGGTGCGGTCCGGACGACGGCGATGGTGCTGCTCGTCATCGGCACCGCCGGCGCCTTTGGCTGGCTGATGGCCTACCTGCAGGTGCCCGCCGCGATCATCGCGGCGATGCGGGCGATCTCCGACAACCCGATCGTCATCCTGCTGCTCATCAACATCGCCCTCCTCGTCCTCGGCACCTTCATGGACATGGCGCCGATGATCATCATCGCGACGCCGATCTTCCTGCCGCTGGTGAAGGCCTTCGACATCGACCCGGTCCACTTCGGCGTCATCCTGATCCTCAACGCCGGCATCGGCCTCAACACCCCGCCGGTCGGCTCGGTGCTGTTCGTCGGCTGCGCCGTCGGCAAGATCACCATCGGCGAGGCGATGAAGACGATCTGGCCGTTCTTCGGCGCCAGCATCGCCGTGCTGATGCTCGTCACCTACGTGCCGGCGCTGTCGCTGTGGCTGCCGGGGCTGTTCCGCTGAGCGCCGGAGCCGCCGCGCCGCCCGCTCCCCCGAACATCACTTCAGGATTCCGGCCCATGATCTCCGACGTCCGGCACGTCCCCCATCCCGAGGCGGTGCGCCGCTTCGACACCGCCGAGCTGCGCCGCCACTTCCTGTTCGAGCGGCTGTTCGTTCCCGGCGCCGTGTCGCTCTCCTACAGCCACGTCGAGCGCTTCGTCGTCGGCGGCGCCGTGCCGGCCGGCGCGCCGCTGACCCTCGAAAGCGACCGCGCCACCATCGGCTCGCCGAACTTCCTCGACCGACGCGAGCTCGGCGTCTTCAACATCGGCGGTCCCGGCACCGTCGAGGCCGACGGCGCCACGCTGCCGCTCGGCCCGCGCGACGCCGCCTACGTCGCCCGGGGCACCGCCGACGTCCGCTTCCGCTCCGACGACCCGGCGAACCCGGCCCGCTTCTACCTCCTGTCGACGCCGGCCCACGCCACCTTCGAGACCAAGGTGATCCGCATCGCCGATGCGAAGTCGATGACGCTCGGCGACCAGGCGACCGCCAACCGCCGCACCATCTTCCAGATGATCCATCCCGACGTCTGCGCCTCGGCGCAGCTCGTCATGGGGCTGACGCGGCTCGAGCCGGGAAACATCTGGAACACCATGCCCTGCCACGTGCACGACCGGCGCTCGGAGATCTATCTCTACTTCGATCTCGCGGCCGACGCCCGGGTGATCCACCTGATGGGCGAGCCCGCCGAGACCCGCCACCTCGTCGTCGCCGACGGCGAGGCGATCCTGTCGCCGCCGTGGTCGATCCATTCCGGCGTCGGCACCCGCGCCTATTCCTTCATCTGGGGCATGGGCGGCGACAACATCGACTATACCGACATGGACATGGTGCCGATGGAGGCGCTCCGGTGACCGCCGCCGCGCCCGCCGTGCCGTCCTTCTCCCTCGCCGGCCGCCGCGCGCTCGTCACCGGCGCCAACACCGGCATCGGCCAGGCCGCCGCGGTGACGCTG
>CALCDT010000066.1 GCA_937900425.1 uncultured Alphaproteobacteria bacterium | reverse complement strand
CCGGCTCGTTGGCGAGCGCCATCGCGATCATCACCCGCTGGCGCTGGCCGCCGGAGAGCTGGTGGGGATAGCTCGACAGCCGCTGCTCGGGATCGCGGATGCCGACCTCGGCCAGCAGTTCGACGATGCGGACCCGCGCCGCGGCCGTGCCCATGCCGCGGTGGATCCTGAGGATCTCGCCGATCTGCCGCTCGATGGTGTGGAGCGGGTTGAGCGAGGTCATCGGCTCCTGGAACACCATGGTGATCTCGTTGCCGCGGACCTTGCGGATCTCCTCCTCCGGGGCGGCGAGCAGGTCGCGGCCCTTGAACAGGATGCGGCCGGAGGGATGGCTCGCCGCCGGATAGGACAGCAGGCGGACCACCGACAGGGCGGTGACCGACTTGCCGGAGCCCGATTCGCCGACGATGGCGAGGGTCTTGCCGGCCTCCAGCGTGAAGGAGACGCCCTTGACGGCGAGCGCGGGCGCGCCGTCCGGCCGCGCGAAGGCGACGGAGAGGTTTTCGACGGCGAGCAGAGGGGCGGACGGGGGTGCGGAGGGCGTCACGGGCATCTGGCGGCTCACCGGAAGGTCTTGCGCGGGTCGAAGGCGTCGCGCACCGCTTCGCCGATGTAGATCAGCAGGCTCAGCATCAGGGCGATGACGACGAAGCCGGAGATGCCGAGCCAGGGCGCCTGCAGGTTGACCTTGCCCTGCAGCAGCAGTTCGCCGAGCGAGGGCGAACCGGGCGGCAGGCCGAAGCCGAGGAAGTCGAGCGAGGTCAGCGTCGTCACCGAGCCGTTGAGGATGAAGGGCATGAAGGTCAGCGTCGCCACCATGGCGTTGGGCAGCACGTGGCGGCGCATGATCGTGCCGTCGGGCACGCCGAGCGCCCGGGCGGCGCGGACGTATTCGAAGTTGCGGGCGCGCAGGAACTCGGCGCGAACGACGCCGACCAGCCGGGTCCAGGAGAACAGCAGCAGGATGCCGAGCAGCAGCCAGAAGCTCGGCACGAAGATCGAGGCGATGATCAGCAGGATGTAGAGCTCGGGCAGCGAGGTCCAGATCTCGATGAAGCGCTGGAACACGAGGTCGATCAGGCCGCCGAAATAGCCCTGCACCGCGCCGGCGGCGACGCCGACGATCGAGGAGAGGATGGTCAGCATGAAGCCGAACAGCACCGACAGGCGGAAGCCGTAGATCAGGCGGGCAACGACGTCGCGGCCCTGGTCGTCGGTGCCGAGCCAGTTCCAGTTGCCGAGGGTGCAGCCGGGGTCGGCGACGCCCTCGGCGTAGCGCTGGCAGCGGGTCTCCTCGTCCAGCATCCACGACGGCGGCGCCGGGGCGGGGGTCGGCATCTCGTTGTTGACGGTGCGGTAGGAATAGCGGATCGGCGGCCAGATCATCCAGCCGTTGTCCTCGATCTCCTGGCTGTTGACCGGGTCGCGGAAGTCGGTGACGGCGAGGAAGCCACCGAACTTCTCCTCCGGATAGTCGACGAGGATCGGATAGAGCAGCTCGCCCTTGTAGGAGACGAGGATCGGGCGGTCGTTGGCGATGAGTTCGGCGAACATCGACAGCACGAACAGCACCGAGAAGATCCAGAGCGACCAGTAGCCGCGCCGGTTGGCCTTGAAGTTCTGCCAGCGCCGGGCGTTGAGCGGCGACAGCCGCGGCTTCTTCGGCGACGGGATCGTCATGTCGGGGGCGGGAATCTTCATGGATCAGACCTCCCGGCTCTCGAAGTCGATCCGCGGATCGATCCAGGTGTAGGCGAGATCGGAGATCAGGCCGACGACGAGGCCCATCAGCGAGAAGATGTAGAGCGTGGCGAAGACCACCGGGTAGTCGCGCTTGACCACCGATTCGAAGCCGAGCAGGCCGAGGCCGTCGAGCGAGAAGATCTGCTCGATCAGCAGCGATCCGGCGAAGAAGGCGGAGATGAAGGCACCCGGAAAGGCGGCGATGACCAGCATCATCGCGTTGCGGAAGACGTGGCCGTAGAGCACCTTGCGCTCCGACAGGCCCTTCATCCGGGCGGTCATGACGTATTGCTTGTTGATCTCGTCGAGGAAGGAATTCTTGGTCAGCAGCGTCGTCGTCGCGAAAGCCGACAGCACCATCGCCGCCATCGGCAGGGCGAGGTGCCAGAAATAGTCGATGATCTTCTCCGGCCAGCTGAGCTGGTCCCAGTTGTCGGAGGTCAGGCCGCGCAGCGGGAACCAGTCGAGGAAGGAGCCGCCGGCGAACAGCACGATCAGGAGGATCGCGAAGAGGAAGCTCGGGATGGCGTAGCCGACGACGATCACCGCCGAGGTCCAGACGTCGAAACGCGAACCGTCGCGCACCGCCTTGGCGATGCCGAGCGGGATCGAGATGGCGTAGGAGATCAGCGTCAGCCACAGGCCGAGCGAGATCGACACGGGCATCTTCTCCTTGATCAGCTCGATCACCGAGATGTCGCGGAAATAGCTCTGGCCGAAGTCGAAGGTGGCGTAGTTCTTGAGCATCAGCAGGAAACGCTCGAGCGGCGGCTTGTCGAAGCCGAACTGCCGCTCGAGCTCGGCGATGAAGGCCGGATCGAGCCCCTGGGCGCCGCGATAGCGCGCGGTGACGGTGTCGCCACCGCCGGCGCCGAAATCCGTCGAGCCGAGGTCGCTGCCGCCGCCGGAGATGCGCGCCGTCGCCGAGACGTCGTTGCCCTGCAGCTTGGCGATCACCTGCTCGACCGGGCCGCCGGGCGCGAACTGCACGACGATGAAGGTCAGGGCCATGATGCCGAGAAGGGTCGGGATGATCAGCAGGAGGCGGCGGAGGATGTAGGCGCCCATGATGGTCCTGGCATTGTTCGCGTCGGCCGCAGCATGCGGGCCGGCATGGTTAACGGCGGGTTAGCGGGGGTGGCGTTCCCGACGATCCCTTCGTATCCGGCACCCTCCCCTCACGTCCCCCGTCCGAGCCGTTCCGCCTTGTCCTTGTCCACCCACCAGGCCTCGAACACCGCCGCGCCGTAGGGTGGCTGGGTTTCGGGGCGACCGAAGACGTCCCAGAAGGCGAACCAGTGGGTGGCCTTGTACCACTGCGGCACCCAGAGGAACTTCGCCCGGAGCACCCGGTCGAGGGCGCGGTTGGCGGCCTCGAACTCCTCCTTGGTGGCGGCGGCGATCACCGTCTCGATGAGGGCGTCGACCACCTCGTCGGCGACGCCGGAGAGGTTGTAGGAGCCGGGGCTTTTCGCCGAGGCCGAGCCGAAGAACTGGCGCAGCACGCTGTCGGGATACTGCGGCATCGACACCCGCGAGATGGTGACGTCGAAGTCGAAGTCGCGCATGCGGGCGTTGAGCTGGGCCGGGTCGACGACGCGGTAGGTCGCCGGCACGCCGAGTAGGCGCAGCGAATTGATGAAGCTCGCGTGGTGGGGCTCGAAGGAGCTGTCGTCGTCGAGGAATTCGACGGTGAGCGGCTCGCCGTCCGGCCCGATCCAGCGCTCGCCCTCGCGCACGAGGCCGGCCTCCTTCAGCAGCGCCTGCGCCCGCCCCAGCTGGCGGCGATCGCGCCCCGATCCGTCGCTGACGGGGGGCAGCAGCGCCTCGCCGAACACCGCTTCGGGCAGGCGGTCGCGGAAGGGTTCGAGCAGGGCGATCTCCGACGGCGAGGGCGGGCCTTCCGCCTTCTGCGGCGAATTCTCGAAGAAGGAGGTCGTCCGCCTGTAGGACGAATACATGATGTTGGCGTTGGTCCACTCGAAGTCGAAGGCCATCGCCAGCGCCTCGCGCACCCGCGGGTCGGCGAATTTCTTGCGGCGGGTGTTGAAATACCAGCCCTGGCCGCCGGCCGGGGTGCCGTCGAAGACCTCGTCGCGCAGGACCCTGCCATCGGTCAGTGCCGGGAAGTCATAGGCGGTCGCCCAGAATTTCGACGAGAATTCCTCGCGGAAGGTGACGACGCCCTTCTTGAAGGCCTCGAAGCCGGCGGTGCGGTCGCGGAAGAATTCGAGGCGGATGCGGTCGAAGTTGCACAGGCCCCGCATCACCGGCAGGGCCGCGCCGAAATGGTCGGCGACTCGCTCGTAGGTGATGGCGCGGCCGAAGGAGAAGGCGCCGACGCGGTAGGGACCGGAGCCGAGCGGAGCCTCGGAAAGGGTCGCTGAGAAATCGCGGCCCGCCCACCAGGCCCTGGAGAGGATCGGGACGCCGCCGGCGACGGTGAGCGGCAGGTTGCGCGCCGCACCCTCGGCGAAGACGACGCGCAAGGTGCGCGCGTCCTCGGCGACCGCCTCCTCGACCGCCTTCAGCTCGACCGACAGCGTCGGATGGCCCTCGTCGCGCAGGATCCCGATCGAGAAGACGACGTCCTCGGCGGTGATCGGCGAGCCGTCGTGGAAGGTCGCCTCGGGCCGCAGGAAGAAGCGGTAGACGCGGCCGTCGTCCGAGACCTCCACTTCGGAGGCGGCGTAGCCGTAGAGCGCGTCCGGCTCGTCGAGCGAGCCGCCGCGCCAGTAGGATCCGCCGCTCATCAGCGTCGCGAAGACGAGCTGGATGCCGGCGGCGCCGTCGCCCATCAGCACGAAGCCGTTGAGCGTGTTGAAGGTCGCCGGATTCTGGTTGTAGAGCCAGGAGGGCACCTGCGTCACCAGCGTGCCGCCTTTCGGCGCGTCCGGGTTCGCATAGTCGAAATGGGTGAAGTCCGGCCCGTACTTGAGGTCGCCGAAGAAGGAGAGGCCGTGCGAGCGCCGGCCGGCCTGGACCGGCAGCGCCGGCAGCAGCGCCGCCGCGGCGAAGGCACCGGCCCCGGCGAGAACGTCGCGCCGGCGCGGCGGCAAGGTGCGCGAAAGCGCGCGGGCGGGGTGGGTTCGGGCCGGAGACCGGCGCCCGGCGTCGGTCATCGGGGCGTCCTCACTTGCGCGCGTTGGCCTTGCCGTCGGGGTTCCACCACCAGACGGTCGGGAAGCCGATGGAGAATTCCGGCAGCGGATCGGGGTGGGCGAAGCGATCCCAGCGGGCGACGTTGAGGGCGCGCTGGGTCCAGCCGGGGATGACGTAGTTGCCGGCGAGCAGCACCCGGTCGAGGGCGGCGACCGAAGCCTCGAGCTCGTCGCGGTCCTTCGCGCCCACCACCTTGCGGATCAGGGCGTCGACCGCCGGGTCCTTGATGCCGCCGAAGTTGCGCGAGGCGTCGCTGTCGGCGGCCTCCGAGCCGAAGAAATCGTATTGCTCGTTGCCGGGCGAGAAGGATTCGCCCCAGCCGGTGTAGATCATGTCGAAATCGCGCGAGCGAATCCGGTTGGTGTACTGGGCGCTGTCGACGACGCGGATCGTCAGCTCGATGCCGATCAGCCGGAGGTCGGCCTGGTAGCGCAGGCCGACGCGCTCGAAGCGCTGGTCGATCAGGAACTCGAAGGTGAAGGGCTCGCCGGCGGCGTTGACCAGCCGGTTGTTCTTCAGCTCCCAGCCGGCCTCCTTCAGCAGGGCGAGCGCCTCGCGCAGGTTCTTGCGGTGGTCCTGCGCCGTCGCGACGACCGGATTGGCGTAGCGTTCCTCGAACACCGCCTTCGGCACGATGTCGCCGAGGCTTTCGAGGATCTCCTTCTCGCGGCCCTCGGGCAGGCCGGGGCCGGCGGCGAAGGGCAGGCCGTAATAGTAGCTGTCGATGCGGGCATACTGGCCGAAGAACAGGGTGCGGTTCATCTCCTCGAAATTGAGGGCGAGGTTGAGCGCCCGGCGCACCCGCACGTCCTTGAACTTGTCGCGGCGCAGGTTCGGCAGGAAGCCGACCATGACGCCGGCGCGGCGATAGGGCTGCTCGAACTTCTCGCGCACGACGCGGCCGTCACGAACGGCGGGAATGTCGTAGCCGGTCGCCCAGTTCTTGGCGGTGAGCTCGGTGCGCCAGTCGTAGCGGTCGGCCTTGAAGGCCTCCAACTCGACGGTGTCGTCGAGATAGAACTCGTAGGACAGTTCGTCGAAATTGTTGGTGCCGACGTTCACCGGCAGGTCCTTGCCCCAGTAGTCGTCGACGCGGGCGTAGCTGATGCCGCGGCCGGGATCGACGCGGGCGATCCTGTAGGGCCCCGAGCCGAGCGGCGGCTCCAGCGTCGTCGCGCCGATGTCGCGCGGGCGGCCGTTCTCGGTGGTGCCCTCCCACCAGTGCTTCGGCAGCACCATCAGCTGGCCGACGATGTTGGGAAGCTCGCGGTTGCCGGTCTCGTCGAAGGTGAAGGTCACCTCGCGCTCGCCGGTCACTTCGGCGCCGGTGACGTGCTTGTAGTAGAACCGCTGGGTGGCGTTGTTGGCGACGAGTTTCTCGAAGGACCAGACCACGTCCTCCGCCGTCACCGGCTGGCCGTCGTGCCACCTCGCCTCGGGGCGCAGGCGGAAGGAGACGGACGAATAGTCGTCCGGCCAGCTCATCGCCTCGGCGAGCAGGCCGTATTCGGCCGAGATCTCGTCCATCGACGGGGTCATCAGCGTGTCGTAGATCAGCGCGACGCTGGCGGCCGGATCGCCGCGGTCGAGGAAGACGTTGAGGGAATCGAAGCCGCCGGAGTCCGACAGCCGCACCCGCCCGCCCTTCGGCGCGTCGGGATTGACGTAGTTGAAATGCTTGAAGTCCGCCGGATAGGTCGGCTCGCCGACGAGGGCCGCGGCGTGACGCCAGACCTTCTCGCCCCCCTGCCCTGCGGCCGGCTCCGGTGCCGGGGCCTCGCCCGCTCCCGGCTGCGGGCCCGCGTCCTGCGCCCTCGCCGCGGCGAGGGGGGCGAAGGCCAGCCCGAGGGCGAGAAGGCCGGCGAGCATGCCGGACCGGGTGAGCGAGAGGGAGGGTGCCTGCGCCAAATCCTGCTCCTTGTCGGCTCGGCCGGCGGCCGAAACACGCGTCGTTTCGTTACGATACACGGAACGGTCCGGATTGCCACCGGCGGGCCGGACCAGGGCAGACGCCGGTTGCGAAGGCCGCAGCGCCGACCAACGCCCGCCAGACCAGTGCCCGCCAGACCAGTGCCCGCCAGACCCGCGCTGCGTCCGGGTCCGCCCGCAGGGCGGGCCCGAAACCGTCCGCAGCCTTTGTCGCCGCGCAAGTTCGGCGATTTCGCGGCGGGGCCGCTGAACTCCCCGTGATCGGCGCCGCGCGAGAGCGTCGCAGCCGTCCGTAGCGGCGTCAGATCCCCAGCGCCGAGCCGTCCTTGCGCGGGTCGGAGCCGCCGTGCAGCACCCCGCGCGCGTGGTCGATGAAGATCGCCTGGGCGCCGCCGATCGGGGCGTCGGCGAGGGTGACGTCGTGGCCGAGGGCGGCGAGTTCGGCGCGGGTGGCCTCGCCGATCGCCGGCTCGACCTTGAGGACGCCGTCGAAGGCGAAGCTGCGCGGGGCGTCGATGGCCTCCTGGACGGAAAGGCCGCGGTCGAGCACGCCGGAGAGGAAGGCGGCGTGGCCGGCCGCCTGGTAGTGGCCGCCCATCACCCCGAAGGGCATCACCGTGCGGCCGTCCTTCTGCACGAGACCGGGGATGATGGTGTGCATCGGCCGCTTGCCGGGGCCGATGGCGTTGGGATGGCCCTCGATCAGGCGGAAGGAGGCGCCGCGGTTGTGGAACAGGATGCCGGTCGCCGGGTCGAGCAGGCCCGAGCCGAAGTGATGGAAGATCGAGTTGATCAGCGACACCGCCGTGCCGTCGCGGTCGACGACACAGAGATAGACGGTGTCGCGGTGCTCCGGCTCGTCCCACAGCGCCGGCGCCATCGCCCGGTCGCGGCGGATGCGCCCGCGAAGGCTCGCCGCCACCGCCTCCGAGAGCAGCGTCTCCACCGGATGCGGCAAGTGGGCCACGTCGCAGATCAGCGCGTCGCGGTGGTGATAGGCGAGCTTGGTCGCCTCGGCGTGGAGATGGATGCGCTCGGCCTCGCCGAGACCCTCTCCGAGATCGAAGCCGGCGAGGGTGTTCAGCATCATCAGCGCGGCGAGGCCCTGGCCGTTGGGCGGGCATTCGTAGACGTCGTGGCCGCGGTAGGAGGTCGAGATCGGCTTCACCCATTCGGCGCCGGCCTCGGCGCGCGCGAAGTCGTCCTGCGTGTGAAGGCCGCCGAGGGCCTGGAGCCGGGCCACCATCGCCGCGGCGGTCGGCCCGCGGTAAAAGGCGGCGGCGCCGCCCTTTGCGATCTCGCGCAGGCGCGCGGCGAGCAGCGGCTGGGCGTGGCGCTCGCCGGCGACCGGGGCGCGGCCGCCGGGCAGGAACAGGGCGGCGGCATGGGGATCGGCGGCGACGGTCGCCGTGCTGCCGGCCCAGTCGAAGGCGACGCGCGGCGTCACCGGATAGCCCTCCTCCGCGTAGCGGACGGCGCGGGCGAACAGGCGGTCGAGCGGCATCGAGCCCCTGGCGGCGTGCATCGCGCACCAGGCCGAGACGGCGCCCGGCACCGTCACCGCATGGGCGCTGCCCTCGGGGATTTCGCCGGTGACGCCGCGGCCGGCCAGCGCCTCGACGCTCGCCGCCATCGGCGCCCGGCCGGAGCCGTTGAGCGCCAGCACCTCGCCCTTTGCCGGGGCGATCAGCGCGAAACAGTCGCCGCCGAGGCCGGTCATCAGCGGGTCGACCACGCATTGCACGGCGACGGCGGCCAGCGCCGCGTCGACCGCGTTGCCGCCGGCGGCGAGGATCTCGACACCCGCCGCGGTGGAGAGCGGGTGCGAGGTCGCGATCATCGCCTCGCCCGCCAGCACGTCGCCGCGTCCGCCTTCGTAGAATGTCCGCATCACGGGCCTCCCTTCGCTCGATTCGCTCCGTGATAGCACGTCGGCGAGCCCCGGCGATCGGCGCGGATCGGCGCGGCGGCGTCGGGCGGAAGCCCGCGAGGCCGAAATCTCCCGCGTCCCCGATGCAATCGCGCCGCGATCTTCCTAGATGATGGAGACGTGACCGCCGCGCCGCGAGGCCCGGCCGGTCGATCGACTTCGAAAGGCAAGGCAGACCGCTTCATGGGCCCCTTCGCACTCCTCGTGCCGCTCTTCATCCTGGCGCTGCCGGCGATCGAGATCGCCGTCTTCATTCTCGTCGGTTCCAAGATCGGCGTGCTCGCCACCCTCGGCCTGATCCTCGCAGGCATCCTGATCGGAGCGGCGCTGCTGCGCGCCCAGGGCTTCGCCCTGCTGACGCGGATGCGCGCGGAGATGGACGCCGGCCGGGTGCCGGGCGAGGAGATGATCCAGGGGGTGCTGCTGCTGGTGGCGGCGCTGATGGTGCTGACGCCGGGCTTCGTCACCTCCGCCTTCGGCTTCCTGCTGCTGATCCCGCAGGTGCGCCGCGCCCTCGTCGGTCTCGTCCGCAGCCGGATGACCGTGGTGGTGCGCACCCGCCGCGAGGGGGCGGGCGTGGTCGATCTCGACCCGGACGACTACCAGCGCCGCGGCGGGCCGGCCGAGACCATCATCCTGCCGCCACCGGGCCGCTCCGGCGAGCGCTGAGGGTGCACGGGGCACTCGCTCCCGGCGCCCCGGTTCTTCATTCCCTGCAGGCGAAATCGACCACGTGGGCGCGCAGGGCCGCGCGGGCCGGGGCCGGCGTCATGTTGTGGTCGGCCTCCGGCACCAGCGTCAGCGAGACGTTGGGATAGGCGGCGAGCCGGCGGCCGCCGGAGCCGAAATAGGTGGCGAGTTCGTCGAGACCGCCGTCGCCCTCGCTGAACACCATCGACACCCGGCAGCCGCGCGCCTCGAGCAGATCGAAGCGGCGGCGGACCTCGCGGTAGAGCCGGGCGTATTTGGTGAGCCGGCCGGTGACCGGGGCGAGACGGACGCCGGCGCGCTGGGCGAGGCGGCGCAGGATGTCGCCGCCGACCCGCCGAACGTCGATGTCGCCGGTGACGAGGCGGCGCAGGGTGTCGAGACGCAGCAGCCGGGAGCCGTAGTTCGACAGCGAGCGGAAGCTGTTGCGGATCGCCTCGTCGACGTCCTCGTCCGGATCCCAGACGAGGCGGCGGATGTTGACGAGCACGACGCCACCGACCCGCGGATCGGCGACGGCCGCACCGAGGGCGAGATAGGCGCCGCTGCAGCGGCCGACGAGCAGCACCCGCTCGAAACCGCGGAACAGCAGGACGTCGATCGCCGCCGAGACGTCGGCGATCTGGGCGTCCGAGTAGAGCACCTGGCGCGGGCTGTCGTCGTGGGCCGGGCTGTCGCCGATGCGGGCACCGTCGACGCGGAAGGCGGCGACGCCGGCCTCGGCCAGCGCGCGGGCCTGGTCGACCGCGCTCCGCGCCCAGCCGATGTGGTGGTCGTAGCCGGAATTGAGCAGGATGGCCGCGGTCGTCGGGCCGTCGCCGAGGGCCGCCGGCGTCGTCAGGATGCCGAACAGCCGTCCGTCCGGCCCGAAGCGCATCCCCTCCTCGGCGAAGGCCCGCGACGGCAGCCGGGACGACGAGGCGATGCGCGGGCCGGCGGCGCGCCCGGCGGTGGGGAAGCGACGGACCAGCCAGTCGCGCAGGGCTTCGATCGCCGCCCGCGGCACCACCGCCGAGGTCGGATCGCCGACGAGGGCGTCGTAGCCGTCGTAGGGCAGGGTCTCGAGCGTCGCTCCGGCGGCGGCGAGGCGGTCGCGGTAGTCGTCGTCGCGGCCGGGCCGGGCCAGCAGCAGATGGGGCACCGCCACCGAGGGGGCGGCGCGGGCGTGGTCGATCGCCCGGATCGAGGCGGCGAGGGCCGGGGTCATCCGGAAGCCGGCGACGTCGATCGCGCCGTCGGCGAGCGGGCCGCGTTCGAGGCCGATCGCACCGTCGATCATCGCCGACCAGGCGGCGAGTTCGCGGGCCCAGCGCCGGCCGCCGGCGGTCGGGGCCATCAGCACCACCGCCACGAGCCCCTCGACCGAGGGCGCCGCCTCGCGCGCGAGCAGCGCCCCGAGGCCCTGGCCGGCGAGGATGACGCGGCGCACGCCCGCGAGCCGCTTCAGTTCGGCCGCCGCCTGCCGCACCGCCTCGATCCACGCCACGACGTCGTCGACGCCGTCCATGGCGCCGAGGCCGTCGCCGCAGCCGGGATAGTCGAAACGCAGCGTCGGGAATCCGGCGCCGGCGCAATGCTCGGCGAGGACGCGCCAGCTCTTGTGGCAGCAGAGTTCCTCGTAGCCCCAGGGCGAGCAGAGCAGCACGCCGACCGGCCCCGCCGCCGGGTGGAAGAAGCCCGCCGACGCACCGAAGGCGACCGGACGGCCGCCCTGCGAGGGCACCGTAAAGGTTTCGTCAACCATACCGGTGCTTTTGACTGCGACGTTTGACACGAATTTTCGCCTTATGCGCTTAAAGCAGGTAAGTCTTCATCAGCCTTGGTTATGCAATAGCATCATGGTCGCGCAGAATTCCCCCGTTTTCTGGCGTTGCCGGAGGAAAATCCTCCAAATCCACGGAACAGGGTTAACATGATCTGGACCGGGACCCGATGAGCGACGGTGCGATCGCCGGCGACGGAGCGATGCTTTCGCCCGCGGCGCGGCTGCGCCGGCTGGCCGCCGGCTCGGCGGGCCGCTCGGCGCTCGGCGCCATGCTGACGCTCGCCGTCAAGCTCGGCGGCACCGGCCTCGCTTTCCTGATGTTCTCGCTGGCCGCGCACGGCATGGGCGCCGACGACTTCGGCCGCCTCGCGGTCTGGTTCAACGCCGTCTCGCTGCTGGCGGTCGTCGCGGTCTGCGGCCAGGACACGCTGATCATGCGCTCGTGGGGCGAATACGTCGCCCGCGGCCGCGCCGACATGGGCCGCGGCGCCTATGCCGACGGCTGGATGCTGTCGCTCGGCGCCGGCGTGCTGTTCGGCGTCGCCGTCGCCCTCGCCGGCCCGGCCATCGACGCCGACGCCTCCTTCGCGGTCGGAGCGGCGGCGGGCGTCTTCCTGCTCGCCCAGACCGCCCTGCACTATTCCTCGCACTCCTCGCGCGCCATCGCCGGCGTCGCCGTCGCCGAGCCGAACCGCGACCTCGTCTGGCGCCTCGCCGTCGCCGCGGCGATGGCCGCGAGCGTGCTGCTCGGCGGCACCGCCTCGATCTCGACCTTCTTCCTCGTCGGCGCCGCCGGCATGGCCGCCGGCATCCTGTTCCAGAGCATCGCCGTCCTGCGCCGCTTCCGCGCCGCGCCCGCCGCCGCCGACGTCGGCGAGCGGCCGCTGTGGCGCAGCCGGGCGAAAGGCATGTGGCTGTCGGCGACGATCGAGGCGTCGAGCCAGTATGCGGAGGTGCTGGTGATCGGCGCGCTGGCGAGCCCGGCGGCGGCCGGCGGCTACTTCGTGGCGAGCCGCATCGCCAACGCCTTCGCCACCATCTCGACCGGCCTGCACAGCTACACCGCCGGCAAGATCGCGACGCTGCACTACGGCGGCGACCGCGAGGAGCTCGACCGCATGCTGCACAGCGTGATGACGGTCGCCTTCCTGATCGTCACCGGCCTCTGCCTCGCGGTGGCGGTGTTCGGCCCCTTCGTGCTCGGCCTGTTCGGCGACGAGTATCGCGACGAGTATCCGACCCTGCTGCTGCTCGCCTTCGGCACCGCCCTCGGCGCCCTCGGCGGCCCGACCGCGGCGATCCTGCTGACGACGGGACAGGAAGCGCTCTATCCGCGCGTCATCACCATCGGCTTCGCCGCCCGGCTCGCCCTGCTCTGCCTGCTGGTGCCGGTCTGGGGCTCGTTCGGTGCGGCGCTGGCCTGGACGGTGACGCAGGTGCCGCTGGTCGTCGTGCTGGTGGTGCTGTGCCGGCGGCGCACCGGGATCGACCCGTCGGCGCTGGCCGCGGTGCGCTCGCATTTCGTCAGGCGCCGAGCCGCACCCGCGCCCGCGCCCTCGCCCTCGCCCTGACGGCGGCGAGGAAGGCGGCGTAGCTCCAGGTCAGATGGCGAGCGGAGGTCGGTGCGCCGCTGGCCCGGTCGATCTGTTCGCAAAGCGCCCCATCCTCGGGCACGAAGCGCCGGCAGGCGGCGAGGACGCCGTCGCCGCGGCGCAGGTCGGCGGCGGCGATTTCGGTCCGCGGCTCGGCCGCGGCGCGGGCGTAGTGGTATTCGGCGAGGGCGAAGCTGTTGGGAAACCACGGATTGCCGCCGAAATAGACGTCGCGGACGTTGCGCCCGATCAGCGGCCCTTCGCCCGGACCGAGGGCGAGATTGAGCGGGTAGAGCGACAGGAATGTCGCCTCGATCACGGCGACCGTCGCCCGCAGCCGCTCGTCGCCGAGGCCGTGGCGACCGCTTCCGGAATCGGAACCGAGCCCCGCGGCGAGGGCGGCCATCAGGATCGAGCTGTCGATCGCCTCGGCGGCGCTCGCGGCGGGAAACTCCCGGAAGGCGCGATAGACGCCGTTCGCCTCGTCCCAGTGCGCCTCGAGCCCGACGAGCGTCGCCGCCGCGCCGGTGCGCAGGTCGTCGGCGAGACCCGTTTCACCGCGGGCGGCGAAGCAGGCGGCGCCCTCGCGCAGGGCGGCGTGCTGGCAGAGCACCGTGAAATAGTGCCGGCAGAACTCCTCCTCCTCCCACGGCCCGAGGCAGGGAGCGTCGGCATGGGCGAGGGTGAAGGCGAGGTCGAGGCGGACCAGGGCGAGAGCCGCCGCGTCACCGGGCACACGGGCGAGGTGGCGCAGGAGAGTGAGCGCCCTGAGCGCCGGCCCGTCGAACTGCGGCCGGCCCCAGTTCTGCAGGTCCGGCCCGCCGTCCGGGTTGCAGCGCGGCTCGGCGAGCAGGGCGTCGGCGCCGACGAGGGCGGCGAGTTCGGCGTCGGGACGAAGATGGCGCAGGCAGTCGGCCCGGGTGGTTTGCCGCAGCGGGTTCGGGGCGACCGTGCGCCCGTCGGTGCGCAGGCTTTGCGCGCTGAAGGCGACGTAGTCGGCGAAGGCGCGGGCCCAGCCGGCGGCCTCGTCCGCGTCCTCCGCCTCGAAGGCGAGGTCGTCGACGACGGCCATGACGATCGCGGCGTCGCGGCTCCAGTGGTAGAAATAATCCGGCTCAGGGTCCCAGTGGGCGAAGACCGGCGAGGCGAGGACGGAGCCGCGGGCCGGCCTCACGCTCTGGCCGAATTCCGGCCGGTGGTGGACGAGGTCGCTTCGCGACAGGGCGCCGGCGAGGTGACGCTTCGCCGTGAGGACCTGACCCTCGATCCAGCCGTCGAGGTCGGGAAAGGGCGGCGCCGGCGGCTTCATCCGCGCGGCTCCCGGGCGGCGCGGGCCGCTTCGAGCACGGCGAGGGCGCCGCCGATCACCGCCTCCGACGTCGGCCCCTCCATGCAGTGGTGCGCCTCGGGCATCACCGCCCAGCAGACGCCGTTCGGCAGCCGGTCGAACAGCTCCTTGCAGTTCGCCGGCGGCGTGATCATGTCGCCCGCCCCGGCGACCACGGCGACCGGCAGCGTCAGGCGGCGGGCGTCGGCGAGGATGTCGTGGCGCGGCCAGTCGGTGACGGCGGCCGGGCATTCTCGGGCGAGGATTTCCACCGCGTCGGGCGCCAGCCGCATGCGCACCGCGAGCTGGCGCTCGCCGGTGGTGAAGGTCGAGACGGCGAGAACGTGGGCGTAGCGCCCCTCCTCGTCCTCGGCGGCGATGCGCAGGGCGGCGTAGCCCCCCATCGAATGGCCGGCGAGGGCGAGCGGCGCCCTCGGCCAGCCGCGGCGTCCGGCCTCGGCGATCGCCCAGTCGATCACCCGCCGGGCGTCGCGGACGTGGCCGGAGATGGTGAAGTCGGCGCCGGTGCCGGCGGCGTCGTTGTGTTCCGATGCTGAGAGATTCGGGGCGACGACGACATAGCCGCGGTTGAGGTAAGGCCCGATCACCTTGCGCATGTGCGGCGAGGCGGCGTCGCCGTTGCGGCCGTGGATCGTGACGGCGAGGCCGCGCGGCGCCCCCTCCGGCAGGAACAGGTCGACGGTGATCCGTGCCTCGGGCGAAGCGGGATCGGCGGAGGCACCGAGGACGGCGGCACGGTCTTTTGTCATGGCGGGGCTCACGGTCGTCTGCGCGGTCAATTCACGGGAGGGGGCGTCGGTTCCGGGGCACGGACCGGCGGGGCGTGCGGGCGGCGGGGGATGCCCCTGCGGCGGGAGCGTCGGGCGGGACGCCGCTTCGCAATTTCCCTCTCCGTATTCGTCATTCCCGCGCAGGCGCACTGCTGTCCGGTTCAGCCGTCGCGACTCTTCACCAAGACATTGCATACTTAGATGAACTCTCGAGGCGCATGGATGGAAACCGGAAAAGGCGCCGCCCTCGCCCTGGCTTTTCCCTCGTCCTTCGAGACAGTCGCTGCGCTCCTTCCTCAGGATGAGGCAAAAGGTCAAGCCTCTGCGATGAAACACCTATTTCTCGAAGGCCTCATCAAGTCAGTTTCGCTTCGACCTCCCGGATGCGCGCGTTCGCGACGAC
>CALCDT010000065.1 GCA_937900425.1 uncultured Alphaproteobacteria bacterium | reverse complement strand
CACCGGGGCGGCCCGCGGCATCGGCGCCGCCCTCGCCCGCGCCCTGCTCGCCCTCGGCGCCGAGGTGCTGGCCCACTCCGGGCGCGGGGTGCCGGCCGCGGAGGACGACCTGGTCGCGGGTCTTTCCACGGACGACGCCGCCCGGCTCACCGTCGTCGCCGCCGATCTTTCGAGCGAGGACGGCGCCGCCGCCCTCGTCGCCGCAGCCACCGCGCGCTTTTCCGCGATCGACGGCCTCGTCAACAACGCCGGCACCATGATCGGCCGCATCCCGGCGGAGGAGGCCGACGCGGCGGCCTTTGCCCGGGTGGTGGACCTCAACGCCCGCTCGGTGGTGCTGGTGACGCAGGGCCTGCTGCCTCGGCTCGCGCCGGGCGCCTCGATCGTCAACACCACCTCGATCTCGGCGCGCACCGGCGGCAGCCCGGGCTCCTCGCTCTACAGCGCCGCCAAGGCCTTCGTCGCCACCCACACCCGCAGCCTCGCCCGCGAACTGGCGCCGCGCGGCATCCGCGTCAACGCCGTCGCCCCGGGCACCATCGACACCGCCTTCCACCAGCGCTACTCGAGCCCGGAGAAGCTGGCGGCGACGGCGAAGTCGATCCCCTTGCAGCGGCTCGGAACGCCGGACGACTGCGTCGGCGCCTATCTGTTCCTGCTGAGCCCGGCGCTCGCCGGCTACGTCACCGGCCAGAGCCTCGACGTCAACGGCGGGCAGCTGATGGCGTGACCCCGCGGAGCGTGGACGGCGGTGGCGGAGGGCGGAGGGGCGGTCAGCCGACGAAGCGTTCCGGCCGGTAGGGCGCGGGATCGATCACCGGGGCCTCGCCGGTCATCATCTCGGCGAGCAGGCGGCCGGTGACCGGGCCGAGAGTCAGGCCGTGGTGGGCGTGGCCGAAGGCGAACCAGAGGCCGTCGTGCCGCGGCGCCTTGCCGATCACCGGCATCATGTCCGGCGTGCACGGCCGCGCCCCCATCCACGGCTCGGGGTCGACCCGCTCGCCGAGCGGGAAGAAGTCGCGCGCCGCCGCCTCGGCCCGCTCGATCTGCACCGGCGACTTCGGCGCGTCGCGCCGGGCGAATTCGGCGCCGGTGGTCAGGCGGATGCCGCGCAGCATCGGGGCGAGGAAGTAGCCGCGCTCGACGTCGAGCACCCAGTTGTCGAGCCGGGCGCCGTCCTTCGGCCGGTAGTGCATGTGATAGCCGCGCTTGACCGCCAGCGGGAAGCGGTAGCCGAGCCGCGACGTCACCGCGTCGGCCCAGGGGCCGAGGGCGACGACGACATCGCGGGCCTCGAGCGGGCCTTCGGGCGTCGCCACCCGCCAGCCCGAACCCGACAGCACCCGCTCGATCGTGGCGGCGTCGCCCGACATCACCGTGCCGCCGCGCTGCTCGAACAGGGTGACGTAGGCCCGCACGAGGGAATAGGGATCGCGGATCGACCACGGGTCGGACCAGCGCAGGCCGCCGGTGAGGCCGGAGACGAGAAAGGGTTCCTCGCGGGCGAGGTCTTCGGCCGAAAGCTGCTGGTGGCGGACGCCGAATTCGGCCGAAAGGCTCTCGGCCTCGGCGAAGGCGCGGTCGCGCTCGCGGGTACTGCGGAAGGCCTTGATCCAGCCCTTCTTCTCGATCAGCCGCTCGGCACCGGCCTCGGCGATCAGCTCGGCGTGCTCCTCGATCGAGCGTTCGATCAGCGGCGCGTAGAGCCGGGCGATCGCCTTGTGGCGGACGAGGCCCGAGTGCCACCAGTATTTCAGCAGGAACGGCACCAGGCCCGGCAGCGCGCTCGGGTGGTAGTGGGCGTCGATGGTGTTGTTGAGCGCGTAGCGGAACAGTGCGCCGAAGTCGTGCGGAAAGCCGTAGGGATAGACGCCCTCGCGCTGGATCAGGCCGGCGTTGCCGTAGGAGGTCTCCTCGCCGGGCCGGCGGCGGTCGATCAGGGTGACGGCGCGGCCGCGCTTCAGGAGATGCAGCGCCGTCGAGACGCCGACGATGCCGGCGCCGAGCACGATGACTTCCGTCTTCATCCGGCCTCGCCTCGCAGCCCGGCCGCTCCGGCCGGGAGCGGCACGGCGGCGGGCAAGGGATCATGATGGCGCCGACCATAGACCATGTCGCGCGGCCGCGGGAGCCGGATTCTCGTCCGCTCCCGCTCCCGAAACAAGGGCTTACCGTGTCCGGACCGATGCCCGGCGCCACCCCGGCGCCACCTCGCGGCGCCAGGAGACGGTTCGGGCCGGATGGCGCCCGGCCGGGTCGGCCTCATCCCATCCCGATGACGCAGGGCGTCGCGGGAGGCCGGAACGTCGGCAGGACGATCTCACTCCGCCGCCTGGCGCGCCTTCTCGAGATAGAGCTTCTCCTCGGCGAGCCAGAGGTCGCCGAAATCGACGTTCTTCCAGTCTTCGAACCAGGGTCCGCCGTTGGTGTAGTGGATCGCCGCGGGCACCTCGTCGGGTTTCGGGTACTCGCCTTCGAGGAAATTCCAGGCGAGCGGCACGGAGCCGATCAGCGCGTCGTCCGGCACCCAGGAGAAACGATGGAGCCAGGCCGGTGTCGCGGTGTTGACCACCCCGGGCGTCAGCGCCCTGACGCAGTCGGCGGCGCCGTTGAAGACAATCATCGACGACCAGTTCTTGCGCGGGTAGACCGTCTGGGTCTTGTTGTCCATCTTCCTGGTTTTCGACGGCGTATAGTCGTGCTGGACGACGTGGACCGCCTTGGTCTCGTCGAGGCCGTCGAAGAGCTCGTAGACGTCGCGGGTGTAGAGGAAGTCGCAGTCGACGAACATCGTCCAGCCGTCGTGGGCACCGAGATAGGGCACCAGGAAGCGGGTCAGCGAGAATTCCGTCGAAGCCATGGCGTCGACGGGGCGGTTGTAGAGCCCGAGTTCGCGCAGCGGCGCCTGCTTCAACGGGTGGATTTCGATGTCACGGCTGGCGTGGCGCAGCAGCGAATGGCGGCAGACCTGCCAGGCGATGTCCTCGCGGCTGTCGTAGCCGACGTAGATCTTGCAGGATTTGGTCATGAATGCTGGGCCCTTCTTCCCTGAATTTCCACTGCCATGCCCCGGCTCCCGCCCCGCGACGCATCAGTTCTGGAACAAGTCTGATCTCTGCGACATCTATCGACGTCACCCACCGAACCTAGGCGTTCCGCATCGCACCATCAACCGGATTTTCCCTTACGGCGGGAGCGGAAGTCGGGGCCGATCCGACTCCTTGGGATCGGTGGCCGGCTCCGGCCGAAAGGGGTCCGGGCGCGGTCAGACTTCCTCGTAACCGAGCGCGGCCGCGACCCCCGCGGCTTCGCGCCGCCACAGGTCGCGAAGGTCATCGTCGAATTCGCTCCGCCAGCGGAAGGATACGCCCTTGTTCATCGTCGACGAACTGGCCGCCCGGTAGCAGCGGACCGAGGCGGCGAGGAAGCGGTCGGGGTCGAGACCGAGCCCGGCGAGGTCCGGCAGGGTCCGCCGTTCGGCGACGGCGGCCGAGGCGTCCTCGTAGCGCAGCACGACCGCGCCGTGGCGGCGCCAGTCGAGCCAGCCCTCGCAGGTCTCGCGAATTCCGGGCTGCTTGAAGGCGTCGAGACGATAGCCCCTGATGCAGCCGGCGATGATCTCCCGGAGCGGCTGATGGCGAAGCTCCGGAACCCGCTTGTGGACGTCGGCCGGCAGACCCGCCTTGAGGAAATCGGCCATCGACAGGCAGATGTCGCGCGGATCCCGGATCAGGACGAGCACCGCGTAGCCGGCGTCGGCCAGCTGGCGGGCCGACTCGCGCTTCGCCCGCCAGTGTCCATAGGCGTAGACGTCGCCCGCTCCCGCCCCGAGCGCGGCCTCGGGCAGCACCATGCGCCGGCGATTGCCGTCGACCACCTTGCGGCAGGCGAGGGTGGAAAAGCCCATCTCCCGGAAGATGCCGGTGAGAAAATGCGTTCCCGACTTCGGGATGCTGGCGCCGAATATCCTCATCTCACCTCTTCGCCGGTAGCGACCGATCCGGACCCCGGCCCACCTTCGCCCGACGCGGCCGAGGACGACCCGCGGCGTTCCGCGCCTGTGGAACCGTGCGGACCCGGCGCAGCCGGGACGCGACGGGTCCGCTCGACCTTTCAGGTCCAGCGCGCATAGAGCGCCGCGAGGCGGGCGTCGTAAGCCTCGTTGGAGAAGCGCGCAGCCTGGACGCGCCCGGCGGCGGCGAGGTGTTCGCGCAGGCCCGCGTCGGCGTCGAGGTCGCGGATCGCCGCGCGGATCGCCAGCACGTCGTAGGGGTCGACCAGCCGGGCGGCGTCGCCGGCCACCTCCGGCACCGCCCCTTCCGTGCTGGTGATCACCGGCGTTCCGAGCATCATCGCCTCGAGGATCGGCAGGCCGAAACCCTCGTAGATCGAGGGGAACACCACCGCCCGCGCCGAGCGGATCAGCGAGACCAGCAGACGGAAGGGCAGGTATTCGATCCGCATCACCGAGGAGCGGGTGAAGCGGGTCAGCGTCGGGTCGAAGGTCTTCGGCACCTCCGCGCCGCCACGGCGCAGGCGCAGGAGCATCTCGGTCTCGTTGATCCCGGCCGGGTCGAGCAGGCGCAGGTCGCTCGCGTCGCGCCAGGCCAGCGCGCCGGCGACGACGAGGGGCGCCGCGACCCTGCTGCCGAGATAGGCCTCGATCAGGCGGCCGACGTTCTTCTTCGGCTCGATCGCGCCGAAATAGAGGAAGTAGCCGCGGGGCTCGAGGCCGAAGAGGTCGGACACCTCGGCGGCGACCTCGTCCTCGCTTCGGGCAAGCAGATCGGCCGGCAGGTCGACGCCTTGGTAGGTGTTGGTGACCCGGTCCTCCGGCACCTTCAGCAGATCGACGATATCGCGCTTCGACGCTTCCGACACGGTGACGATGTGGTCGGCCTTGCGGGCGATGTCGCTGACGATGGCGTGGAACTGGCGATGGTTGCCGCCGACGGCGTGGGGCAGGCGCAGCGGCACGAGGTCGTGGATGGTGTAGAGGTTCGGCTTTCCCTTCAGCCGCATCGGGATCGGCGCGGTCCAGTGGGCGAGGTCGGCCGGTCTCTCGTAGCCGACCTCGAGGAAGCGGCGGTACCAGCGGTGGTGCCAGCGCGAGAAGGGAAAGACCTCCGGATCGTTGAGGATGCGGTCGTAGTGGGGCATGCGGTCGGCCTGCCCCTTCGCGATCACCCGGCCGTCCATCGGCACCTCGAAGGCGCGCTCGCCGCGCCAGGAGGTCATCAGCCGGCGCAGCATCTGGTTGGTGCCACCGCGCCGGAAGGTCTCGGAGAAGAAATCGACCTCGGCGAGCAGCCCGCCCCTCGCCCCGGTCGGCCCGCGCAGGCCGTAGAGCACGTCGACGCCGTGGCCCATGGCGCCGAGGCGGCGGCTGAGGTTGCGGGTGTAGGTCGCGATGCCGGTGCCCTTGGCGAGGGCGAGGTTGTAGCCGTCGAGCAGGACGCGGGGACGGGTCACGGCGCGCTCCGGGCTGCGGCGGATGCACGAGCCGACCGGTCCCGGCCGGCGGCGCCTCCGGCGGGTCGTCTCACGAGGCGGCCTCGGTGACCGGGCGCTGGACCCGCCGCCGCTCGATCTCGTCGGCGAGCCCTTCGACGATGATCTCGATCTGGCGACGGGAGAAACGGAAATCGTCGGCCTTGAAGCGGCGCGGCGCCGCGACGTCGAAGTCGTAGCGCGCCTCGGGCGGAATGCGGGCGTTGATCGCCTCGAGCACCGGACGCAGCCGCTCGATCGCCCGCTGCTGGTTCTTGAGGACGGGGCGGATCTCGTCTGCCGCGATTTCGGGGGCCTCCTCGCAGAGCCGGTCCGACAGCATGGCGCCGCAGGGGCCGCCGAGCCGGGCGTTGAACAGCCGCTGCAGTTCCAGTTCGTGGTAGGTCATCGACCGGTTGACGTTGTCGACCGGCGGGCGCACCAGCGTCTCCCGCGGCACGCCCAGCCAGTCCTCGACGACCGCCAGCAGCTCGCCGCGCACCCTCGAATAGTTGCGAACGGTGAGCGTGACGAAGTCGAGAGGCTCGACGACGTCGAGGAAATCGAGCACGAGCCGCGGGCCGAAGAAGCGCTTGGAGAAGAGGTCGATCGACATCGTTTCGCCGCTGCGCTTGATCCGCTGCTGCCAGGTCGAGCAGAGATGCTCGATCGGATTGCGGATGAACAGCAGGATCTCGACGCGGTCGGCGCCGCATCGACGCGCCACCTCTTCGAGCTTCATCGCCTCGCCCTGTCGACCGAGAATGCGTCCGAACAACAGCTCGCTGGAGAACAGTACCTTGGCGGCGGCGCGGTCGCGCAGGTCGAAGGGCGCACGGTCGGCGTCAAGCATCGGGCCGTTGCCGGTGGTGATGCCGCCCTTCAACGCGCGCTCGCGGCTCGGGGGGACAGGGTAGACCACCTTGCGCTTGCGCAGGACGTCGATGCTTGCGGCGAGGCTCGCCTGGATGAAACTCGAGCCGGTCTTGCCGTGGCCGACATGCAGATGAAGGGTTCTCATGCGATTTCGCTCGGCGATCGGCTCGGCACGCGTCGGTCCTTCTGTCGGGGTCGGGCGGCGGCCGCAGGACGGTCGGGCCCGCCGCGGGCGGGGGCGGGACGCCGGTGTCGTCGTCCCCTCCGCGGTCTCCCGGTTATAGCAGGCGAAGGCCGCGGTGCAACGGCGCCCTCCCGCGTGCCCGACACTCCGGCGCCCGGCTTGCCGAGCCGTGGCGGACGTGGTTTGAACGGAACCGGCGACCGCCGCCGACCTCGCGGCCGCCCCCCGAAGCGAGCGGAGCGAACAGACCCCGACCGATGCCGAGCCCGCCGCCGCGCCTTCGCCCTTCGTCCGTCTTCGCGCCGGTCAAGCGCCTGCGCTCCCTCGCCGCCGCCGGCGTGATGGAACTCGCCGCGGCACGCCGGCGCCAGGGCGACGACGTCGGCGCCGCCGGTCTCGCCCGCTTCGCCGCCCGTCTCGCCCCGACCGACTGGCGCGTGCTGCGCGGGCTCGCTCTCACCCTGCGCGAGGCCCGGCGCTTCGACGAGGCGGAGACCGCGCTCGGCGCCGCCCTCGCCCTCGCCCCGGACGAGCCGGAACTCCACGTCGCCCGCGGCCAGCTTCTCAAGCGGGCCGGCCGACGCGAGGAGGCGATCGCCGAATTCGAGACCGCCGCACGGCTGGCGCCGGCGTCGCCGTCCGCCTTGCGGGAACTGCGCCAGCTCGGCATCGTCCCGGCCCAGGTCCGACACTACGAAGGGCTCGATCCCGACGAGGTAGCCGCCTACGCCGCCCTCGTGCGCGAGGTGGCGGCGACCGCGGACCGGCTCGCCGTCCTGCGCGCCGACCTCGCCGCCCGCGAAAAGATCTTCGGCTGCCCGGTCGCGCTCTACGGCGACCATCTCGCCCGTCATCCGCTGCCGCCGCCGCCCGTCGCCGGACGCGAGACGACGATTTCCGTCGTCCTCCACGCCGACGGCGAGGACCTTGCCACGCTGCACCGCCAGATCGACGCCGTTCTCGCCCAGAGCGCGCCGCGCTGGCGGCTCGCGGTGGTCGGCGGGGGGGCGGAGGCCGCCGCCGCGATCGCCCGGCTCGCCCCGGCCGAACCGCGGCTGTCGCAC
>CALCDT010000064.1 GCA_937900425.1 uncultured Alphaproteobacteria bacterium | reverse complement strand
GCCAACTACTTCACCGCCGCCGGATACGACGCAACCTGATGGGATTCCGCTCTAGGGACCGGCGCCGTCTCAACGCCGCGGCGTGGCCGGAACGCCGTCGTGATCGGCCTCGTCGCCGAGCGGCCGGCTGCGGAACCAGCTCGCGACCATCGCCCCGGACAAGGTTGTGCCAGACCGAGAAGACCGCGCTCGGCACGGCGGCGAGCGGTGAGAAGTGGGCACTGGCGAGCGCCGCGCCGAGGCCGCTGTTCTGCATGCCGATTTCGATCGACACCGCCCGCCGCTTCGGCTCGGTCATGCCGAGCAGCTTCGCGACAGCATAGCCGAGGGCGAGGCCGAAGACGTTGTGGGCGACGACGAGCCCGATGATGAGGAGGCCCGACTCGGCGATCGCCGTCTGGTTGGCGGCGACCACGGCGGCGACGATCAGCACGATGCCGACGACGCTGACGAGCGGCAGCACCGGGACGGCGCGGGAGACGGCGGTCGGCAGCAACCACTGCAGCGCCGCGCCGAGCGCCAGCGGTACCAGGATCACCTTGACGATGCTCATGAACATCGCCATCGCGTCGACCGGGAGGTAGGCGCTGGCGAAGACCCAGACGAGGAACGGCGTGACCACCGGCGCGATCAGCGTGGTCACCGAGGTGATGGCGACCGACAGGGCGGTGTCGCCGCGCGCCATGTAGGTCATGACGTTGCTCGCGGTGCCGCCGGGGCAGCAGCCGACGAGGATCACGCCGGCGGCGATCTCGGCCGGCATCGGCACCGTCTGCGTGAGCGCGAAGGCGGCGAGGGGCATGATGATGAATTGCGCCAGAACGCCGATGAGCACGTCGAGCGGTCGCGTCAGCACCTCGCGGAAGTCGGACGGCGAGATCGTCAGCCCCATGCCGAACATGATGACGGCGAGCAGCGTGACGATCCACGGCGCCAGTTGCCGAAAGGCATCCGGCAGGAAATAACCGAGCACGGCGAAGACGAGCACTCAGACGGCGAAGGTGCGTCCGACGAACCGGGAGAAGGCGACGAGGGATTTCACGACCGATGTCCTTGTCCGGCGCCCTCGGAATACGCGGACGCCGGCGCGGCATAGCCGGCCGGCGTCCGGATGTCACCGTTCATCGCCGCGGCCGGGCGCCGCGGCGGCGACGGGAGGCGGGTCAGACGCCCCAGCCGGGAATGCTCTTCACCTCGAGGAATTCGTGGATGCCGAAGTCGGCATATTCGCGACCGTTGCCGGACTGCTTGTAGCCGCCGAACGAAGCGTTGGTGTCCCAGTCCGGATAGTTGATGTAGACCGAGCCGGCCCGGAGCCGTCGGGCGAGCCGACGCGCCCGCTCTATGTCCTTCGTCTGCACGTAGGCGGCGAGGCCGTAGACAGTGTCGTTCGCCTTCTCCACGACATCGTCCTCGTCGGTGTAGGAGAGGATCGACAGCACCGGCCCGAAGATCTCCTCGCGGGCGATGCGCATGTGCTGGCCGACATGGCCGAAGACGGTCGGGCGGACATAGTAGCCGCGGTTGAGGCCCGCCGGACGGCCCGGTCCGCCGGTGACGAGAGTGGCGCCCTCGTCGATGCCGGATTGGATCAGCCCCTGGATCTTGTCGAACTGGATCTGGCTGACGACCGGGCCGAGCACCGTCGAGGGGTCGCGGGGGGCGCCGACGATGTGGGTCTCGGCGGCGGCCTTCGCATAGGCGAGCGCCTCGTCGTGGCGGTCGGCCGGGACGTACATGCGCGTCGGCGCGTCGCAGGACTGGCCGGAATTGCCGAAGCAGGCGCCGACGCCCTGCGTCACCGCCTCCTTCAGATCGGCGTCCGGCAGGATGATGTTAGGCGACTTGCCGCCGAGCTCCTGGCTGACGCGCTTCACCGTATCGGCGGCGGTCTTTGCGACGATGATGCCGGCGCGGGTGGAGCCGGTGAAGGAGACGACGTCGACGTCCGGATGGCCGGCCATCACCTGGCCGACCGACGGCCCGTCGCCGTTCACGAGATTGAAGACGCCCTTCGGCGTGCCGGCGGCGTGCATCACCTCGGCGAAGACGAGGCCCGACATCGGCGCGATCTCCGACGGCTTCAGGACCATCGTGCAGCCGGCGGCGATCGCCGGGGCGACCTTGCAGGCGATCTGGTTCAGTGGCCAATTCCACGGCGTGATCAGCGCGGCGACGCCGATCGGTTCGCGGACGACGCGGGTGGTGCCGCGCTGCTGCTCGAACTCCATCCGCTCGAACGCGGCGATGGTCGATTCGATGTGGGCGCGGCCGGCCCAGGCCTGGGCATCGCGGGCGAAGGCGAGCGGCGCGCCCATCTCGCGCGAGACCGCCTCGGCGATGTCCTCGAAGCGCTCGTTGTAGACCTCGAGGATGCGCTTCAGCAGCGCCAGCCGTTCGGCCTTGGACGTCGCCGCGAACGCCGGGAACGCCGCCTTGGCTGCGGCGACCGCGTGGTCGACGTCGGCCTTGCCGCCGACCGAGATCGTCGCGAACGGCTCCTCCGTCGACGGGTCGATGACGTCGAGCGTCTTCGGCGTGACCGGCGGCACCCAGGCGCCATCGATATAGAAGTTGAGCGCGTCGGCCATCGTGGTCTCCCTTGTCCTGCCCGTCCTCGCGGGTGCCGCACGGTCCACGACGGAGGTCGCCGGCGCAAGAGGGAGGGGCCTACCGGGACCGCCGCACGGCGAGAAATCGCGGCGGAGCCCTCCTTGATTTGGACAAACTCCAGCCTACGTTGAACTACGGATCAGGCGCCGCTGCCCCCGGACGTGTCCGGCGCGGGCGCAGCCGGTCCGCATCTCCTCCTTCGGAAGGCACGCCCAGTGATCCAGCTCAAGATCAACGGAATCGTCCGGGAACTCGACGTCGATCCGCAGATGCCGCTCCTCTGGGCGATCCGCGACCACGTCGGTCTCACCGGCACCAAGTTCGGCTGCGGCCAGGCGCTGTGCGGCGCCTGCACCGTCCACGTCGACGGCGAGCCGACACGCTCGTGCCAGACGTTCGTCGGCGACCTCGCCCCGGACGCCGAGATCACCACCATCGAGGGCCTCTCCGGCAAGGTGCCGGAGGCGGTGCAGGCGGCCTGGCGCGAACTCGACGTCGTCCAGTGCGGCTACTGCCAGTCGGGGCAGATCATGTCGGCGATCGGCCTCCTGTCGACGACGCCGAAGCCGACCGACGAGGACATCGACGCCGCCATGGCCGGCAATATCTGCCGCTGCGGCACCTACCAGCGGATCCGCGCCGCTATCCACGACGCCGCCGAGCGGCTCGCCTGAGGAGGGACACGCCATGTTCGCCCGGCCACTCGACGCCACCGTGCTCTCCCGCGCCCGTCCGCTGGCGCCCTCGCGGCGCGGCTTCCTGATCGGCGCCGCCGCCGTCGGCGGCGGCTTCGTTCTCGCCGCCCACCTGCCGTTCTCCGCCGCCAAGGCCGCCGCCGTCGGTGACCCGCCGGCGCCGAACGCCTTCGTTCGCATCGACCCCGACTCGACCGTCACCGTGCTGATCAAGCACCTCGACATGGGCCAGGGCGTCACCACCGGCCTCACCACGATCGTCGCCGAGGAACTCGACGCCGACTGGTCGCAGATGCGCTTCGCCTTCGCCCCGGCCGACGCCGCGGTCTACAACAACCTGTTCTTCGGACCCGTGCAGGGCACCGGCGGCTCGACGTCGACGGCCAATTCGTGGACGCAGCTGCGTCTCGCCGGCGCCGCGGCGCGCGCCATGCTGATCGAGGCAGCAGCGACCGAATGGGGCGTTCCGGCGGGCGAGATTACCATCGACAAGGGCGTGCTCGCCCATGCCGCCTCCGGCCGGACGACGCGCTTCGGCGACGTCGCCGCGGCGGCGGCGAGGCTCCCCGTGCCGGCCGAGCCGAAGCTGAAGGACCCGAAGGACTTCAAGCTGATCGGCACCCGCCTGCGGCGCCTCGACACGCCGGCGAAGACGAACGGGACGGCGATCTACTCGCTCGACGTCCGCCGGCCCGGCCAGCTGACGGCGGCGGTGGCGCACCCGCCGCGCTTCGGCGGCAAGCCGAAGAGCTTCGACGCGACCAAGGCGAAGGCGATCAAGGGCGTCGTCGACGTGGTCGAGATCCCGACCGGCGTCGCCGTCGTCGCCCGCGACACCTGGTCGGCGATGCAGGGCCGCGACGCCCTCACTGTCGAGTGGGACTTCTCCGAAGCCGAGGACCGGTCCACCGACGCCATCATGGCCGGTTACAAGGAACTCGCGAAGACGCCGGGCATCATGGCGGCGAACCGCGGCGACGCAGCGGGCGCCCTGCTCAAGGCCGCCAAGGTGATCGAGGCGGAGTTCGAGTTCCCCTATCTCGCCCACGCCGCGATGGAGCCGCTCAACGGCGTCATCGAGCCGACCGCCGACGGCGTCACGATCTGGGCCGGCTCGCAGTTCCAGACCGTGGAGCAGATGACAGTCGGGGCGATCCTCGGGCTCAAGCCCGAGCAGGTGAGGATCGAGACGCTGTTCTCCGGCGGCTCGTTCGGCCGCCGCGCCACGCCGACGGCCGACTATCTCGCCGAGGCCGCGACGATCCTCAAGGCGACGGGCTCGAAGGCGCCGATCCATCTCGTCTGGACGCGCGAGGACGACATGAAGGCCGGCTACTACCGGCCGATGGTCTACCACAAGGTCCGCGCCGGCCTCGACGAGGCCGGCAACGTCTCCGCCTGGGAGCACGTCATCGTCGGCAAGTCGATCCTGATCGGCAGCCCGTTCGAGGCGGTGATGGTCAAGGATGGCCTCGACGCGACCTCGGTCGAGGGCGCCTCCGACACCTCCTACGCGATCCCCAACCTCTACGCTTCGGTGCACAACGCGAAGGAGGGGGTGCCGGTGCTGTGGTGGCGGTCGGTCGGCCACACCCACACCGCGCACGTGATGGAGACGATGATCGACGAGCTCGCCCACGCGGCCGGCAAGGACCCCGTTGCCTCCCGCCTCGACCTCCTGAAGGAGCATCCGCGTCCCTCGGCGGCGCTGAGGCTCGCGGCCGAGAAGGCGGGCTGGGGAGAGACGCTGCCGGCGGGCAGGGGGCGCGGCGTCGCCGTGCACGAGTCCTTCTCGAGCTACGTGGCGATGGTCGCCGACGTCACCGTGACGGACGGCGAGGTCAAGGTCGACCGCATCGTCGCGGCGGTCGATTGCGGCCTCGCGATCAACCCGGACGTCGTCAAGGCGCAGGTCGAGGGATCGGTCGGCTTCGCCCTGTCGGCGGTGCTGCGCAACCGCATCACCATGGTCGACGGCGAGGTCGAGCAGGCGAACTTCGACACCTACGAGCCGACCCGGATGCCGGAGATGCCGACGGTGGAGGTGCACATCGTCCCCTCCGCCGAGGCGCCGACAGGCATCGGCGAGCCGGGCGTGCCGACCATCGCGCCGGCGATCGCCAACGCGGTGTTCGCCGCCACCGGCAAGCGCCTGCGCTCGCTGCCGCTCGATCTCGGCAGTCTCAGCGCGAGCTGAGGGCCGCAGGACGGTACGACGGGATCGCGCGGCGGCGCCTCGTCGCCACACCGCCTCTCGACTCCGACGGCGGGCTTCGGCCCGCCGTCCTCACCATCACGGGGAACCTACGCGGCGGTGCTTGATCGCCCCTGGCCGGACCCTGTAGAAGTGACGCGCGTCGCCGCTTCGTCGGCGGCCGCACGAGGCGTCGCGGCTGGCGGCCGCTGCTGCCCTCGGGCGGGTGTAGTTCAGTGGTAAGCCCAAATCAACGAGCGAATTCAATTGCTTAGTTGATAATGGGACACGATGGCCAGCCATTGTTTTTCAATTGCTTTTCGACGTTTTGTCCAACAGATCAGGCGCCTGCCTCGCCCGGCCGACGCATCCGGTCACGCTCCGGCAGAGCATCCACGTGATCGCGAGCCGCCCGCCGGCGCCATTGAGCCGAGGGGAGCGCTGCGGCGCGAGCCCACACCGAAGGAAGGGGGCCGGCCGGCCTACGTTCGCGGCCCCGCCGCCGTAGAGCCGCCGCCACCCTCCAAGATCCGGTCGAGGCGGTCGTTGAGCCTGTCGAAACCCGCCATCGTGCGGCTCTCGCTCAATTCCAGCCTCGCCTCGATCCGGTTCAGCGCCTCCATCCCGACGAAGATGCGGGATGCCTCCAGCTTGTAGGCGGCCAGCTCATGCCGAAGCTCGTCCATGCGCTTGTGGACCGCTGCCCCGCCTTCCCAGCGTCAGCGGGTGGATTCGATGAAGTCGCCCAGCTCCTGCAGCTCATGCGCCCAGAACAGCGTCAGGCCGCCGGTTTGGGCCTGCACCAGGTTCAGCACCTTGAACACGCCCGAGAGAACGGCCGTGGGCACAACCTGATTGGTGCCGAACTCGCGGTGCCAGATACCCGCCTTCACGGCTGCATCGTTGTTGATCCGCTTCACGCTGTTGGTTGCGCTGTTCGAGACCTTGCATTCAATGGGCATGAGACGGCCATCGTAGAGCCGCACGGGAATGTCGGCTTTCCGGCTGCCCACCATCGCCTCGGCGCAGAACTCGCCCAGGCCGGGCGCGTCCGTCAGCGTGCGAATGTTCCGGGTCGGCACTTCGACGAAGCCCAGCGTGCGCAGATAGTCCTTCACGGCCCGTTCCTGCGCTTCCTTGCCTTCGTTCCGTCGATCGGTGGACACCCGCTGCGCCGTGATGAGTGCGGCCGAGGCCAGAATCGCCGCCGACTTCTCGGCGTCGGTTGGTGCCCGCCCTGCGGTGATCCAAGGGAACCGACGAGGATCCACCGCTTGCAGGATCGTATCGAGAATGCGCTGCGCCTGGTCGGTGTCGCTGGCAATGCGGCCCGGCGCGAGCGACGCATCGGCCAGCACTTTCAGATCGTCGGCCGAGATCGGCGGGCCGGCCAGGTAGCGCAGCGCGTCCCCGAGCTGATCGCGGAAGATCGCCGCGACCTGTTCGGGCGAGAGCGCCGACGGATCGGCAATACCGTAGTCGTCGAACAGGCGGTGAAATTGCGCCTCGTACTGCGCGAACGTGGCCTTCCAGCGTCCCAGCGGCTCATCGAGG
>CALCDT010000063.1 GCA_937900425.1 uncultured Alphaproteobacteria bacterium | reverse complement strand
ACCGGCCGCAGGACTTCCGCACCGAGGTGCTCGGCCTCGTCAAGGCGCAGCAGGTCAAGAACGCCGTCATCGTGCCGGTCGGCGCCAAGGGCGGCTTCGTGCCGAAGCGCCTGCCCTCCCCCGCCGCCGGTCGCGAGGCGTGGCTCGCCGAGGGCACCGAGGCCTACCGGATCTTCATCTCGACGCTCCTGTCGGTGTCCGACAACCTCGACGGCGACACCGTCGTGCCGCCCGCCCGCGTCGTCCGCCACGACGGCGACGACCCCTATCTCGTCGTCGCCGCCGACAAGGGCACCGCGACCTTCTCCGACACCGCCAACGCCATCGCCGAGGCGCGCGGCTTCTGGCTCGGCGACGCCTTCGCCTCGGGCGGCTCGGCGGGCTACGACCACAAGAAGATGGGCATCACCGCCCGTGGCGCCTGGGAGGCGGTGAAGCGGCACTTCCGCGAGCTCGACATCGACGTGCAGACGACGCCGTTCACCGTCGTCGGCGTTGGCGACATGTCGGGCGACGTCTTCGGCAACGGCATGCTGCTGTCGCCGGCGATCCGGCTCGTCGCCGCCTTCGACCACCGCGACATCTTCCTCGACCCGTCGCCCGATCCCGCCACGAGCCTCGCCGAGCGCAAGCGGCTGTTCGCCCTACCCCGGTCGAGCTGGCAGGACTACGACAAGAGCCTGATCTCGGCCGGCGGCGGCGTCTTCTCGCGCAGCCTCAAGTCGGTACCGCTATCGCCCGAGGTGCGTGCCGTCATCGGCCTCGACAAGCCGCACGCGACGCCGAACGAGGTGATTTCGGCGATCCTCAGGGCACCGGTCGATCTCCTCTGGTTCGGCGGCATCGGCACCTACGTCCGCTCCTCGACCGAGACCGACGCCGATGCCGGCGACCGCGCCAACGACGCGGTCCGCATCACGGCGGCGGAGGTCGGCGCGCGGGTGATCGGCGAGGGCGCCAATCTCGGCATGACGCAGCGCGCGCGCATCGAGGCAGCCCGCCGCGGCATCCGGCTCAACACCGACGCCATCGACAACTCCGCCGGCGTCAACACCTCCGACGTCGAGGTGAACCTCAAGATCGCCCTGTCGACGCCCATACGCGACGGCCGTCTCGACCGGCCGAGACGGGACGCGCTACTCGCCGCGATGACCGACGAGGTCGCCGCCCTCGTCCTCCGCAACAACAAGCTGCAGACCCTCGCCCTGTCGCTCGCCGAACGGCGCGCGTCGGAGAATCTCGGCTTCGACCGGCGGCTGATGCAGGTGCTGGAGGGACGCGGACTGCTCAACCGCGCCCTCGAATATCTGCCGGACGGCGCCGCGCTGACGGAGCGGGCGCGGGCCGGCCAGGGCCTCACCCGGCCGGAGCTCGCCGTCCTCCTCGCCTACGCCAAGCTCGTCCTCTACGACGATCTCCTCACCTCGACCGTACCGGACGACGCCTATCTCGGCGCCGAGCTGTTCGCCTACTTCCCGGCGGCGCTGCGCGAACGCTTCCCCGACGCGGTGGCGGGCCACCGGCTGCGCCGCGAGATCATCGCCACCAGCCTCGCGAACGCGATGATCAACCGCGGCGGGCCGGCCTTCGCCGTACGTCTCGCCGACGAATCCGGCGCCGACGTCGCCACCATCGCGGCGGCGTTCGCCTGCGCCTACGACTGCTACCGGATGGGCGACCTCTATGCCGCCGTCGACGCCCTCGACAACAAGGTCGCGGGCGCCCTGCAGCTCGAGCTCTATGCCGGCATCCAGGACCTGCTGACCAACCGCACGACCTGGTTCCTCCGCAACGCCGACCTGTCGAGCGGGCTCGACCAGCTGGTCGGACGCTTCCGTCACGGCATCGACCGGGTCGCCGAGGCGCTCGACACCATCCTGCCCGAGCGCTACGCCGCCGAGCGCAGCAGCCGCGCCGCCGACCTCGCCGGACGGGGCGTACCGGCAGAACTCGCCACGACGCTGTCGCGGCTCGCGCCGCTCGCCCTCGCCCTCGACGCCACCGTCGTCGCCGAGGCGACCGCCGTGCCGGTGGTCGACGCGGCAGCGACGCTCTACGCCCTCGCCGGCCATTTCCGCATCGACACCATCGTCGCTGCGGCCCGCGCCATTCCCGTCGCCGACCACTACGAGCGGCTGGCGGTCGACCGCTCGATCGACCGGCTCACCGCGGCGGTCCGCGCCGTGGCGGCGCAGGCGGCCCCCCTCGCCCCCGGCGAGGCCGGCTGCACCGCCTGGATCGAGGCGCACCCGGAGGCGCAGCGGGTGCTCGGTGCCGTCGCCGAGATCGTCACCTCGGGCCTGACGCTCGCCAAGCTGACGGTGGCGGCGAGCCTGCTCGGCGACCTCGGCAGCCCGATGCACTGACCCCCGAAACGAAAGCGGCGCCCCTGGGGGCGCCGCACTCGCGTCGGAAGGTCGGATAAGGCCGGACAGCGTCACCAGACGCCGCGGCAGACCGGCCGGTTCCAGTAGGGACTGTAGTGGCAGTGGACGGCCGGCGGCGGCGGAGGCGGAGCCGCGGCGGTCGCGGCCGCGGCCCCGACGGCGGCACCCACAA
>CALCDT010000062.1 GCA_937900425.1 uncultured Alphaproteobacteria bacterium | reverse complement strand
TCGATGGGCTTCAAGACCTTCGGCTTCGCCGGCGGCCGCGCCGACGTCTGGGAGCCGGAAGAGCACGTCTACTGGGGCTCGGAGACCGAGTGGCTCGGCGACAAGCGCTACACCGGCGACCGTGAGCTCGAGGACCCGCTGGCGGCGGTCCAGATGGGGCTGATCTACGTCAACCCCGAAGGTCCGCACGGCAACTCCGATCCGATCGCCGCGGCCCGCGACATCCGCGAGACCTTCGCCCGCATGGCGATGAACGACGAGGAGACGGTGGCGCTGATCGCCGGCGGCCACACCTTCGGCAAGACCCACGGCGCCGCCGACGCCGCCAACCTCGACCACGAGCCCGAACTCGCCGGCATCGAGGCCCAGGGCCTCGGCTGGATCAACCGCTTCGGCTCCGGCCACGGCGACGACACCATCACCAGCGGCCTCGAGGTCACCTGGACCCAGAAGCCGACCGAGTGGAGCAACCTGTTCTTCAGGAACCTCTTCGAGAACGAATGGGAGCTTGAGACGAGCCCGGCGGGGGCCCGCCAGTGGGTCGCCAAGGACGCGGAGGCGAACGTGCCCCTCGCCCACGACGGCACGAAGTTCCGCAAGCCGACGATGCTGACGACCGACCTCTCGCTGCGGATGGATCCGGAATACGAGAAGATCTCGCGCCGCTTCTACGAGAACCCGGACCAGTTCGCGGACGCCTTCGCCCGCGCCTGGTTCAAGCTGACCCACCGCGACATGGGTCCGAAGTCGCGCTACATCGGTCCGGAAGTGCCGGCGGAAGACCTGATCTGGCAGGATCCGGTGCCGGCGGCAGACCATCCGCTGGTCGACGCCGCCGACGTCGCCGCGCTCAAGGAGAAGATCCTCGCCTCCGGTCTCTCGGTTTCCGAGCTCGTCAAGGCGGCCTGGGCTTCGGCCTCGACCTTCCGCGGCTCCGACAAGCGCGGCGGCGCCAACGGCGCGCGTGTCCGCCTCGCCCCGCAGAAGAACTGGGTCGTCAACGATCCGGAGGAGCTCGGCAAGGTCATCGCGACGCTGGAAGGCATCAAGGGCCTGTTCGACGTCGCCCAGACCGACGGCAAGAAGATCTCGCTCGCCGACCTGATAGTGTTGGCCGGCAACGCCGCCGTCGAGAAGGCGGCCGCCGAGGCGGGGGTGACGATCGAGGTGCCGTTCGCTCCGGGCCGGACCGATGCGACCGAGGAGATGACCGACGCCGCCGCCTTCTCGGTGCTGGAGCCGATCGCCGACGGCTTCCGCAACTTCGCCAAGGCCCGCTACACGATCTCGGAAGAGGAACTGCTGATCGACCGCGCCCAGCTGCTGACGCTGACCGCGCCGGAGATGACCGTCCTCGTCGGCGGCCTGCGCGTGCTCGGCGCCAACACCGCCGGCAAGACCCACGGCGTCTTCACGACGCGGGTCGGGGCGCTCTCCAACGACTTCTTCGTCAACCTGCTCGACATGTCGACGGTGTGGAAGAAGGCGCCGGACGCCGAGGACGTGTTCGACGGCGTCGACCGCAAGACCGGCGAGAAGAAGTGGACCGCGACCCGGGTCGATCTCGTCTTCGGCTCGAACTCGCAGCTGCGCGCCCTCGCCGAGGTCTACGGCCAGTCGGACGCCGGCGAGAAGCTGGTGAAAGACTTCGTCGCCGCCTGGACCAAGGTCATGAACGCCGACCGCTTCGATCTCGCCTGATCGACGTCGCCCGATCGACCGGGCCGCGAGGCCAGAATGAAGCCGGGGCCGGATTCGCCGAGTGCGAGTCCGGCCCCGGTCCGTTTCTGACCAGAACCTCTGCCGACGGGGACGGAGGGCGCCGAAGCTGGACGAGCGGATCACCGCCCGAACGGCGCGGTCGGCAGCAGGTCGAAGGCGATCAGGGTCAGGACGCCGGTGACGGTGAAGACGGAGAACACCGTGGAGAGCACGATCGCGGTGGCGGCGCGGCCGACGTAGACGTCGTATTGCTGGGCGGCGACGAAGGTCGTGGCCGCGGTCGGCAGGCTCGCCATCAGGACCGCCGTCTTGATCCAGACCGGGTCGAAGCCGCCGATCCACGTCAGCATCAGCCAGGCGATCAGCGGGTGCAGGACCAGCTTGATTGCGATGAGGATCGGCATCTCGACCGGGATCCGCCCGACCGGCTGCAACGCCACGGTGACGCCGAGGGCGAACAGCGCCGTGGGCGCCGCCGAGTTGCGCAGGAAGGTCACCATGGTGGCGAAACCCTCCGGCAGTTCGAAGCGGACGGCCGCAGCGGCGACGCCGACGAGGGTCGCGAGGATGAACGGGTGCAGGAAGACCCGGCGGGCGACCGTCGTCGCGGTCTTGCCGAGGCTGATCTCTTCGGTGCCGCCGAGCGCCATCATCAGCGGCGTCAGGGTGAAGGCGAGCGCGACGTCGAAACAGAAGATCAGCGCCGTCGGCGCCGCCGCCGCCGTGCCGAGGGTCGCCAGCGTCAGGCCCGGTCCCATGTAGCCGACGTTGGCATAGGAGCCGACGAGGCCCTGGATGGTGGCGAGCCGCAGATCGCCCCGCCCCACCATCGTGCCCACGGCGAAAGAGATGGCGAAGGCGGCATAGGTGGAGAAGGTCGTCGCCATGATGAAGGCGCCGTTGGCGAGTTCGCCGATCGGCGTCTTCGACATCAGATCGTAGAACAGCGCCGGCAGGGCGACGTAGACGAGATAGAAGTCGAGCCAGGCGAGACCGGAGCGCGGGATCTTCGCGATCCGCCCGGAGGCGAATCCGAGGAAGATCAGGCCGAAGAAGGGCATCGCCAGGGTCAGGACCGCGGTCATGGTGTCCTTTTTCGCGGGATCGACGGGGAATCGTGGTGTGCGGCCGCGGGAGAGGCTTCGGCCGGGGCGGCCACGCCCCGATCGGGACCACGGCGCTGGCATTTCACGCCGTAGACGGTTATCGGAACGGGGTCAACGCCAGCCCGTTCCCCCGATCGCCCCGCACCGGTTGCCCGCATGCCGACACCGCCTCTGACCGCCCCTTCCGGTACCGACGAGGCCGCTCCCCCGGTCGTCCCCGCTCCGACCTTTCGCGACCGGGTCGAATACGTCGGCCTGCGTGCCGTCGCGGGCTTGCTGCGCCTGATGCCGCTCGAGACGGCGTCGGCCTTCATGGGGCGGGCCTGGCGGGCGATCGCGCCCTTCAACGCCCGCCATCGCCGGGCTCTCGCCAATCTCGCCTTCGTGATGCCGGAGCTTTCGGACGGCGAGCGGCGGGCGATCGTCGGCGACATGTGGGAAAACCTCGGCCGTGTCACCGCGGAGACGGTGCTGATCGATCGCATCCTCGCCGAACCCGACCGGATCGCCGTCGCTCTCGATCCGGCCGATTTCGCCGGCGTCGACCTCTCGCGAGGCGCCATCCTGGTGTCGCTCCACGCCGGCAACTGGGAACTCGCCGCCGCGGGGACGCCGACGCTCGGCCTCGCCGCGGGCGCGGTCTACCGCAAGGTCCGCAATCCGCTGGTGGAACGGTATCTGCTCGACCTGCGCCGCCCGCTCTACCCGGCCGGTCTCGTCGCCAAGGAGGGCACGACGGCGCTGCGGCTGCGCCGCGTCGCCCGGCCGGGAACCGCCCTCTGCGTGCTCGCCGACCTTCGCGATTTCACCGGCATCACCATCGACTTCATGGGGCGCCCGGCCAAGGTCGCGACCTTTCCGGCCGTCTTCGCCCGCCGCCTCGGCCTGCCGCTGATCGCGGCTCGGGTGATCCGCGAGGCGAACGTCCACTTCCGCATCGTCGCGCGCCCGCTGCCGGTGCCGCGCACGGCGGACGTCGACGCCGACGTCGAAGCGGCGACGCACGCCATCAACGACGTCTTCGAGGAGTGGATCCGGGCGGAGCCGGGGTCGTGGATGTGGGGCAACCGCAAGTGGATCAAGGTACCCGCCGCCTGATCGGCGACACGCCTCAAGCCGAAGCGACCATCTGCGCGCGGGCCTGGCGAATGTCGCGCGCCGGCGGCTGCCCGAACATGCGGCCGTATTCCCGCGTGAACTGCGGCACGCTCTCGTAGCCGACCGCGTAGGCCGCATTGCCGACGGGTTCGCCGAGTTCGAGCATCCTGCGCCGCGCCTCGATCAGTCGGAGCTGCTTCTGGAATTGCAGCGGCGACAGGGAGGTGATGCCGCGGAAGTGGACGTGGAAGGTGGAGAGGCTCATCCCGGCGACGTCGGCCAGAGCCTGGATCGCGATCGGCTCGGCGAAGTGACGGCGGAGCACCGCCACGGCGCGTGCGATCCGCTGGGCGTGGCTGTCGGTGACGCCGAGCGCCCGGATGGCGCCGCCATGCCGGCCGGTCAGCAGCCAGAAATGCAATTCGCGGAGATACTGGGGACCGAGCACCGCCAGCGTGTCCGGACGGTCGAGGAGCTTCAGGAGACGCAGGGCCGCGTCGGCGATCTCGGCTTCCGTCGGATCGACCCTCACCGGCCGATCCGCCTCGAACGGTGCCGGTCCGATCCTCTCGACCAGGCCGGCGATGATGGCCGGATCGAGTTCGAGGACGAGCGAGTAATAAGGCAAGGCGCGGCTCGCCCGGGTGATCTGGCTGACGGTGGGCACGTCGGTCGTGACGAGAAGGGAATCGCCCGCGCCGAATTCGAAGGTGCGGTTCCCCATCGTCACCCGTTTGCCGCCTTGCAGAACCAGCGCCACCAACGGCTTCGACACGGCGAACTGGAGCATCGTCGGCGCCGTCTCGCGCAGGATCACCAGCCCTTGCACCGGCGTGGCCGCGACGCCGCCGCGGGCATGGACGTCGGCGTGCCGCCGGGCGTGGTCGAGGAGGTGGTCGTTCATCGCGAGAGCATAGGGCCGACCGGCGGAGGTCGCAACCTGCCTGGAGGATCAGGCAAGTCTTCGGGACGATCGCGCAACATCGACGGCGGCCCTCGGCCCATAAGGGAGCACCACCAACCGGAGGCTCCCATGACGACCATCTCTCTCGTGACCGGCGGAAGCCGCGGCCTCGGCCGCAACACCGCGATCAGCATCGCCCGCCACGGCGGCGACGTGATCCTCACCTACCTGAAGGGCAGAGACGCCGCCGAGGCCGTCGTCGCCGAGATCGAGGCGCTGGGCCGCAAGGCGCTCGCGCTTCAACTCGACACGGGCGAGGTGTCGACCTTCCCGGCCTTCGTCGCGACGCTGCGCGGCGCCCTGAACGACACCTGGGGCAAGGACAGGCTCGACCACCTCGTCAACAACGCGGGTCACGGCGAAATGGCGGATTTCGCCGCCACCACCGAGGACCAGTTCGACCGGCTGTTCGCCGTTCACGTCAAGGGCGTGTTCTTTCTGACGCAGGCGCTGCTGCCGGTGCTGGCCGACGGCGGCCGCATCGTCAATTTCTCCTCGGGCCTGACCCGCGTGTCCTTCCCGGGGTTCTCGGCCTATTCGGCCGCCAAGGGTGCCGTCGAAGTTCTGACGGTCTACATGGCGAAGGAACTGGGCGGCCGCGGCATCACCGCCAACACGGTCGCACCGGGCGCGATCGAGACCGACTTCCTCGGCGGCGCGGTGCGCGACGTTCCCGACTACAACACCGCTTTCGCGGGGATGACCGCGCTCGGCCGCGTCGGCTTGCCCGACGACATCGGTCCGATGGTGGCGAGCCTCCTCGGTCCGGACAATGGCTGGGTCACCGGCCAGCGCATCGAAGCGTCGGGCGGCCAGACCATCTGACGCCGGCCGGCGGGTGCCGTGACCGAGCACCCGCATCCTCGGTTGCGGAAGCGGCGCCGACGCCACGCCCTTCCGCACGATCGCCACCCTCGGCGGATCGGACAGCACTCCCGCGGCGGATCGCTGGCAGGATCCGGGCGTGCGCGTCGGCAGCCAGGTCCGGGGCGGCGCAGCGCGACCACGAGCGTTTGCGCTCGGAGCGCGCGCCGTCTGCGCGGCGTCGGGAAAGCGGACCGTCCGCTTCGGCTCGGCGGACCGACCACCCTGCCCCGGCCCGGCTCGCGCGGCCGTGCCGCTCCAATTCTCAGCGGACCGGGCCGATCACCTCGACCCGCCCCGTGTCCGTCCACGCCCGGCGTTCGGGGCGGTACATGTCCTCGACCAGCGCCGCCGGATGGGCGAAGGCGCCCGGGGCGATGGCGCGGACCATGTAGGCGAGCTGGAACCGCGTCGGGCTCGATGCGTCGCGGTCGAGGGCCGCGACGAAGCGGTCGGCGCGGAACTCGGTGCGGGCGGCGGCCTGCTCGAGCATCAGCCCATCGATCTTCGGCACCTCGCTGCCGGCGAGGAGGTTGGGGTTGTCGATGGCGAAGCCCGCCGGCAGCGGATCGTCGACGACGAGCCGGGCGGCGACCTCCTCGCTCGACGTCACCGTCAGCACCGTGACGAGGCGCTCGCCGAGCGGGATCGCCTGCGGATCGACCTCGTAGCCGTCGAGATCGTAGTAGCGCCGCTCGATGGCGTAGCCCTCGCCGCCCGCCGGCTCCGGCGTCGCCGGCGCGCCGCGCACGGTCACGGCGGCGGTGACCGCGGCGGCGCCGCGGTTCTCGAGGGTGATCGGCGATCCGGCGACGTCTTCGACCGAGAAGGCGGCGGTGTAGACGCCTTCGTGGCGGGCGCCGCCGACGGCGAGGTCCGGCTTGCCGGCGCCCGACAGCATGCCGTTCACCGCCAGCAGCATCCAGGCCTTCTCCTGCGTGCTCGTATAGCGCTGCGCCGACTGGGCCGCGACGACGTCGCGAGCGAGCTTGCCCGTATCGAGCGCGTCGACGCCGGTCTCCGAGACGAGGGTCAGGATCGCGGCGCCGTCGCGCAGCGTCGAGCCGTAGTCGGCGCGGTAGCCGCGACTCTCGCCGCCGAGGCCGCCGACGGCGTTGCGCAGCACGGCGGCGGCGCGGGTCTTGTCGCCATAGAGCGCGAGCGCCGCGCCGATCTGGGCCTTGGCGAGGGCCGTGCCGAAGGCGTCGATCTTGACCTCTGCGTAGTAGCGCAGGTCGCCGATCGAGGCGCGGCCGTTGCGGGCGAGCACGTAGAGCGCATAGGCGACGTCCTCGCCGCCGTTCGAGAAGTCGGAGGCATAGGCGATCGAATTGGAAAGGTTGGTCACGGCGAGGTCGTAGGCGATCGAGGGCACCCGGTAGCCCTTCTCGCGCGCCCGCGTCAGGAAGTCGGCGACGTAGGCGTCGAGCCAGAGGTCGCCCGAGCCCGGCCCCCAGAGCCCGAAGGAGCCCGAGGAGGACTGGTTGGCGAGCACGGCGGTGATCGCCTGCTCGACCCGCTCGCGCACCGGCTCGGCACCGGCGAGGCCGGCGGCGAGGATGACGTCGTCGAGATAGACCAGCGGCAGCGCCTTCGACGTGATCTGCTCGGCGCAGCCGTAGGGATAGGTGTCGAGGGCACGGACGAGGCCGGGAAGATCGATGCCGGAGACGCCGCCGACCATCACCGTCGCCGCGGCGTCGCCGGGGACGAAGTCGGAGAAGAGATCGGGCCCGAGTGAAAGCGTGCCGCCCCGCGGATCGAGCGCCACCTCGCTGCGGCGGACGATCTCGGGGTCGCTGGCGCGCACACCGAGGGCGAGGGCCTTGGTGAGGGCGGTACCGTCCGGTGTCGTCAGGACGACGTCGATCGCGGCGTCGCCGACATCGACGGCGGTGACGGGTACGAGGATTTCGGTCTTGCCGCCCTCGGCGAGGGTGACGGTGCGGCGCGCGGCGTCGCCGTCGAAGACGACGGCGCCGTCGCGGCTCGAGACGTCGAGGCGCATCTCGCCGGCCGGCCCGTCGACGTGGGTGACGTCGAGCAGCAGGCGAGAGGCGTCGCCGGGAGCGAGGAAGGCCGGCAGGTTCGCGGTGACGACCACCGGATCGCGGATGACGACGTCGCTCGCGCCGTGGCCGACGGCGGTCTTCGACCAGGCCATCACCATGATGCGGACGGTGCCGTTGAAATCGGGCACGTCGACGTCGACGTGGACCTTGCCGTCGGTGCCGACCTCCGTGACGCCCTGGTAGAAGGCGAGCAGCTTCTCGGTCGGCGGCGGACCGTCGAGCCGGGTCAGACCCGAGCCGTCGCCGCCGGAGCGGATCACGCCCGGCACGCCGATCATGCGGTCGATCAGCTGGCCGTAGAGGTCGCGCATTTCGGTGCCGAGCCGGCGCTGGCCGAAATACCAGGTCTCCGGCGCCGGGGTCTGGTAGCGGGTCAGGTTGAGAATGCCGACGTCGACGGCGGCGAGCGTGAGATAGGCGGTCTCGCCGGCCGGGACCCCCGCGAGCGTGAGGTCGATCGGCAGCGCCTCGCGCGGCCGCGGAGAGGCCGGCGTCTCGATCGAGACGCCGATCACCCGGTCGGCCGGGTCGACCTCGGCGTAGGAGAGGCCGATCGCCCTCGCCGGCATGCGCCTGGCCTCGAGGTCCATCGGCCGGATCAGCGTCGCGGTGACGTAGGCGCCGGGACCCCATTCGGCCGTGACCGGAAGTTCGACGCTGGCACCCTCGATCGGCACCTCGACGGTCTTCATGGCGATCAGCCGGTCGTCGACGACGGTGACGAGGGCGACGCCGGCGAAGCGCGGCTCGATCCGCGCGACGACGTTCTCGCCGACCGCGTATTTCGCCTTGTCGAGCGAGACCTTGACCGCGTCCGGGGTGTCCTCGGCGGTCGGCGCGACATACCAGCCGGCCTCGAAGCCGTAGGAGACCGGCAGCAGCGTGCCGGAGGGGTCGCGGATCTCGAGGCGGTACTGCCCCCAGGTCACGGACGCCTCGACGACCGGCCGCTCGCCGGCCACGACGTCGATCGTGCCGTCGGCGACGCGGCTGGTGACGGCGACGCTCTGGTAGTTCCAGGAGCCGTCGACGTTGTACCACTGGAAGCGGTTTTCGACCTTCACCAGCGTCCACCTGAGCCCGGTGGCCGCGGCGGCCTCGCCTTCCGCGTCGACGGCGACGACGGCGAAGCGGGCGCTGCCGCCCTCCTCCACCGCGCCGTCGAACTGCGGGTCGACGCCGATCCGGCCGACCTCGGCGAGGACCGGCAGCGTCGCCGTGCGCTGGACCGGGCGTCCGCTCGAATCGGTGACGTCGACGACGATCTCCGCCTCGAGCGGCCGGCTCGAGACGAGGCCGTCGGGGGCCGCGAGCGGCAGGTCGGCGCGGCCCTCGTCGTCGGTCACGACCGCCTGCAGATAGGCGGTCTGCGGCTCGAACTCCTCGTCCGAGAGGCCGAAGGCGACGCCCGGGAAGCCGGGAACGGCCGAGGCGGCGCGAACCCGCACGCGGCCCTCGACCGACAATCCGGCCGCCGGGGCGCCGTAGAGGAAACGGGCCTCGACCGGGACGCTGCCGGGGGCATCCGGATCGAAGCCCGTTCCGGCCGGCGCGAGATCGAAGGTCAGGCGCTCGGGGACGAAATCCTCGACGAGAAAGGTGGTCTCGGCCAGTGGGTCGGCCTTCGGATCCGTGTAGGCCGAAACCCGCCAGCTGCCGCGCATCGCCCCCGGCAGCAGGCCGACGGCGAGGTCGTGGCCGCCGGCGCCCTTGCCCGGGACGAGCTCGCGCGACTGCTCGACGCCGTCCGGACGGCGGACGACGAGGGTGAGGTCGAGGCCGTCGATCGCGGTGGCGGTGGCGTCGCGGGCGAGCGCGGTGACGTTCACGGTCTCGCCGGGGCGATAGACGCCGCGCTCGGTGGTCATGAAGACGTCGACCGGTTTGGGCGCCGGCCGGCCGTCGACGCCGCGGTCGGTGAGGTCGAAGGGCGCCTTCGTGAGGTCGAGGAAGGAATAGTCGCCGCCCTCGCCTTCGGCGACGACGAGCGCGGGCGCCGAGCCGCCGGTGCCGCGCGTCAGGCCGGCGTCGAAGCGGGCGTAGCCCTCGCCGTCGGTCGTCGCGGTGCCGAGCACCTCGTTGTTGACGGCGACGAGGCGCAGCGCCGCCTCGGCGACCGGGCCGGCGGTCGATAGCGAACGGGCGAAGACGTGGAGGCCGTCGGAGGCCGAGAGCGTCGAGAGGCCGACGTCGGTGACGACGAACCACTGGGTGGCGTCGGCGCTCCAGGTCTCGCGCTTGGTGGTGGCGCGGGCGGAGAGCGCGTAGACGCCGGGCTCCAGCGTCTCGACCAGTTCGCCGACCGGCACCGCCGTCGTCACTTCGCGGTTGAGGTCGCGGGTGACGTCGATCTTGCCGGACCAGACCTCGGCGCCGGAGCGGTCGGCGATCTGGTCGACGTCGTAGCCGGCCATCTGCGAGAGGAACCGATCCTCGGCGATCGTGCCGGCGAGCGAGCGGTCGCCGATGCGCACGACGCGGGCGTCGATGGTGTCGACGTTGACGGACACCACCGGAATGGTCGCCTCGCCGCCGGCCGGCAACACGTAGGCGCGGCCGACGAAGCGCACCAGCGGATCGCGGTCGCGCACGTAGATGTCGAGATCGACGGCGCGGGCCAGCGTCTCGCCGTCGCGGGCGGTGATGCCGGCGCGCAGCGTCATCCGGTAACGCTCGCCGTAGGCGACGCCGTCGGCGCAGACCTGGTTTGCTTCGACCTCGACGGGAAAGTCGTGGCCGCCGTTGACGGTGACGAAATCGCCGATCGCGTCCGACGAGGTCGCCAGCGGATCGGTGAAGACGGCGCAGATCCGCGGGCTGGCGGAGGCGGTGTCGACGGTGTTGTCGGTGACGCGGAAGCCGTGTTCGGCGACGAGCTGGTCGAGCGCCGCGGCGAGCGGGGCGTCGCCCGGCGTCAGCGCGAGGCCGGCGCGGGCGGCCTTGATCGCCGGCCGCCAGGCGTCGCGGCGGGCGAAGGCGGCCGAGAGGGCGGCGAGCGAATCGGTCCGGGAAACGTCGTCCGGCGAGCGCAGATAGGCGTTGATGGCGCCGCCGGTGCCTTCGCGGCGCAGGCGCTCGCGAACCGACCAGTCGTCGCTTTCGGCCGCGACCGCGGCCCCGGCGAGGCGGCGCCAGAGGTCGGCGTCCTCGGGCGAGAGGCGCAGCGCCATCTTGGTGAGATCGAGGGCGCGGAACCAGTCGCCGGCGGCGGTGGCCGCGTCGGCATCGGCGACGATCGCCTCGAAGGCACCGTCGACGGCCACCGTGTCGATCTCGCCGGCGAGCCGCCTCGCCTCGTCGACGTATTCCTGCGGCACGAAGCCGAGTTCGGCGAGACGGCGGGCGGCGAGGTCGGGGCCGGCGACGTCGCCGGTGACGATGCGGCCGGAGACGGCGCCGGCGAAGGCGCGCATGTCGCCGAAGCTGGACTTCAGGAAGCACCAGCGGGCCTTGGTGTTGTAGGTGAAGGCCTTGCAGGTGCCGTCGGCGACGCAGGCCTTCTCGCAATCGGCGAGATCGACCTCCTTGAGGGTCTGGTAGTCGAGACCGAAATAGTCCGCCCCCTCGGTGACGATCGCCCGCCGTTCGGTGGCGGTGGCGGGAGGGGCAGAGAGACCTGTGACGAGGGTTGCAAAAAGCGCGCCAACGGCTACACTGAGCACGGTTCGCATGCTTTTCCTCCTGCTCCATCAACAGGTTAACATATCATACATTGCAGTTCAGTATGATACTTTCCCGCGCCTTGAATCCGTTAATGAACTCATTATCAAATTTCGTCAATATCTAGCGCCAGACAAAGCACTCCTAATGAATTTACTCATCGAGTATAATCTATAATTTAGAATGTTACCGGCGTTCTATAGAGCAATTCCATGCAATATTATTGATAGATCTGTAAGCCTCATCTTCTAATATTGTAATGGAGGAGCAGATGTCATTTTGTACGGACATTAACTTCACATGCCGACATTGTCATAAGCGAAACGCTCATACTGAAATTGAAATTGCTTCCCCTAAAGAAGACGATGATATTTCCGAGCACGTTGAGTTAGCCTGCAGTGAATGTGGTGAATTGTCGGTTATCGCTTTCCATATATATAACGGGTCATGTCAGGTTGATGAGCATGGAGGGAATGGTATTAAAGTCTCTATTTCAGATCCGTACTATATTGATGATGAATTTTTGGATGATATATATGAAAATTATCCAAGTAATCCGTACAAAATATTCTTTAATTCGGTAAATGAACTGAGAACACTTCTACTTACTGCAAAAAACACGGATAGTGGAGATGTTATAAACAGGATGATCTTCACGCAAGCATTTTCTGCGATTGAAGCCTATCTTGCGGATACTCTTCGTGCCTCTATAGATCGAGATACTAACCCAATAAGAAATCTTATCGAGAACCATGCAGATCTGAAATCTAAAAAGTACAGCTTAATTGATATTCGCGACGAAGATGGATTTGTAAAATCCGAGGTAAAGAAATTCATTTCAGAGCAGATCTTCCATAGATTTGATCACATTGATTTTTTGTATAAATGCTATTTTGATTATAGCTTTTTGAGCGAACTCGTGTCCGCAGATAGAAAGTTGCTTTTTGAATCTGTTTCTACTCGGCATGATTGCGTTCACCGGAATGGTTATGACAAAAATGGGGAGAAAAACAACCTTGTGACACCCGATTACGTTGATCGCGTGATCTCTGTCTTTAAAATCTGCGTAGATAATATTGAGAGAAAAATTTGGGGTTCGCTTCCCGGTGAAGAATTTCATTATGACGAAGAAATTCCGTTCTGATCGTATTATTTCAAAACGTACCATGTTGATTTATCATCCGAAAAAGGGTGGAAATTTGTAAGCTCCCGGATACGTCTTCGTAGTGTGTTGGATATTCGCCCTTGACCCCGGTAAAGTTCTATCGCTTGTGCCTGCCGCCGAAGTCAGCGGCAGCGGCTTAGAGGGGGCCTACAAAGAAGCCCGCCACCGCACCATCTGCTCGGGCGCTTCGACCAAAGCACCTGTAGGCTAGCGCGCGGTGTTTTGATGTCGCTCGAGGAATAGCGACTACGACTCGCATGGGTGGCCGCAATCTCGATTGCACGCGATCCCGAGGGGCGCACATCAACTTTGGTCCGGCGGGGTATCGGCCGCGGGCGGACAGCGGCGCGACAACTGCTTCCTTATCTCTTCAATTCCTGATTAGTAAACTGAGATTCGCTCTGTCGGATTCGCGCCAACCGTGCGACAGGTCTTGGCTAAAAATCGAAGCCGGGGCGCCGCTGCCGCGGGAGGGGCGATGCGCCGGCACCGTCTGCGCTCGTCGCATGGAACCACCCGCCAAGGCCCGCATGGGTGAGCGACTTCGACCGCGCCGACTCGCGATTAGAGCTAAGACGGTCCTCCCCTTTCGACGCATGCTTCAGCCGAAAGGTGAGCCGCCCGTCGTCCGCCTTCATCGCCGACCACGGCGGTCCGAACGTCTTTCGGCGCGGGAAACCCGTCGGACCAGGAGACCAACCCATGAGACTTCCGGCGCCTCCTTCGGGTTCCTCGGTCCCGGTCACGGAACGCTGGGCGGACGCCTCCCGGACCTATGGCGAATCCAACCCCAGGCGGGCCCGCGAAGTCGCGGACAAGCTGATCGCCTTCGGTGTCGCCAGCGTGCTCGACATCGGCTGCGGCAACATGAAGATCCGCGAGTTCCTCGCCCCCGCCGGGATCGGCTACGTGCCGGCCGACGTCGTGCAACGCTCGCCCGATTGCCTCGTCGTCGATCTCGACAAGGACGAGGTTCCGCAGTGCGACGCCGAGTGCGCCATCGTGATCGGCGTGCTGGAATTCCTCGCCGACCCCGCCGCCGTCGTCGAACGCCTGTCGCGCATCTATCCCCGCCTGCTGGTGACCCTGTCGCCGCTGCAGACCATCTACGATCAGGTCTGGCACGGCAGGCCGCACACGATCGCCTGTTCCCATGCCTCGGCGATCAGTCTCCCGGACTTCAAGACGCTGGTTTCGCGCTTCTACGTCATCGAGGACGTCGACATCATCAACACCGGCCAGTACCTCGTCCTCGCCCGGTCGAAGGCGACGTCGAAGTCCCCTCTCCCGGTCGCAGCGGCCACCGCCGACGACGGCATCGCGGCGAACGTCGTCGACTTCGACCGCCTCGCCGGCACCTTCGAGACGCACATCTTCAAGTCGGTGCCGTTCCACGGCGTTTTCCTGCGCACGGCCGCCCTCGCCGCCTCCACGGTCGTGCGGCCGGGATCGGTCTGCGTCGACCTCGGCTGTTCGACCGGCCGCTTCGCACGACTGCTGCGGCGCCGGCTCGCCGAGGTGGTCCCGCTCGTGATCGTCGCGGTTGACATGTCCGCCGACATGATCGCGCTCGCCCGCGGACGGGACGACAGCCCGCACACGAACTATGTCCGCGCGGATCTGACGAGCTACGACATCCCGGCGACGGCGGCGTTCATCTCCTGTCTCTTCACCCTGCAGTTCCTGTCGATCGAGGACCGCAAGGCCGTGCTCGCGAAGATCCACGCCGCTCTCGAATGGCGCGGCTGCGCGGTCGTCGCGGAGAAGGTGGTGGAGGCGGACGGCCACGACCAGATGTCCAACCACCAATTCCTGAACACCTACAAGCACATGATGGGGCTGACCGACGACGAGATCATGGCGAAGGAACGCGCCGTCCGCTCCACGCTCCATCCGCTCCGCCGCGAGGCGAACCTCGCGCTGTTCGCCGAGGCCGGCTTCGCGCGCGTCCAGGTGATCGTCTCGGTGTTCGGCTGGGAGCTTTATCTGCTCAGGAAGACGTGAGCGGCGTCACCGAGGGGCCGTGGTTCCGGTGGCCGGTCCGAGCGGTGCGGCGCGGTCGCCAATCATCGGCGTGACCGAACTCGACGGCGATCGCCCTCGCCGCGGAGCACCTTCGCGACGCCTCCAACGAACCGCGGCCGCGTCGGGGCTGCGTCAGCGCCCGTGGCGTTCCCCCAGGCGGGCGATCGCGGCGTCGAGGGTGGGATCGACGACGAGCCCTTCGGCCGCGGCCCTCGCGCGGGCGGCGCGGCGGCTCGTTCCGGGAAGGCGGGCGCCGTCCTGATCCTCGATCGAGGCGGCGAGTTCGGCCATGCGACCGAGGGCGTCGGCGGCGAAAAAGGACGGATCGAAGGCGATGATCGCGTGGCCGGCGCCGGGAGGGCCGCCATCGGGCGTGAAGTAGCTCGACTGTTCGGTCGCGAAGGCCGCGCCCACGAGTGCGGATGAGAACGCCTCGACCATCAGCGCCAGCGCCGTGCCCTTGGCGTCGCCCATCGGCAGCATGGTGCCGGCGAGGGCGGCCCTGGCGTCGGTGGTCGGCCGACCTTCGGCATCGACCGCCCAGCCTTCCGGGATCGATTCGCCGCGCTGTTCGGCGGCGAGGATCTTGCCGCGGGCGACCTTGGCGACCGAGAGATCGACGACGATCGGCTCGCTGCCGCTGCGCGGTGCGGCGAAGGCGATCGGGTTGGTGCCGAAGACGGCGCGTCGCCCGCCCCAGGGGGCGATCGAGGCCGGGGCGTTGGCGAACATCATCCCGACGAGGCCGCGCTCGGCGAGTTTCTCGACGTGGAGCCCGATCGCGCCGGAATGGCCCGAGTGGTTGATGCCGGCCATGGCGATGCCCTGCCGGGGCGCCATCTCGGCAAGCTCGCCGAGCGCGAGGTCGATCGCCGCATAGGAGAAGCCGGTGCGGGCGTCGACGGCGACGAGGCCCGGTGCGACGCGGCGGGCCTGCGGGCGGGCGTGGCCGTCGATCTTCTTCGCCAGCGTCTGGATCGAATAGGTCTCGAGCCGCATCAGCCCGTGACCCTTGAGCCCCGAGGCTTCCGACAGCACCAGGGCCCTGGCGACGAGGGCGGCGATGTCCGGGGCAGTGTCGAAGCGGGCGAGGGTCGCGGTGGCGAACGCCTCGGCCTCGGCCAGGGTCAGGCGCCGCATGCGGTCGTGCTCCATCGGCTCGGCGGTGTCGGCTCAGGCGAGCCCGTCGGCCGCTGCGATAGCGGCCTCGAAGCGGGCGCGCAAGGCGTCGACGTCGGCTGGCTGCGGGGGGCGGATGGCGGCGAGCGCGTCCTCCGCCCGGGCGAGCGCCTCCCCCTCGAACACCGAAGTCGCGGCGGCGACGGCTTCCATCTCGGCGAAGTCGCCATTGCAATGGAGGACGACGTCGCAGCCGGCGTCCAGGCAGCGCCGGGCGCGCTCGCCGAGCGATCCTTCGAGGGCGCCCATCGAGACGTCGTCGCTGAACAGCAGGCCCTTGAAGCCGATGCGGCCACGGATGACGTCGCCGATCACCACGGCCGACGTCGTGCCGGGGCGGGAGGGGTCGAGCGCGGTGTAGACGACGTGGGCGGTCATCGCCGCCGGCAGGTCGGCGAGCGCGGCGAAGGGGGCGAAGTCGCTCGCCGCCAGTAAATCGACGCCGTCCTCGACGACGGGGAGCGCGAGGTGGCTGTCGACGAGGGCGCGGCCGTGGCCGGGCACGTGCTTGATCACGGGCAGCACGCCGCCCGCGAGCAGGCCCTCCGCGAGCGCGCGGCCGAGCCGGGCGACCGTCGCCGGATCGGCGCCGAAGGAGCGGTCGCCGATGACGTCGCTCTGGCCGGGGATCGAGAGGTCGAGACAGGGCGCGCAGTCGACGGTGACGCCGAGGGCGTGAAGATCGTGGGCGAGCAGCCGCCCGGCGATCCGGGCGATGTCGTCGCCCTCGCGCATCGCGGCGGCGGCGATGCGCCGGGCCGAGGGCAGCTTCGGCCAGTGCGGCGGGCCGAAGCGCTGGACCCGGCCGCCCTCCTGATCGACGAGGACGGGTGCGGCACGGCCGACGGCGTCGTGAAAATCGGCGACGAGGGCGCGGACCTGGTCCGGGCTCTCGATGTTGCGACGGAACAGGATGAGGCCGAAGGGGCTCGTTGCGGCGAAGAAGGTGCGTTCGGCCGCAGAGAGGCGCGGGCCGGCGGCGCCCGAGACGAAGCGGCGCATCGTCATCCTGTCGATCTCCGGAAAACGGCCGGGCGAGCGGGTGCGCCGGTCAGCGGCGCACCACGATGCAGTCGCCGCCGGCGGCCTTGATCCGGCTGCAGATCTGGTTGGCCTCGTCCTTCGACGAGGTCGGCCCGACGCGGACGCGGTAGTAGACGCCCTTGGCGCCGAGATCGGCGCGCTGGATGTCGGGCTGCAGGCCGCCGATCGCCGAGGAGAAGCGGCTCTGCAGGCGGGCGAAGGTGCTGCGGGCGAGTTCGTCGCTGCCGACCGAGGCGATCTGGACGCGCCAGCCCGAATCACCGGCGGCGAGAGCGGCGGTCTCGGTGGGGGCGGCCGGTGCGGCTGCGGCGGGCGCGGGCGTCGCCGCGGTCGGGGTTTGCGGGCCGAGCACCAGCGGGCCGTTCTCGGGCAGGCCAGCC
>CALCDT010000061.1 GCA_937900425.1 uncultured Alphaproteobacteria bacterium | reverse complement strand
ACGCCCTTGGGCTTGCCGGTCGAGCCGGAGGTGTAGAGGATGAACAGCGGGTCTTCCGCGTTCATCGGCTCGGGCGGGCAGTCGGCGGAGACCTTGGCGGCCTCGGCGTCGTAGAAGTGGTCGCGGCCCTCGGTCATCGGCACGTCCGAGCCGGTGCGGCGGACGACGATGACGCTGGTGACGCCCTCGACCTTCTTCAGCGCCGCGTCGACGTTGGTCTTGAGCGGTACCTTGCGGCCGCCGCGCAGGCCCTCGTCGGCGGTGAGCACGATCTTCGAGGCGCAGTCCTCGATGCGGCCGGCGAGGCTGTCGGGGGAGAAGCCGGCGAAGACGATCGAGTGGATGGCGCCGACCCGCGCGCAGGCGAGCATCGCATAGGCGGCCTCGGGGATCATCGGCAGGTAGATGGTGACGCGGTCACCCTTCTTCACGCCGTGGGCCTTGAGGACGTTGGCGAATTTCGACACCTCGGCGTGCAGCTCGCGGTAGGTGATCGCCTTTGATTCGTTCGGGTCGTCACCCTCCCAGAGGATGGCGACCTGGTCGCCGCGCTTTTCGAGGTGGCGGTCGACGCAGTTGGCGGAGACGTTGAGGACGCCGTCCTCGAACCACTTGATCGAGACGTTGTGCGGATCGTAGCTGGTGTTCTTGACCGTCTTGTAGGGCTCGATCCAGTCGAGCCGCTTGCCGGCCTCGCCCCAGAAGCCGTCCGGGTCCTCCACCGAGCGGCGATACATGTCCTCGTAGGTCTTCGCGTCGATCAGCGCCGATTTGGCGAAGTCCGCCGGCACCGGATAGACCGTATCCGTCATCGTCTTCCTCCCGAAGCATCTTCTTCACGCCAGGCAGCCTCCCCCGGCGCCTGCTGCACTGCATTATGCTCAGGGCGCGGCAAAGGTCCACTCGGGAGAAATCCCACTTTCGTCGCGAAGTCTGCGAACGTGCAGCCGGGGCGGGGAAAGGGCCACGCGCCGGGGCCGGGCCGCCGCCCGTACGCCGATGCGGCCCTCGAGGGGTATTCCGGCGGCGCCCGCCGTGACGAAAGGACGCGGCGCTGCCGAGGCCGCGGCCATCGCCTCAGCCGAGCCGCCAGACGCTGGTGCGCTTGACCTCGGCGTCCTCGAGCGCCCGCGTCACCGGCACCTCGTAGGCGGCGACGAGGACGAGCTCCGACTTCGGCAGGTAGCTGCGGCCCGGGTCGCCGACGAGAACGGTGGCGCCGGCCGCCTGCGCCCGCCGCGCCATCGCCAGCACGCGCTCGGCCATCGGCTTCTCGTAGAAGACGTCGCCGGCGAAGACGACGTCGAAGCCGGCGACGAAGCCGGCCTGCCCGGGGTCGGTGAGATCGCGGGCCTCGATGGCGAGGTCGACGCCGTTGAGCTCGGCGTTGAGGGTGATGGCGGCGAAGGCGAAGACGTCGATCTCGGCGGCGGTCGCCGCCGCGGCGCCGGCCTTCATCGCGGCGATGGCGACGAGGCCGCAGCCGGAGGCGAAGTCGAGCACGCGCCTGCCGGCGACGAGATCCGGATTGTCGAGAACGTGGCGGGCGAGCGCCTGTCCGCCGGCCCAGGCGAAGGCCCAGAACGGCGGCGGCAGGCCGAGTTCGCCGAGTTCCTCCTCCGTCTTCGTCCAGAGCTCCACGGCCTCGTCGGCGAGGTGGAGCGTGATTTCAGGCACGTGGGGCGGCGGAAGCGGCCGGGTGTTGCGGAGGATGAAGGCGCGGGGGTCGGACAGGGTGCCCGGCACGATGGGGGCCTTTCGAGTGGGAGGGCGCGCGGCGAGGAGAGCGCTATCGCGCGGGATGGTGCAAGCGAATTCGGGACGCGGCGGCCGCCATCGCCGGCGACGGGGCGGGAGCCGGCCGGACCGGGCGACCGTCGGCGCCGTGCCCGCGCCTTCCGCCGTCAACGCACGAAGTTGCTCGGATCCGCGGCGGCGTCGAAATCGGGCCGGACGTCGAGGCCGAGGGCGAGGTGGCGGAAGACGCAGGCGGCGAGCAGGGCGTCTTCGAGCGCGCCGTGGAGTTGGCCGCGCCGACGGTGGCCGAGGCGGGCGAGGCAGGCGTCGAGCGTCGCCCGGCGCTCGCCGGGATAGGCCCGCCGGTAGTGCTGCATGGTGCAGTAGGCCGCCCTGAAGGCGAGTTGCCGGCCGAGCCGGCCGAATTCGCGTCTCAGGAAGCCGGCATCGAAGCCGAGGTTGTGGGCGACGACGACGTCGGCGGAGCCGAGCGCCTCGTGGACGCGGTCGGCGTGGCGATCGAAGGGATCCTGCCGCGCGAGGATCGCGTCGTGCCAGCCGTGGATGCTCGCGGCCACCGGATCGTTGCGGCGGCCGGGGTTGAAGACGAGATGGAGGTGACCGCCGGTCGGCTCGCCGTCGACGAGGGCGAGCGCGGCGAAGGTGACGACGCGGTGGTCGGCGCCGAGGCCGGTGGTCTCGCAGTCGATCACCAGCGCCCGCGTGCCGCCCGCCCGTCCGTTCCAGAGATCCGTCATCGTCCCCTCCCGGCGAGCGGCCTCGTCAGAGCCCGCCCATCGCGCAGACGATCTTCCACTCCTCCTCGGTCACCGGCTGCACCGAGAGGCGCATGGAGGTGACGAGGCTCATCTTGGCGAGGGCCGGCGTCGCCTTGATGGTGGCGAGCGAGACGGGTTTGGGCACATCGCGGACGGCACGGACGTCGACGCAATCCCAGCGCGGATCGTCGGTCGTCGAATCCGGGTGCGAGAGGGCGCAGACCTCGACGATGCCGACGATCTCCAGCCCCTCGTTGGAGTGGTAGAAGAAGCCCTGGTCGCCGAGGCGCATCGCCCGCATGTTGTTTCGGGCCTGATAGTTGCGCACGCCGTCCCATTCCTGGCCGGCGGCGCCCCTGGCCTTCTGCATCTCCCACGACCACTTGAAGGGCTCGGACTTGAACAGCCAGTAAGCCATCGCGGAGCGTCCTCAGGCCGGGGCGCCGATGGTCCACTTCCACGGCCGGATCTCGACCGCGGCGAACAGGCCGGCGTGGGCGTAAGGGTCCTGGTCGAGCAGGGCCTGCAGCGCTGCGCGGCTCTCGGCCTCGACGATCAGCAGCGAGCCGACCATCGCCTCGCCGTCGTCGGAGAGATAGGGACCGGCCGCCTTCACGCTCGCCGAATTGGCCTTCAGGAACGCGACGTGGGCGGGACGGTTCTCGGCGCGGACGGGGCCGTGGTCCGGCTTGTCGATGCAGCTGACGGCGAAGAGCATGGAGAATCTCCGAAGGGAAAAGGCGGGTCGGGCGGCACGCTAGACGAAAACCGGCGGTGAGGAAATCGCCCCGCGCGGCCCGGCGCGGCGCTGGTTGACATGTCTAGGACAATCGCCCTAATTTGGCGGTGACAAGGCCGACCGGGCGCGGACAGGTTCGGTCCGCCCAGACCGTCCGAACCCCGCCGAGCCCGAACGGGGCGTCGGCGGGGTGGACGTGATCTCGACGATGTAGAGACGGTTCGCAAACCGGCGAGGCGGACGGGACGGGAGCGGATGGCGACCACGCGGGATCTGATCGTCGAGAAGGCGGACGCGCTGTTCTACGAAGGCGGCTTCGAGGCGACGTCCTTTGCCGACATCGCCGTGGCCGTCGGCATATCACGAGGAAATTTCTATCATCATTTCAAGACGAAGGATGACATTCTCGACGCGGTGCTCGCGCTGCGGACACAGCGCACCCGCGCGATGCTCGACGCCTGGCAGGCGGAAGGGCACGGGCCGCGCGAGCGCATCCTTCGTTTCGTCGGCATCGTCGTCGTCAACCGCGAAGCGATCATGGACCACGGCTGCCCGGTGGGCACGCTGGTCGCCGAACTCGCCAAGCTCGGCCACGGGGCGCAACCCCGGGCAGTGGCGATCTTCGAACTGTTCCGGGACTGGCTCGCCGGCGAGTTCCGCGCGCTCGGCGCCGGTGACGCGGCCGACGCGCTGGCGCTTCGCCTGCTGGCGTGGTCGCAGGGGGTCGCGATCCTCGCGTCGGCCTATCGCGACGAAGCGTTCATCCGCCGCGAAGTCGCGGCGATCACGGACTGGCTCGGCGGGGTGCCGGACCCCTCGAAGCGAACCCGATCGGGAGGAAACACCGAATGTTCGTCACGTTCCTGAAATTCGCGGAGAACCGGTCGGCGGCGCCGGCCTTCATGGCCGCGCACAACGCATGGATCGCCAAGGGCTTCGCCGATGGCGTCTTCCTGTGCAGCGGATCACTGGCTCCCTCGGTGGGCGGGGCGATCCTCGCCGACGGCGAGAGCCGCGGCGACCACGAAGCGCGCATCATGGCCGACCCTTTCGTCGCCGAAGGCATCGTCACCGCGGAGATCCACGAGATCGATCCGAAACGGACGACCGACGCGCTGCGATTCCTGATGCCGGAGGCCCGGGACGGCTGACGGCGGGAGCGGGCGCCTGCACCCCTCGATAGCGGCTGTCGAGGCGCGGCCGCAATCACCCGTCAGACGTCCTCGCGCTTCAGCGGACGGGCCATCAGGGCGGCGATGGCTTCGTCGACGCTGATGCGGTGGTCGATCACCGCGGCGACGGCGGCCATGATCGGCACGTCGAGGCCGAAGGCCTCGGCCCGGCGGACGGCGATGGCGGCGGTGGCGGCGCCTTCGGCGAGCCTGGCGGGCAATTCCTCGCCCGCGCCGATGGCATGGCCGAGGGCGAAGTTGCGCGACTGCAGGCTGCGACAGGTGAGGATCAGGTCGCCGAGGCCGGAGAGGCCCATCAGCGTCTCGGCGCGGGCGCCCCAGGCGGCGGCGAGGCGGCGCATCTCGACGAAGCCGCGGGTGACGACGGCGGCCTCGGCGCTGGCGCCGAGCCGGCGGCCGGCGACGACGCCGGCGGCGATGGCCAGCACGTTCTTCAAGGCGCCGCCGAGCTGGACGCCGGCGACGTCGCCCGAGGCGTAGGGCCGGAACGAGCCGCCGGCGAGAACGCGGCAGAGGTCCTCGGCCAGCGCCTCCTCGTCGGCGGCGATGGTGACGGCGGTCGGCAGGCCGGCGGCGACCTCGGCGGCGAAGCCCGGCCCCGACAGCACCGCGACCGGTGAGGCGGTGACTTCGGCGGCGAGCACTTCCGAGACCAGTTGCCCGGTGCCGGCGTCGATGCCCTTGGCGCAGGAGAGCAGCGGCACGCCGGGGCGCACGGCCCGCGCGATCGCCGGGGCGAGGGCGCGGGTCGCCTGCGCCGGGACGACGCAGAGCACGAGGTCGGCGCGGGCGAGGTCGGCGAGGCGGCCGGAGACCGCGACGGCGTCCGGCAAGGCGACGC
>CALCDT010000060.1 GCA_937900425.1 uncultured Alphaproteobacteria bacterium | reverse complement strand
TCGATGGCGTCCGCGACGGTGTCCTTGTCGGTCAGCGCGTCGCCGCGGCCCGGCGGCTATGGCCGCGCGACCTGCGCTTGAAGCTGCGCGAGGCGGGCGTTCTCGAGGGCCTCGGCCGATTCGCCGACGCCCACGACCGCCTCGACGCGGCGCGGGCGGAGCATCCGGGCAGCCCGTGGCCGGCGGTGCGTCTCGTCGAATTCGCCCTGCGCACCCGCCGGCCGGAGACGGCGCGCCACGTCTTCGCCCAGGCGGTCTGGCGCGGCGAGGCCCCGGAGGGCACCCGCACCGGCCTGCTGTCGCGTACGATCGTCACCCTCGCCGATCCGGCGGCGCGGCGCACCTATCTGGAGGGCCTGCTCCACGGCGGCGCCGACGACCGTTTCGTCCTGCTGAAGCTCGCCGCCCTGGCCTTCCGCGCCCGCGAGCGCGAGCGTACCGAGGCGTTGTTCGCCGCCGCCCGCGCCCTCGGCCCGCTGACCGACGAGAGCCGCCAGATCGAACTCGAGCTGCTGTTCTCCGCCGCCCGCTTCGAGGAGGCCTATCATCTCGCCCGGGCGTTGCAGGCGGCCGCGCCCGATCGCGTCGACGTCGCCCGCCGCGCCATCCAGGCGGCGATCTTTTCCGGGCGCGCCGCCGAGATGACCGCGCTGCTGACCGATGCGCTGGAACGCTGGCCGGGCGACTGGCTGCTGCTGTTCCGCTTCAACCGCTGCCCGCTGCCGGGCGAGGCCGACCGCGCGCTCTTCGCCGTCCTCGCCGCCCGCGCGCCCGCGATGGCGGCGGACGAACGCTGGCGGTTCCAGTATGCCGTCGCCTGCCTGCGCCACGACCGCACCGGCGAGGCCCGCGCGATCCTCGACCGCCTGTCGCCGGACGGCCCTGTCGGATCGATGGCGGTGCCGCTGGCCGCGACCCTCGCCGCGCAGCCGGACGCGGTCTGGGCCAATCCGCGCGCCGTCGGCAACTTCTGCGACGACGATCTCCAGGTGATCGAAACGGCGGGGGCGCGGGCCACCGTGGTGCTGTTCGCCAGCGTCGTCGGCGGCCTCGGCTACCTGCCGCACGGCCACGCCGACGGTCTGCTGCGCCAGCGCCCGGTCAACGTCGTCTACCTGCGTGATCTCAACCACCGCAGCTTCACGAGCGGGGTGCGCGCCCTCGGCCCCGACCACGGGGCGATGATCGCCGGGCTCGCGCGGATCACCGCCGGCCTCGGCGTGCCGGTCGTCACCATGGGCTCCTCGATCGCCGGGGTCGCGGCGATCCGGGCGGCGGCGATGATGGGGGCGCGGGCGGCGATCTCCTTCGCCGGTCCGGTCAACCTCGGCGTCGACGCCGCCGACGACGCCCCGCCGCCGGCGATGACGGCGAGCGAGGGCACCCGCGCCAGCCTGTTTTCCGACTTCACGCGCGAGCAGGGAACCGTCGCCGACCTGATCCGTTCGGCGCCGGCGACGACGATCCACCAGTGCTACGGCGCCGACTTTCCCCCGGACGTCGAGGCCGCCGGCCTGCTCGCCGGCCTCGCCAACGTTCACCTCCACGCCGTTCCCGGCTGCGCCGACCATTTCGCCATCGAGCACATGATCACCGACGGCAGCTTCTTCACCGTGCTCGACGCCGCCATCGCCGGCGGGGGCGCGCCATGACCGAACGGCCGCCCGTGCTGATTTCCGGCATGTTCGACATGGACAACTACGGCGACCTGCTGTTTCCGGTGGTGGCCCGCCACCGCCTCGCGGCGGCCGGCCACACCGTCGTCGCCGCGGCGCCGAGCGCCCGCCCGGCCGCCTTTCCCGACGCGCTGGCGCCGGTCGACCTTTCCGCGATGACGAGCGGCGAGACGCCGGTGTCAGGCATCGTCATCGGCGGCGGCTACGTCGTCCACACGAGTTCGCTCGACTTCCTCGACCGCTACAACGGCGACGACGTCGGCGCCTGGGCCGGAGCGGGGATCTGGCTCGGGGCGACGCTGGCCGCGGCGCTGCGCGACGTGCCGGTGGTCTGGAACGCGCCCGGCGTGCCCCATCCCTTCTCGACCCGGCAGGGCGCGATCGTCGCCGCGGCGCTGCGCGCGGCCTCCTATGTCGCGGTGCGCGACGCCGGCAGCCGCGCCCTGTTGCCGGCGGCCGGCGACGTCGCGGTCGCGGTGGTGCCCGACCCGATCCTCGACCTTCCCTCGGTCTGGCCGAAGGCGGACCTCGCCGGCGCCTTTCGCGGCTTCCTCGCCCGCAAGGGCCTTTCCGGCGAGGAGCGGCTGCTGGCGATCCACGTCCGCAACCGCTCGATCGCCGGTCTCGATCGCGCCGCCCTCGCCGCCGCGCTGGCCGCCTTCGCCCGGACCGAGGGCCTGACCTTGATGCTGGTCGCGGTGGGCGAGAGCCACGACGATCCGGCGGTGGCCCGCGACCTCGCCCGCCACGTCGCCGGCTCCGACGCTCCTCCGCTCGTCCTGCTCGACGATCCGCGCGGCCTCGCCGAGATCACCGCGGCGCTGGCCCATTCGGCGCTCTATCTCGGCGCCTCCCTGCACGGCTATGTCGTCGCCGCCGCCTACGGCGTGCCCGGCGTCCTCGTCGGCCGGCCGGCCTACAACAAGTTCACCGGCCTGCTCGGGCAGATCGGCCGGATGGACGACTTCGCCCGCGACTGGGACGCGGCGATCGCCAAGGCCGCCGCACGCCGGCCGGCCGCGGGGCCGATCGTGCCGGCTGCGGCGCTCGCCGCGCTCGACGAGCACTGGCGGCGGATCGTCGCCGCCCTCGACCGGCCGGACGAGCGGCGCGAGGCGAGGCGCGATTTCGCCCTCGCCGTGCTCGCCGCAGCGCTCGACCGCGAGGGGCCGGGCTGGGCGATGGCACCGCTTCTCAACGCCCGCATGCGCGGCGCCCCGACACCGACATCGGCCCCGACACCGATACCGCTGCCGCCTTCTGCGCCGGTCGCCGCGTCGGCGTCCGCTCCTTCCCCCGCTTCGGCCGCACGCTCCGCCTCCCGGAGCGTCGGACCCCGTTCCCCCGATAGGTGACCCATGGACAAACGCCTGCCCTGCGATGCCGAAACCCTGCGCGCCTGGATGGTCGCCTACATCGGCGGCACGCTGGCGCTGCCGGACGGCGTGCCGACCGCCGCGACCTTCGACAGCTACGGCCTCGACAGCGTCGAGGCGGTGGTGATGGCCGGGGTGATGGAGGAGGAGTTCGCCACCCAGATCGATCCGGTCCAGCTGTTCGAGCATCCCTCCATCGACGCCTTCGTCGCCGCCTTCGCCTCCGACGGCACCGGCGGGCGCGCCGGCGCGGCGGCGCCAGGATCGGCCGGCGTCGCCGGGGGAGACGCCGCTTGACGCGTCCCGCGATCTCGCTCGTGGTCGTCAGCCACCGGATGGAGCGCGAGCTGCCGCGCACGCTCCGCTCGCTGGCGCCGCCCTACCAGACCGGGATCGGAGCGGACGAGGTCGAGATCGTCGTCGTCGACAACGGCTCGCCGGTGCCGCCCGACCCGGCGATCGCCGCGGGTCTCGATGCCGAGATCCGCGTCCTGGCGCAGGAAGCGCCCACCGTCTCGCCGGTACCGGCGGTCAACACCGGGCTCGCCGCGGCGCGGGGGGAGCTGATCGGCGTGTGGATCGACGGGGCGCGGCTCGCCTCGCCCGGGCTGCTGGCCGCCTGCCTCGCCGCCTCGCGGCTCCATCCGCGGCCGGTGATCGCGACGCTCAACCACCAGCTCGGCCCGTCGCTGCAGTATGACGCCGTCCGCCACGGCTACGACGGCGAGGCCGAGGACCGGCTGCTGGAGGCGATCGGCTGGCCGGCGGACGGCTACCGTCTGTTCGAGGTGGCGACCAGCGAGTTGCGTGGCGGGCCGGCCGGGCCGATGCTGGAGACCAACGCGCTGTTCCTGCCGCGCGCGCTCTGGGACGAGCTCGGCGGCTACGACGCCGCCTTCGTCGAGCCGGGCGGCGGCGTCGCCAATCCCGACGCCTACAGCCGGGCCTGCGCGCTGCCGGGCGTCCAGCAGATCCGCATCCTCGGCGAGGGCACCTTCCACCAGATCCACGGCGGCCTCTCGACCAGCACGCCGGAGAGTGCGATCGAGGTGCTGAAGACCGGCAGCCGGATCTATCTGCGCCGGCGCGGCCATCCGTTGCGTTCGGTGCGCGATCCGGGCTGGCTCTACGACGCCCGCAGCGGCTCGGTCACGGCCGCGGGCCGGGGAGAGGGACCATGAACGAGACGACGACGCCGGCCGCGGCGAAGAACCCGGATGCAGGCCATCACCTGGCGCCGGACGCCGTGAGCCGCTTCCGCGACGAGGGCTATCTGGCGCCGCTCGCCGTGATGAGCGAGGCGGAGGCGGGCAACGGCCTCGCCCGGCTCGACGCGATCATGGCGCAGCGGTCGGGGCGGGTGATCCCCTCGCAGAACCTCAAGATCCACCTGCTGCTGCCCTTCCTGTGGGATCTCGTCCACCATCCGGCGATCCTCGATCCGGTCGAGGACGTGCTCGGGCCGGACATCCTGTGCTGGGGCGCCGGCTTCTTCGACAAGCTGCCCGGCACGGCCAAGCACGTGCCCTGGCACCAGGACGTCACCTACTGGGGCCTGTCGGAGCCGGCGGCGCTGACCGCCTGGGTCGCCTTCACGCCCTCCACGCCCGGGAACGGCTGCATGCGGGTGAGCCCGCGCACCCACCACGGGCGGCTCGCCCACCGCGACACCGGCGACAACGACGTGATGCTGCCGGGCCGCGAGGAGGTGGCGGTCGCGGTCGACGAGGCGGGGGCCGTCGACGTGGTGCTGCGGCCGGGCGAGATGTCGCTGCACGACGTCCTCGTCGTCCACGGCTCCGCCGCAAATTCCTCGACGACGCGCCGCTGCGGCTTCGCCATCCGCTATGTCGCCGGCCATGTCACCACGGTCGGCGGCAAGCGCGGATCGGCGACGCTGGTGCGCGGCCGCGACCACGGCACCTACGACCTCGAGCCGCCGCCGGAGGACGATTTCCATCCCGAGGCGTTGAAACGCTACGCCGTCTACAGCCGCCAGGCGATGCGGATCTTCCTGCCCGCCATGGCCAAGTCCGGCGGGGCGGGGGAGGGGGCGTCGTGAGCGGGGCCGTGGCCGGGTGCGGCGCGACGCTTCCCGAGATCTTCGAAGGCCACGTCGCCGCCCGCGCCGATCGCGACGCCGTCCTTTTCCTGGAGCGCGGCGAGGCCGTGACGGAGCGGGCCACCTACGGCGAACTCGGCGCGCGGGTCGCGCGTCTCGCCGCCGGTCTTTCCGGCGAGGGCCTCGCCGGCCGGCCGGTGGTGCTGGCACTTGCGCCGGGCCTCGACTTCGTCGTCGCCCTGCTCGCCTGCCTGCGCGCCGGTGCGATCGCGGTGCCTGTGCCGTTCCCCGCCACCGGCGAGGCGGCCCGCCGACTCGACCTCGTGCTCGCCGACCTTCGCACCGGCGCGCTGCTCGCGGCGCCGGACGCCGCGATCGATCCCAAGGGCCTGACCCGGTTCGACCCGGCGGTGCTCGCCGGGCGTGGCGGCGTCCTGCCGCCGATGCCGGCCCCGGGCGATCCGGCGGTGATCCAGTACAGCTCCGGCTCGACCCGCGAGCCGCAGGGCATCGTCATCAGCCACGGCAACATCGTCGCCAACGAGACGATGATCGGCGAGATCTTCGCGATGGGGCCGGACGCCGTCGTCGTCAACTGGTTGCCACCGCATCACGACATGGGCCTGTTCGGCGCCATCCTCCACCCGCTCTTCGTCGGCGCCACCGCCGTGCTGATGCCGCCGATGGCCTTCATCCAGCGGCCGGTGCGCTGGCTCGAGGCGATCTCGCGCCACCGCGGCACCGTCGCCGGCTCGCCGACCTTCGGCTACGATCTCTGCGTGCGCCGGATCGCGCCGGAGCGGCTGGCGGGGCTCGACCTCTCCAGCCTCGAAATCGCCTTCTGCGGCGCCGAGCCGATCCGCGCCGAGAGCCTCGCCCGCTTCGCCGCCTTCGCCGCGCCGGCCGGCTTTTCGCCCGCCGCCCTGCTGCCCTGCTACGGCCTCGCCGAGACGACGCTGCTGGCGACGTCGGTGCACAAGGGCACCGGCCTTCACCGCGTGTCGGCCGACGGAAGCGCGGCGGGCGGAGCGGAGGCGCACGCGGAAGGGGGCCGGCTCCACGTCTCCTGCGGCCACCCGCCCGCCGGCTGCAGCGTCACCATCCGCGATCCGGCGAGCGGGGCGCTGCTGCCGCCCGGGCGGGCCGGCGAGATCTGCGTCGGCGGGGCGCACGTCGCCACCGGCGTCTGGGACGGGGCGCGCGGCACGGTCGCGCCGCTGCCCGGACTTCGGGGCGAGGGCGACGAGCGGCGCTTCCACACCGGCGACGTCGGCGTCCTCGGACCCGAGGGCCTCGTCGTCGTCGACCGGATCAAGGATGTCGTCATCGTCCACGGCCACAACGTCTACGCCGCCGACGCCGAGGAGGCCGCCCTCGCCGTCGCCGGACCGGCGGTGCCGGCCATCGCCGCCTTCGCCGCGGCGGGAGCGGAGGGCGAGCGCCTCGTGCTCTTGTGCGAGATCGCCAAGGCGGCGCGGCGAGGGACCGACCTCACCGCCCTCGGCCGTGCGATCGCCGAGGCGGTCGGCCGGCACTGCGGCCTCGTGCCGGAGGTCGGCTTTCTCGTCTATGGCGCGCTGCCGCGCACCACCAGCGGCAAGATCCGCCGGCAGGAGGCGCGCCGCGCCCATGCCGGCGGAACGCTGCGCAGGATCGAAGCGGAGGACCGCGAATGGGCAAGCGCCTGAACGAGGCCGAGATCGATCGCTTCCGCCGCGACGGCGTGGTCTTTCCGGTGCGGGTCTTCTCCGACGCCGAGATCGCGGCGATGCGCGCGGCGCTGGAGGCGATCGAGGCGAGCCGGGCAGGGCGGATCCCGCCCGCGCAGAACGCCAAGATCCACCTGCTGGTGCCCTGGCTCTGGGAGGTCGTCCACCATCCCGCCATCGTCGACGCGGTCGAGGACGTGCTCGGCCCCGACCTGCTGTGCTGGGGCACGAGCTTCATCATCAAGAACGGCCCGAGCGAGCGCCACGTCACCTGGCACCAGGACCAGACCCACTGGAGCCTGACGGCGCCCAAAGCCGTGACGGCCTGGCTGGCCTTCACGGCGAGCGGCCCGCACAACGGCGGCGTCAGGATGATCCCCGGCAGCAACCGGACCATCCTCGAACACCGCGACAGCCGCGACGCCCTCAACATGCTCGGCCGCCGCGAGGAGGTGATCGCCGAGGTCGACGAGGCAGAGGCGGTCGACGTCGTGCTCGCTCCCGGCGAGATGTCGATGCACGACCCGCTGATCGTCCACGGCTCGCCGGCCAACCGTTCGCCGGACCGGCGGATCGGCTTCGCGATCCGCTACATCCCCGGCGACGTCGCCCAGGCGGGCGGCCTGCGCAACTTCGCGACGCTGGTGCGCGGACGCGACCACGGTCATTTCGAGCTGGAACGGGCACCGAAGGCCGCCTTCGACGAGGAGGCGACGGCCCACCACGCCGCCTCGGTGCGCCGGGGCATGGCGGTGATCTTCGGCAAGGGCGAGACGACGGCGCCGGCGGGGGACGGGGGGCCGGTGTGAGCCTCGATGTCACCGATCCCGACGCGCCGGTCGCGGCCGCCGCACCGCCGCGCGCCGGCCCCTTCGAGCACCAGTGGACGATGACCCGCCACGCCGACGTCGCCGCCGTGCTGCGCTCGCCCGACTTCGCGGTCTTCGACGTCGCGGCGCGGGCCGGGCGGATCGGCGGGCGCACCGGGCGCGACTTCGGCGATCTCCTCGCCCTGCTGGGCGAGACCATGGTGTTCCAGAACGGCGACAAGCACCGGCGCTGCCGGCGGGCGGTCGCGGGACTTCTCGGTTCGGGCCTTCCCGGTTCGGACGTCGCCGGCGCCGACAAGGACGGCCGGGACGAGGCCGATCTCCTCGCCCGGGCCCGGGCGATCGTCGCCGGCCTGCCGGCGGCGGGCGAGGTCGACGCCGTGCCGACGCTGGCCGCGCCGTTGCCGACGATCGTCCTCGCCGCGCTGCTCGGCCTCGACGCCGAACGCTGCGGCGCCCTGCGCGCTCTCGCCCTGACTCTGACGCAGGCCTGGCTGCCGAGCGCGTCGATGCGGGTGTTCGAGAGCGCGGCGGCGAGCGCGACGACGCTGAGGGACGCGCTCGCCCCCTTCGCCGGCGCCGGGACGCCGATCGCCGGCCTCGCCACCGGCGATCCGGACGAGCGACCCGCGGACCTCGCCGTCTTCCTGCTGATCGCCGGGGCCGAATCGATCGCCGGCACGATCGCCGCCGCCCTCGACCTCCTCGCCCGCGATCCGGCCCTTCAGGAGCGGCTGCGCGCCGACCCGGCGGCGATGCCCGGCTTCATCCGCGAGACCCTTCGTCTTTGCGGGCCGCTGCGCCGTCTCAACCGCCGCGTCGCCCTCGCCGACGTCGTCGTCGGCGGGGCGGCGATCCGCGCCGGCGACGTCGTCGTGCTGCGCACCGACGCCGCCCACCGCGACCCGGCGGCCTTCGCCGAGCCCGACCGGATCGATCTCGCCCGCAAGGGCGCGGCGCTGCTCGCCTTCGGCGGCGGCGCCCACGTCTGCCAGGGGCCGCGGCTCGGCGCCGCGGAGGCCGAGGCGATGGTGCGGGCGGTGCTGGAGCGGTACCGTCTGGCGCCGGGATCGAGCCGCGGCCGCCTCTTCGCCCACGAGGACTGGCGCGTCTTCGAAACCTTGCCGCTGACGCTGGCGCCGGTGGACGCGGCGGGCGATGGTCTGACGGCGAATCGGGCCGAGCCGGATCGCATCGCCGCGACGGCGGATCGCGCGGCCGCCCGCCCGGCGTGAAGAGGAGAGGACGCCGCCATGCCCCCCGACGAGCCCCCCCGGACGCCGCCGGGCCGTGACGACGGCGCGGTCCGCGACATCCTCGTCACCGGCACCTTCGACGTGCGCAACTACGGCGACCTGCTGTTCCCGCTGATCGCCGCCCACGAACTCGCACCCCACGGCATCGCCGTGCACGCCTGCTCGCCGACCGCGGTCGCCACCGGCTGGCGCGACACCATGGCCCCGCTCGGCGCCGAGGCGATGGCGCGGCCGCCGTTCGACTTGAAGGGCCTGCTCGTCGGCGGCGGCAACATCGTCCACCTCGGCGACAGTCACCTCATCGACTACGGCATCGGCGACCTGTCGTCCTGGGCCTACGGCGCCCTCTGGCTCGGGGCCGGCGTCGCCGGCGCGGTCCACAACGTGCCGGTGTCCTGGAACGCGCCGGGGGTGCCCCGTCCGCTGCCCGAGGCCCTCGGCGAGCACGTGGCGATGCGCCAGCTCGCCGAAGCCTGCGAGCATTTCGCGGTGCGCGACGCGGCGAGCGCCGCCAACCTGCGCCGGGCGGCGGCGCTCGCCGCCGTCGTGCCCGACACCGCCGCCGGCCTCGCCCGGCTCTGGCCGAAGCGGACGCTCGACGGCGATTTCGCCGAACTCCTCGAGCGCAAGGCCGCGCCCTCCGGGGTGCGCTTCATGACCGTTCACGTCAAGGCCCGCTCGGCGACGATGCCGCTCGACGCTCTCGCCGGCCGCATCGCCGCCTTCGCCGCCGAAAAGGGGCTGGTGCCGGTGCTGTTGCCGCTCGCCCCCTGCCACGACGACGACACCACGGCGCGCCGGCTCGGCCGCTTCATGGAGGGGCCGAAGCTGGTCGTCGACGACGCCCGCAGCCTGCGCGAGATCGCCGCCGCCATCGCCAACGCCGACCTCCATCTCGGCGCCTCGATGCACGGCTACGTCACGGCGGCGGCCTACGACGTGCCCTCGGTACTCGTCGCCCGGCCGCGGCTGGCGAAGTTCGACGGCTTCCTCGGTCACGTCGGCCGCGAGGACGACCTCGTCGGCGACTGGTACGAGGCCTTCCCGCGCGCCGCGGCACTGCTGGACGAGCCGCGAAGGCCGACGATCCCGGCGGGCGTGCACGACGCCCTCGCCGACCACTGGACGAGGGTCGCCGCGGGCTTCCGCGCGCCCAAGCGCGGACAGACCGAGCGATCCCGCTTCCTGCGCAGCTACGTCCGCTTCCATCTCGGCGTCACCGGCTGGAGCCCGATGCTGCGGCCCGCCCTCGAGGGGAAGACCTGATTCCGCCGGCGGGCGCGGTTCTCCCGCGAGCCCGTCCCGACCACGACCACGGCCCGACCACGGCCCCGACGCCATCCCCGATCCGGAAAGGACTCCCGTTCGATGCTGGAACTCGCCAACGATCCCCGCTTCGCCACCATCTCCAAGCCCGCGCAACACGCCATCGACCTGCTGAAGCGGGTGATGGAGAGCCATCCCGAGCCGGTGATCGCCGAGGTCGGCGTCGGTGTCGGCGCGACCTCGCTCGAACTCTGCCGGACGCTCGACAACAAGGGCGAGATCCATTTCTTCGACTTCGGCGAACGGACGGAACCGCTGATCGCCGATCTCGCCGGCGAGGGCTTCACCAACACCGTCGGCCACCCCAACACCCGGCGCTTCTTCGACAGCTATTCCTGGACGCTGGGCAAGCTGGTGCTGGAGCGGCGCGCCGCCGGCGAGACCGCGATGTTCGACTTCATCTTCTTCGACGGTGCCCACGTCTGGCAATACGACGCCACCGCCACGGTCCTGCTCAAGGACCTGCTGAAGCCGGGCGGCATCCTTCTGATGGACGATTACGACTGGAGCCTCGACGTCTCGCCGACGATGCGGCAGAACTCCAATCCTCCACTGGAAAAGCTCTACACCGACGAGCAGATCGTGGTCTGCCACGTCAAGTTCATCTGCGATCTCTTCCTCGATCCCGATCCGGACTACGAGAAGATCGACATCGGCTACAAGACCCGGGAACACCGCCGCGCCTATCGCAAGGCCGGCTGACACACCGCCCGTGACGTCCCGATCCGTCGGGAAATCACGGGCCGGAGACGGGCGGCGTGGCGGGAGGGCGGAGATGACGACGGCGGAGCGGGACGACCGGGGGCGGGAGGCGCTCGAGGCGGCCATCGCCGCGGCGCCGGCCGGAACGCCCGTGCGGATCGACGGCGCCTGGCGGCTCGACCGGCCGCTGCACCTGCCCGCGGGCACGGCGCTGGAGGGACCGGCGGACGCGGGGGCGGTGCTGCGG
>CALCDT010000059.1 GCA_937900425.1 uncultured Alphaproteobacteria bacterium | reverse complement strand
CCTCGGCATCGACGCCGCGCCGCTCGCCGCCGAGGCCGAGGCGCTGCGCGCCGACGGAGCGACGGCGATCCTCGTCGCCGTCGACGGCCGCGTCGCCGGCGTCCTCGCCGTCGCCGACCGGGTCAAGGAGACGACGCCGGCGGCGCTCGCGACGCTGCGCGCGGCGGGCATCCGCATCGTCATGCTGACCGGCGACAACCGCACCACGGCGGCCGCCGTCGCCCGCGGCCTCGGCATCGACGAGGTCGAGGCGGAGGTGCTGCCCGACCGCAAGGCCGAGGTCGTCGCCCGGCTGAAGGCCGAGGGCCGCGTCGTCGCGATGGCCGGCGACGGCGTCAACGACGCCCCGGCGCTCGCCGCCGCCGACGTCGGCATCGCCATGGGCACCGGCACCGACGTCGCCATCGAGAGCGCCGGGGTGACGCTGTTGCGCGGCGATCTCACCGGCATCGCCGCCGCCCGCCGGCTATCGGCGGCGACGATGGCGAACATCCGCCAGAACCTGTTCTTCGCCTTCGTCTACAACGCCGCCGGCGTGCCCATCGCCGCCGGGCTCCTATACCCGTTGACCGGCCTGCTGCTGTCCCCGGTCGTCGCCGCCGCGGCGATGGCCTTGTCCTCGGTCAGCGTCATCGGCAATGCCCTGCGGCTCCGCAACGCCCGCCTCGACTGAGCCGCGGCGGACTTGTCCCCGCCCCGCGCCCGTCCCGGCCCGCCCCGTGGCGGTCCCCCGGGGCGGGGATAAGTGCCGGCGCCGGCCCCTCCGGCCGGGCCTTCCCGCTTCCGCGACCGTGGAACCCGGCGCCCCGGCGCGGGTTGGTTGCCAGGGCCGCCCGACCGGCCGCCCGACGGCCGCCTGACCGGCCGCGCCAACGGAGGGCACCGCCATGACGCTCGGCACCATCCTCATCATCATCCTGATCCTGCTGCTGATCGGCGCGATCCCGTCGTGGGGCTACAGCCGCGGCTGGGGCTACGGGCCGAGCGGCGGCCTCGGCATCGTCCTCGTCATCGTCCTTATCCTGGTGCTGATGGGCCATCTCTAGCCGGCGCCCCCCGGACGCGGGCCGCGGGCTCGCCGAACCGAAGTCCGGCCGCGCTGAAAAAGACCCGCGGACGCGGAACCGTCTCCGACGCTGCCGCGTTCGTGCTGTCCGGTGGGCCGCGCGGGCTCCCGGGGGCGCGAGCCCGTCTTTTCCGCAGCGCCCGAGTTCCATGGACGAAGCGACCGCCTCCGGATCCGCGAACGCCCCCCCGCCGGCGTCAGGGCGGCCGGTTCGTGGCGCGATCGTCCGCGTGCTGGAAGCGCTCCGCAGCCGGGTCGGCATCCCGTGGCTGCTGACCTTCGGCTTCGTCGTCCTCGTCGTCATCGGCCTGACGACGGTACTGCTCGTCGTCCGCACCCAGCAGGCGGCGGAAGCCGCCAACCACTCCCTCGAGGTCGAGAACGCCATCTCCACCGTGCAGCTGCTGCTGCGCCGCTCGGAAAGCGGCCAGCGCGGCTTCCTGCTGACCGGCGAGACCCGCTACCGCGAGATGTACGACCGCTCGATCAACGACATACTGCCGGCAGTCGAGACGATGCGGGCGCTCGTCGCCGACAATCCCGACCAGCAGGCGGCGCTCGACCGGATCGACGAGCTCCTCGTCCAGAAGGTCGAGGAGCTGCGCGAGACGGTCGATCTCTACGCCGCCGGGCGCACCGACGATGCGATCGCCATCGTCCGCAGCGACCGCGGCGAGATCATCAACGAGGCGCTGGCGCCGACGCTCGCGGCGATGAAGGCGGAAGAGCGCCGGCTCACCGGCGTCCGCACCGCCGAGCTGCGCCGTACCAGCGTGCAACTGCTCGTCATCGGCCTCGCCGGCCTCGTCCTGATCGTCCTCCTCGCGGTGGCCGCCGTCCTCGAGGCGCGGCACCAGCAGCGGGCGCTGCGGCAGGCCGGCGACCTTCTCGCTCGGACCAACGCGAACCTCGAGCGAATGGTCGCGGAGCGCACCGCCGATCTCACCGAGGCGAACGACGAGATCCAGCGCTTCGCCTACATCGTCAGCCACGACCTCCGGGCGCCGCTCGTCAACATCATGGGCTTCACCAGCGAGCTCGAGGCGCTGCGCGGCGACCTCGTCGCGCGACTGGACCGGGCCCGCGGCGACGACGGCGAGGGCGAGGCGGCCGACGACGCGCTCGTCGGGGAGATCGACGAGGCGCTGCGCTTCATCAAGGCGTCGATCGCCAGGATGGACCGGCTGATCAACGCCATTCTGAAGATCTCCCGTGAAGGCCGCCGCGAGTTCCGTGCGGAACCGGTCGACATGGCGGCGCTGATCGGCTCGATCGGCACCACGCCGGAACACCAGCTGCAGGAAACCGGAACGCGGGTGACGATCGGGCCGCTGCCGCGGCAACTGACCGATCGCCTGGCGGTCGAGCAGGTCTTCACGAACCTCGTCGACAATGCGATCAAGTATCTGCGGCCCGGTGTTCCGGGCGCCATCGCCATCACCTGCACGGCCGGCCCCGGCCGCAACGTCTATCTCGTCGAGGACAACGGGCGCGGCATCGCCGAGCAGGACCGGGACCGGGTCTTCGAACTGTTCCGCCGGGCCGGTGTCCAGGATAGGCCGGGAGAAGGCATCGGCCTCGCCCACGTCCGCACCCTCGTCCGCCGGCTCGGCGGCTCCATCACCGTCGAATCGAGCCCCGGTTCCGGCAGCCGCTTCCGCGTGACGCTGCCCACCGCCTGGACCGCCGCAAGCAAGGACACGAGACCATGACGCTGCCGGTGACGATCGTGATGGTCGAGGACGACGAGGGCCACGCGCGCCTGATCGAGAAGAACATCCGTCGGGCCGGCGTCAACAACACCATCCTGCCCTTTGTCGACGGCACCAGCGCCCTCGCCTTCCTGCTCGGCGAGGACGGCACCGGCCTCGTCAACAAGGGCAACGCGCTGCTGGTCCTCCTCGATCTCAACCTGCCGGACATGACCGGCATCGAGATTCTGAAGATCATCAAGAACAACCAGCACCTGAAGCTCTCGCCCGTGGTCGTGCTCACCACCACGGACGACAGGAGCGAGATCCAGCGCTGCTACGATCTCGGTTGCAACGTCTACATCACCAAGCCGGTCAACTACGAGAGTTTCGCCGTCGCCATTCGCCAACTGGGGCTCTTCTTCTCGGTCATCCAGGTTCCCGAGATGCCGTGATGGAGACCCGGTCGATCCGCATCCTCTACGTCGACGACGACCCCGGTCTGCAGCGCCTCGTCCGCCGCCACCTGGAGCGGGCCGGCCACAGCGTCACCGAGGCCCTGACCGCCGACGACGGTCTCGCAAGGCTCGGCGCCGGCGGCTTCGACGTCGTCGCCCTCGACCACTATCTGCCGGACCGCACCGGCATCGACGTGCTGGGCGAGATGGCGAGGATGAAGGCGCCGCCGCCGGTCGTCTACGTCACCGGCACCCAGGAGAGCCGCGTCGCCATCGGCGCGCTCAAGGCGGGCGCCGCGGACTACGTCATCAAGGACGTCGACGGCGGCTTCTTCGAGCTGCTGGAGACGGCGATCGAGGGCGCGTTCGAGGCGGCCGAGCTGCGCCGTGCCCGCAAGGCGGCGGAGGCCGAGGTGCGGGCGGCGCGCGACCGCTTCGAGGCGCTCGCCGCCGAGCGCGAGCTGCTGATGCGGGAGGTCAACCACCGCGTCTCCAACAGCCTGCAGCTGATCGCCTCGTTCCTGCAGCTGCAGATGCGGACGGTGAAGGAGCCGGAGACCGTCGAGGTGCTGGAGACGGCGATCCAGCGCGTCCACGCGGTGGCGCGCGTCCACCAGCGGCTCCATACCGCGGCGCAGATCGGCACCGTCTCCCTCGACACCTACTTCACCGCCCTCGCCGACGACCTCGCCTCCGCCGGCCCGCGCGCCGACGCGGCGCCGCTCACCGTCTCGGCGGAGCCGATCGTGGTCAGCGCCGACCAGGCGGTGGCGATCGGCGTCATCGTCACGGAACTCGTCATCAACGCCCGGAAATACGCCTATCCGGATGGCGAGGGGCCGATCCGCCTGTCGGTCAGGCGGTGCTCGCCCGAGCGGGCCGTGATCTCCGTCGAGGACGACGGCGTCGGCCGGCCACCAGAGGCGGACTCGCGCTCGACCGGCCTCGGCACGCGCATCCTCGGGGCGATGGCGGCGAAGCTCGACGCCGCCGTCGGCTACGCCGAGGGCCCGCGCGGCACCCACGTCGTGGTCGAGTTTCCCCTCACCGAGACGCAGTGAGCCCGGCGCCCGGGAGGGGCTCCGGCCTTCTTGTAGCCCA
>CALCDT010000058.1 GCA_937900425.1 uncultured Alphaproteobacteria bacterium | reverse complement strand
CGTCGCGGCACGGGACCCCTCCCCCGCCTTCGCCGACGCTCAGGCACCCTCTCCCCGCACGCGGGGCGAGGGGACGCTCGCGGCGAACGCCGGGACACGCCATCGGCCGACGCGGCATAGCATCGACCGACCAGCTCGGTGCCGGCGCGGATCGCCGTCCTGCCTCCCCGTCTCCGCGGCAGCGTGATCCGGCCCCACCTGCCGGGCCTTCGGCTCCGGCCGGCCTCCCCTTCGGCAGGGGGAGGACGGGCGGGGAGCCTTCGTTTCCTGCTTTTGCTCCCCCTACTCCTGGAACACCTCGTCGCGCTTCCGGCGCAGCGACGGGAGCAGGGCGACGGCGAGGATGCCGGCGCCGAGGAGGAGGAGGACGGCCGACAGCGGCCGCTCGACGAAGACGAGCGGGTCGCCGCGCGACAGGAGCAGCGCCCGGCGCAGGTACTCCTCCATCAGCGGGCCGAGGACGAAGCCGAGCAGCAGCGGCGCCGGCTCGAAGCGGAGCTTGATCAGCACGTAGCCGACGAGGCCGAAGAAGGCGGCGAGGACGACGTCGAACGGGTCGTTGTTGATCGAGTAGATGCCGATGCAGCAGAAGGTCAGGATCGCCGGGAACATCAGCCGGTAGGGCACCTTCAGGAAGCGCACCCAGAGGCCGATCAGCGGCAGGTTGATGACGAGCAGCATCAGGTTGCCGATCCACATCGAGGCGACCATGCCCCAGAACAGGTCGGGGTTGCGGGTCATCACCTGCGGGCCGGGGACGATGCCGTGGATGGTCATCGCGCCGACCATCAGCGCCATCACCGCGTTCGGCGGGATGCCGAGGGTGAGCAGCGGGATGAACGAGGTCTGGGCGCCGGCGTTGTTGGCCGCCTCCGGCCCGGCGACGCCCTCGATGGCGCCCTTGCCGAAACGGGAAGGATCCTTGGCGATGCGCTTCTCGACCGTATAGGAGGCGAACGGGCCGAGCACGGCGCCGTTGCCCGGCAGGATGCCGAGGAGCGAGCCGATGAGGGTGCCGCGCACCACCGGCAGGGCCGAGGCGCGGACGTCGTCGCGGTCCGGCAGCAGCGAGCCGATGCGCTGGTCGGTGACGTCGCGCGGCTCCGGGTCGTCGAGATTCTTGAGGATCTCGGCGAAGCCGAACAGGCCCATGGCGATGACGACGAAGTCGATGCCGTCGACGAGGCTCGACAGGCCGAAGGTGTAGCGGGCGCCGCCGGTCTCCATGTCGGCGCCGACGGTCGAGAGCAGGATGCCGAGGGCGATCATGGCGATCGCCTTGAGGATCGAGCCGTGGGCGAGGACGACGGCGAAGACGATGCCGAGCACCATCAGCGAGAAATAGTCGGCCGGCCCGAACAGGAGCGCGAGGCGCGACAGCGGCGCGCCGACGGCGGCGATGAGGAGGGTGGCGACGGTGCCGGCGACGAACGAGCCGATGGCGGCGACGCCGAGCGCCACGCCGGCGCGGCCGCGCTTGGCCATCGCGTGGCCGTCGAGGGTGGTGACGACGCTCGTCGCTTCGCCGGGGATGTTGACGAGGATCGCCGTCGTCGAGCCGCCGTACTGGGCGCCGTAGTAGATGCCGGCGAGCATGATCAGCGCGCCGACCGGTTCCAGCCCGAAGGTGATCGGCAGGAGGATGGCGATGGTGGCGATCGGGCCGACGCCGGGCAGCACGCCGACGAGGGTGCCGACGAGGCAGCCGAGGAAGCAGAAGGCGATGTTCTGCAGCGTCAGCGCGACGCCGAAGCCTTGTGCGAGATGAGCCAGGAGATCGGCCACGCGGCGTCCTCGATGTCAGGCGGATGAGGCCTCAGGCGGATGCGGCCGCCCCGCCCGCCGGCGGGACGGCACGGCTCACAGTCCGAGCCACGGCGCCACCGGGATCGGCAGGCCGAGGGCGTAGCGGAAGAGGCCGACGCAGAAGGCGGTGAGCAGCACCGCGAAGACGACGATCTCGACCGGCCGCGTCTCGCGGCTCGCCGCGGCGCCGACGAGGATCGCCACCGGCGTCGCCACGGCGAGGCCGAGCGGCCGCACCATCACCGCGAACAGCAACACCGCGCCGAGGAGGAGCACCGGCCCCCGCAGCGACCAGCGCACCGTCTCGCGCTCCGGCCGCAACAGCGCCGCCACCGTGATGACGACGCCGAGGCCGGCGATGATCGCGGCGACGCCGCGCGGCAGGCTGCCGGGACCGAGCATCGGCCCGGTCGAGCCGGGCAGGTCGGCGCCGAGCACCCAGGCGGCGACGCCGAGGGCGACGAGCGCCAGCCCCGCGACGAGGTTGACGGGCATGCGCCAGGAGGCGCCGGGTCCGCTCGGGCCGCTCACGGCCGCCGCTCCGCGGCCGGGCTCAGTTGGCGACGGTCACGCCCGACTGCTCGATGATCGGCGACCACTTGCCGATCTCCGCCTCGACGTGCTTGCCGAGGCCGGCGGAGGTGCGCGCCTCGCCCTCGGGGATGACGCTGCCGAGCTCGAGCAGCCGCTTGCGGACGCTCTCGTCGTCGAGCGCCGCGACGAGGGCGGCATTGAGCTTCTCGACGATCGCCGGGTCGGTGCCCTTCGGCGCGAAGATGGCGTTCCACGCCTGCACCTGCCACCCCGGCAGGCCGGCCTCGGCCGAGGTCGGCACGTCGGGCAGCGCCGGCGAACGCTCGGGGGTGCCGATGGCGTAGGCCTTGATGGTGCCGGCCTGGATCTGCGGCGCGGCGTTGACGATCTGGTCGCAGAGATAGTCGACCTGGCCGGCCATCAGGTCGTTGATGGCCGGGCCGGTGCCCTTGTAGGGGATCTCGGTCGGCTTCAGGCCGGCGGCCGAATTGAAGAACAGGCAGGAGACGTGGGAGACCGAGCCGACGCCGGCATTGGCGTTGTTGATCGCCGAGCCTTCCTTCCTGACGACCTCGATGAACTCCTGAAGCGTCTCGGCCGGAAAGTCCTTGCGGGCGAGGATCAGCACCGGGGTGCCGGCGGCGAGGCCGACCGGCTCGAAGTCCTTCAGCGGGTCGTAGGCGAGGTTCGGATAGAGGGCGACCGAGGCGGCGTGGGTGCCCATGTGGCCCATCAGGATGGTGTAGCCGTCGTTCGCCGCGTCCTTGGCGCGGGTCGAGCCGGTGGTGCCGCCGGCGCCGGCGACATTCTCGATGACGATCTGCTGGCCGAGCGTCCGGCTCATGTTCTCGCCGACGATGCGGGCGATGGTGTCGGTGGGACCGCCGGCGGCGAACGGCACGATCATCGTGATCGGCTTCGTCGGATAGTCCTGGGCGACGGCGAGACCGAGGCCGGCGACGGTGAACGCGGCGGCGAGGGCGAGGCGGCCGAGACGCTTCATGCTCATTCCTCCCGGTGGCCGGCGAGGACGCCGCCGGCACGTCTTGTTTTCTCGCCGGAGCCTACGAAGCGGCGGCGGCTTTGTCACTCCGGCGAAGGTATGAACGCGGCCGGGCGGGGTTTTTCGAGCCCACGCGGACGTTGTCGCGCCGGCACGCGCATGGGATGATCGGCGCCGCATGCCGGCCGAACGTCCGACCCAGGTCTTCCTCTCCTACGCCCACGCGGATGCGGCCCATCTGCAGGGTTCCGGAAGCATTTCGCGCCGGTGGAGCACGGCCGCAACCTGACCGTCTGGTTCGACCGGAACCTCGCCGGCGGTCAGGTCTGGGACGACGAGATCAGGCGGGCGATCAACCGCTCCGACATCTTCGTCTGCCTCGTCACGGCGAACTTCCTCGCCTCGAACTACATCCGCGACACCGAACTGCCGGCGATCCTCCAGGCCGCCGACGGCCGCGGCGCGCTGCTGATCCCGGTGATCCTGGAGACGTCCTTCTGGAAGGACACCTTCGGGACCCGCCAGTGCGTTCCGCACGACGCGAAGGGCAACCTGAAGCCGGTGGCGGACTGGCGGCCGAAGCACAAGGGCCTGCACACTGCCGCAGACGAGACCGCGCGGGCGATCGACGAATGGCTGAAGAAACTGCCGCCGCCACCGGCCGATCCGGGACCGGGCGCCTCGCTGCTCGTCACGCCGGACGGCTTCGACCTCGCGCCGGACGTGCCGGGACCCGGCGAACGGGACGATCCCTTACAAAAGCGGCTTCTCGACGGGCTGCGGCGCGTCTTCGACGAGCTCCGCGACGACGCGCAACGCTGCCGCAACTCGCACCGGACGCTCTGTCGGACCCTGGACGGCTACGGCGAACTGATCCGGGCGGACCTAGCCGACCTCGACGTCGCCGCGCTCGTCACCGCCGGATCGGCTCTCGGCGGGCTGGTCGAGGCGCTGCGGCCGCCGTTGCCGGCCGGCGTGATGACCGAACCGCTCGAACCCGAGCTGACGGCCGGCTTCGAGACGCTGCTGCGGGAGCACGCCCGCCTCGTCATGGGGTTCGCCGAGGGGCGCGAGATCATCGCCCGCGACGGCCAGATCAGGGCCCTGATCGACGACGCGCCCGCGGCGCGCCGGACGCTGCACGACGTGCTGCGGCCGATGTCGGAGGAAAGGGGCCTGCTGACGGAACAGGCCCGCGACCTGACGCGGATGGTGGACGAGAGCCTGATCGAGGTCGGGGTCAAGTCGACCGAGGCGGTCGCGAGCGCCGTACGGTACGGCGGGCGGACGGTCGGCGCGATCGCCCGCGCCGTCGCGGGGAAGTTTCCGCGACTGACAGGCACCGTTACTAGAGCGGAATCCCATCAGGTTGCGTCGTATCCGGCGGCGGTGAAGTAGTTGGC